>CAXUIS010000079.1:0-18951 GCA_964250915.1 uncultured Ktedonobacteraceae bacterium | reverse complement strand
TCCCCTTGCGGGCGCCCTAGTTTCGGTACCAAATGTACTTTGACAGACTACTACAGCCGTTCTTTCCTCAAAATCTCTGTTGAAGGGCGTCCTGTATGTACACTGTAGGAGTCTAATTCTATTACACCCTGTTGGCAATGAACCATGTTTATGGAAGTGATGCAAACATTACTGTTTCCGCAAGAATAGCCAACCCTCGCATACACCAGCCAATGCCCCAATCAGCAAAAACAGGGCTTGGTGCTGTCCTCCTGTCGCGGTGTTGGCGGGCAGGAAGATACCACTATTGAGCAGGAGGTAGGCGAAGAGGGCGAGGACCGCACCGACGAACGGACGCGTGAACCATGTGATGATGACAAAAACAGGTGCATCGACTGGCTGCGCGATACGTCCTAGCGTAACGATACTACTGACGCAGCCGCCCAAAAGACCGTAGATCAGGACAAGCCACGGAACGCTGAGGAGCGTGAAATGTTCGTTTAAAACGTCATTTGCGATACCTATGCCTTGCACAATGGCGAACGCAAGCACCGCCAGCAGAAGGCAGCAGAGATAGAGCGCAAAGGCAACAAACCAACGCTGAGGATATGCCTTAATTGGTACACGCTGTACCTGACGGATAAGCGGAGATGTATCTTGCAGGCGTGCAGATTTTTCTAACTTCTTAACAGGTAGCACAAGTGGTTCTGTCTGTTGCTCCGCTATGGGAGTGAGCAAAGGTGACGATGCCTCTTTTTGTGGACTCTGCGCAGAAGGAGTATCGGGTATGGCTGGAAGTATAGCGAGATGCGCCAAATTTCTACTATAGGCATCAGGCAGCTTCTGCTTTTTGGCGATTGAGGTGAGACGACGAATATAGACATCCAGGGCATCGTATTCCTTTATTGAGAAAGGTTGAAGCGTCGTGGTATCTTGCCAGGCATAGGTGATACAGGAGAGTGTACGATTGCGATAGCTTTCTTGCACTACCACATGCATCACTTGTATGTTGCTTTGGGGTTGCACATGCACGATGTCCAAAAGTGCTGCTTCATCGCCTCGCGCTTGCGTTATGGACTGTGGAACGCGATATAGCACCCCCCATACTTCGGCATCAGGCCGAGTATCAGGAACGATAGTTGTCGCCGTTCGTTCTCCTCCGCCCGCAACCTCATAGCTTCCCAGGAGGAGTTTATAGCCTTTCAAAACGGCTGGACCATAGAGCAGTGCAAGGCCGTCAAGTCGTTCTGGTGTGTTCAGAAGTGTACTATCCATTTCAAGACCATACTCGAAAAGCCACGCAAAAGTCTCCACGTCAGAAGAGGTGTCTTTACTAGATGTGGGCAACTCCCCCGATTCGCTATAGTCATCTGGCTCCTCCGGTAATGGCGGTGCAGATGGTGGCTTTGTAGGAAAAGCTGAGACGGTAGAAAACGTTTCATGAGCATCTTGAGATAATTGTTCTTCTGGTAATTGGCTTGGTGGTATTGTTGTCATCGTGTTATACATGAACGGGCGGGGAGTATTGCCCCGTACAATAGGAGTGCCAGGGATGGCCTCTCGTTCTGTCGTCTTTTGCTCGCCACTGCTACTTTTATGCGTATCCACAATCTCTTCCTCCATATATACATGCCCCTATGTTTTGCCTATCCATTGAGCTTATGTATAGGATACTGAAAATGTGTAATTTCACCAAATGGATAGGACTGTAGCCCTACGCTTGACCTTGACATGATGACTTGCCATGCCATACCGTAACGATAGAGAAAAAATTATCGGTAGGGGCGGCAATTCATTGCGCCCAAAGATGGGCTGGGAGGGGGACACGTTAGGGAAGAGAATTTGTTGCCAAGGTGTTGCCCCTCTGCCTCCCCCATCTCTGGGCGCAATGAATTGCCGCCCCTACCGATAAACATCATTGATCCCATTGGTGGGTCGAATTAAGCGAGGAGCAACAAAACAATGCAGTATAGACATTTGGGGAGTGCTGGAGTACGTGTGAGCGCGATTAGCCTGGGTAGTTGGCTGACGTATAGCGATTCGGTGGAAGAAAAGACCGCGATTGAATGCATTCATGCAGCCTATAATCTCGGCGTCAATTTCTTTGACACTGCGAACGGATATAATCGTGGCAAGACGGAGGCTGTTGTTGGAAGGGCACTGCAAGAGTTTCCACGCGATTCGTATGTGCTGGCAACAAAAGTGTATTTCCCGATGGGTGATGGTCCCAATGATCGGGGTCTCTCGCGCAAGCACATTATGGAGCAGTGCAATGCAAGTCTGCGTCGTCTTGGGACGGACTACATCGACCTGTATCAGTGCCATCGCTACGATACCGAGACACCACTTGAGGAGACACTACGTGCCCTCGACGATCTGGTCTCACAAGGTAAAATTCTGTATGCTGGTGTTTCGGAGTGGTCGGCGGCACAAATCGCCGATGCCGTTGGCATTGCTCACGAACAACATCTACACAAACTCGTTTCTAACCAGCCTGTGTACAATATGTTGACACGCTATATTGAGCAAGAGATCGTGCCATTGTGTGAGCGCGAGGGCATCGGACAGGTCGTCTTCTCACCTCTTGCACAAGGTATTCTCACTGGCAAATACAAGCCAGGACAGCAGCCGGAGCAGGGTACACGTGCCGCAAATGAAAAGCAGAACATGTTCATGAAGGACCTCATGAGCGATAAGACGCTGACCGCCGTACAGAACCTGCAAGAATTTGCGAAACAGCAGGGATACACTATGTCAAACCTTGCACTCGCGTGGATATTGCGTCAGGAGAACGTTAGCTCTGCAATCATTGGCGCTACAAAAGTGCAGCAAGTCGAAGAGAACGTCAAAGCGGCAGATATCACGCTTTCTGATGATGTGCTCAAGCAGATCGACAGCATTCTCGGCGATACCGTGAGATACGATAGAGCATAAAAGGTTGCGTTTCTGTTGTATTCCTTCCTTATTGCATCTGCTATGTCTCTGGAAAGAGATATAGCAGATGCAGATATGTTTGAAACGGTCTTGCTGTTCGTACTATAGGGAGGGACGACGTGACATACTACGAGTCATACCACTAATTTCCAGCAAAGGGTGTGACACTTTGGACGCTGAGCATCTGACCAATCACATCCCCTGGAATCGAACTTGAGGCGCGTCCGGTGATCTCACGAAGAGCTGCTGGATCGATCTTTGGTTCGCGTTCTGCTGTCAACAAGCCGTTGGTTTCCTGGCCCGTGTCGGTTAATTGTGTATAGCAAAAGCCAGCGATGGCTGAACTCTCTACGATTGCGTCGATGATCTCCTTATATTTTGTCAAAAAGGCTTCAGCATCGTTCACGACGTAGTAGCCATATGAGGGAGTGTCAGACCGCGGATGAAAGATGATACCACCGCACTCCGTTAGCATGATTGGCTCATTCGTATGAGTATTGCCGGGCAACATCACTTCATGATACGCAGGTTGCACCTTGTGCAGTGTCTGCTCTACTATTTCAGTGCTACCGTAGCGGGCACGCAGCATCTTTCCTTCAAAGGAGTAGTCGTGAACTCCATAGATGTCACTCACAAGGTGCTCCCACCCGTCATTCCCAATTGCGGGACGTGTGGGATCGAGCGTCTTGGTGATGTGGTATATTGCCTGCACGTAATCACGTTGTGCTGAATCATGTGCCACGTTGGGAATACCCCAACTCTCGTTAAAGGGGACCCACGCCACGATGCAGGGATGATTGTAGTCTCGCTTGAGCACATCCAGCCACTCTCGCATCATCCGCTCTACAGCAGTAGGCGTGAAGATATAGGCGTTTGCCATCTCTCCCCAGACTAAGAGGCCAAGGCGATCACACCAGTAGAGATAGCGTGGGTCTTCCACCTTCTGGTGAATGCGTACTCCATTGAAACCCAAGTCTTTTGTCATTTGCACTTCATGACGTAATGCCTCATCACTTGGAGCTGCTAGATATGACTGGGGCCAGTAGCCTTGCTCCAGTGCAAAACGGAGGTAGTAGGGCCGCCCATTGAGCATAAACCGTCCGTTCTCGACCCCGACACTCCGCAAGCCAACATAGCTCTCTACCTCATCCACGATCTCATCATCGTGCAACACCGTCAACTTCACATTAACGAGGTTTGGTTGCGCTGGCGACCACAAAAGTGCATCTCTGTTCGCCATCCCAGCTTTATCAAAGGCAATCTGACGCTGTACTTCTGTCCCTTGCACGGTGTAGGTATCGTCAGCCAGGAAGGTGTCTTGCAGCTTGAATTGAGCACGCAGACGGAGATGCTGCTCGTCTTGTCGTTCAAGTGTCACCATCATCCCAATCAGTCCATTTTCAAGGTCCGGCGTCCAGCGTATACGGTAGATATGTGTCGGAGCGACTGGCTCAAGCCAGACGGGTTGCCAGATACCAGTTGTACGGTTATACCAAATACTATGAGGGTGCTCCTGCCAATCTTGTTTGCCGCGCGGTTGAGCCAAGTCTGTTGGGTCGTCCTCTGCACGGATGACGACCACCTGCTCACCATCAGCATGTAATGCGGCAGTGATATCTGCGTGAAAGGGTGTCTGTCCACCCTCATGCGTCACCACAAGCTTGTTATTAACCCAGACATGAGCGCGATAATCTACCGCACCGCAGTGCAGCAGTAATCGCTTCCCTTTGTACTCTGCGGGGACGGAAAACGTGCGTCGATACCACACAATGGGATGAAATCCTGTCTCGCCAATGCCGCTTGCAGGTGACTCAGGAGGAAAAGGGACTTGAATAGTGCGCGTATAGGTATCTGTGCGCTCATACCATGCCTCATCGAGTCCACGATCAGCCTCATCATACGAAAATCCCCAAGGACCGCTTAAATCCATCCACTGAGCGCGTGTGAGTTGTGGGCGTGGATGACCTGTATATTCATGGGTTTGTATCACCTATTTTTTCCTTCTACTCTCTCAGTAATAGTACTACGAGCCTGCCAAACACTTTCAGTCTCTTCACTCGTATTGTTTTTGCTTCCACTTTGTACATCTTACAACTTCCATGAAATGTGAACCACTACGTTCTCATACAGTCAGTCATCAGAAATGTTACAAGGAGACACAGCAGGCCCTTGACACTTCACCATGTCAAGGGCCTGCTGTGTCTCCTTGTGCATAAAGATTACATACTCTTGTACGCGTAATCCTTTCTCTGATGGGTCACACGAGTTGAAGACGCATGCCGTTTTTCGATCACCTGTCGAAAAAAATCGACTAAGCGATCAGCATGGTAATCGAAGGTGAATTGTTCACGTTGCTTCCAAACATTCTCTCGCAAGCGCAACATGTTCTTTCTCTCATGCAATTGTTCAGCTAACTGTTCAATGTCCTTATAGACAAGTCCCAAGTTGTGTTCGCGCGCAAGTGCCTGCATTGCAACGATGGAGCCTGAATTATCATATTGCACAAAAGGGACTCCTGCGGACGCGAGAGTGGCAAGACGAGCAGGGTAATTCAAGTCAGGCCAGTCCACGCGTGACATATCCCCTGCATTTGTACTTTTGAAAATGTGCAACCACCCTGCATCATATTGCGAAAACTCGGACACCCACTGCTCTTGACTGACCTGGGAATGCAGATGCAAGTGCTCAGGGGCGAGTCGTTGCACTTCTTCCATCCAGGGGCGAGCGACTCTGCGGTAGAAATCACCATAGCAGTGCAGGTGAATATTGCGCTGGGCAAGTTGACCCACCACTGCTGGTTGTAACCCAACAATACCGCCTGCCATGACCATATGCACGTCTCCATCAACGGCTGAGAGCAATGGTGACAGGTCCCCCGCAAACCACTCACGCTTGGGAAGGTCTCCATCAAGCAGAAGCGACTGATCCTCATGTACTAGCCCCGGTGAGGCCGTGTTGAACCAGTCCCGCGTTTCCGCGTTACAAAAGATTTGCCCATCCGCGTACGTGTACAGATCAAGAAGCTTCGACCATGTTCCATTGGCGATACAATCAAAAGGACCTTCCTTAAAATGCCAGACAAAGGGAATGCCTGGGTTCTCCATCAATACATCGTGCACGAATGGTACCGTCTCCCAGTTTAGGAGTGCGTAGATAACATCCGGCTTCACCTGTTGTATCGCCTCAAGCCATCCTGCCCTCGGCACGTCCTTCACATGTCCAAAGGGAACAGGTCCCACCATATGAAACCAGTGTCCATCTGGTGTCCACAACCCATAGAGTGTATGACCACGTTCCTCCAATGCGAGAACGCGTTCGGAATTGAACGCAAGCTCTCCCACGAGCAAAATCTTGAGACCATCTGAGGCACGTGGAGTATCAGGCCGCTCACGAAAACGTTGGTAGTATGTAACCTCGTTCGTGTCATTACCCTTTGTTGTGTGGAAGTGCAGGGGATGCTTGGGTTGATAGTATGAACGATACGGATTGATGCCTCCTAATGGTTCCTGGAGGATTTTGTGCCGTTGGAGTGGATGATCCACCCACTGACATGAAATGGAATTGCTCCCCACAAAACTTCCCTGCAAACGCAACTTCGACCAGAACATGCGGTCCAGATCGTCCGTGACCAACTCGTCACGTTCCATCCACTTATCTGAAGTACGGCGGTGCATCACCTGCACCAGCTGGAGTGCAACGTCCTGCATCTGTCCTCGTGAAGACGTGTCTGTAACTCCTCTTCCGGGGATACGCACCTCACTCCGCACGCCCGAATGCGCGAGGACCGCTGCAGGATGCTCATGCATGCACCCTACCAGAGACTCCAGGTGATCGGCATAATAGATGTCGTCGGAGGGGAGATACGCGATCAATGGTGCTTTCGCAAGGGCGAGTGCCACGTTGAGTGCGGCACCCAAACCCCGATTTTCATGTAGGCGGTGGTAGTGAATACGTGTATCACTTAGGTAAGGTCGTAACAGCTCATGAGTCGCATCGTTCGACCCATCGTTCACAATGACGAGTTCCCAGTCAGAGAGCGTTTGGGCACACAGGCTTTTCAGTGCTCTCTGAATGAACGATGCCTGGTTAAAGGTGGGCATCAGCACGGAGACACGAGGTGTTTCCTCAGGTATCTGCGGTGTGGACATACAAACTCCTTTTTGTTCTCGACTCTCTGCTCCTCTCACCGATCGAGGTGAGAGGTTTTTCTCATGATCTCATGTGCATGCATCCGAAACGATTTCTCCCTCACACAGTTGGAGAGAGGAATGTTTCGTTGTATGTATCCTCTACATCTGCTTGGCACAGTTTGTTGAAGACGCTCAATGCTTGTCCTATCACCTGATCCATGTTGTAGTATTTATAGGTTGCGAGCCGCCCTACAAAGTGAACTCCCTCTGTTGCTTCCGCAAGCACCTTATACTGCTTGTACATCTCGGTGTTCTCAGGACGAGGAATGGGATAGTAGGGATCGCCATGTGCTTTCGGGTACTCGTACACGAGCGTTGTTTTCGCATGCTCTTGGCCTGTCAGGTATTTCAACTCAGTTGAACGTGTGTATGCATAATCGTTGGGATAGTTCACCACTGCGACTGGTTGCTGCATGGGAGTATTGAGCGTTTGGAACTCGAAATCCAATGAGCGATACGGCAGATGCCCATAGCAAAAATGAAAGAACTCATCAATAGGACCCGTGTAGATCACCGCTCGATAGGAAACAGCGTCTACGATCTCATGATAGTCGGTATTCAGCATAATCTTAATGTTCGGGTGAGATAGCATCTTCTCAAAGAGCCGCGTATATCCATGTAACGGCATGACCTGATACGTATCTGTGAAGTAGCGATCATCACGGTTCGTCCGAGTTGGAACACGTGCAGTCACGCTTGCATCAAGTTCTGAAGGATCGAGTCCCCACTGCTTGCGCGTGTAGTTGCGAAAAAACTTCTCATAGAGTGTGCGCCCTACCTTGCTCACGACCACATCCTCTGACGTGCGAATGGACTCTCGCGGCTCAGCAACGGAGGCAAAGAACTCTTCGAGTTGGAACGAGGTCAGATGCAAGCCATAGAGTGTGTTGATCGTATTCAGATTGATAGGAATAGGGACGAGTTGCCCATCGACACTTGCAAGCACACGATGCTGGTAGGGCCTCCATGCTGTGAATTGAGAGAGGTACTCGACGACCGGCAATGCGTTGGTGTGAAAGATGTGCGGGCCGTATTTGTGGACGAGAATGCCATCTTCGTTATAGTAGTCATAGGCATTGCCACCAATATGGTTCCGCTTGTCAAGCAGCAAGACGCTCTTGTTGCTTTGGCTGGCAAGACGTTCAGCAAGAACGCTTCCTGCAAATCCTGCACCAACGATAAGGTAATCAAACATCATGGATTATGGAACCTTTCTTCCTTCAAAATTAGAATGATGCTTATGCCTGTGGTGTACTTACTGGATGGTCCGTCAGACTCTCGTCTACTTTGTCTGCAACCTGTTGTTTCGCTTGCTCAAACTCTTCGGGATGAGTTGCACGCCAGTTGAGCCAAATCGCCACAATGAGTGCTTGGAGCACGCCTGCAACTGGTGAGGCGAAAAGTGCACCCCAGATGCCGAACAATTCGGAGCCAGCAATCAAGGCCGCAAGTGAGACGACGGGATGCAGTCCTACCGCTTTGCCTACGAGACGAGGACCAATCACATCCCCCTCAAGTACATGCATCACGACGAAGTAGATCAGCACCAGTACGGCGATTAACCAGCCTTGTGTGAATGCGATCAGGACGCAGATCGCACCAGAGATCAAGGTTCCTAGGACAGGAATGAACTCGAGTACAAAGGCCAAGACACCCAGTAAGACCGCATATGGAACATGGAACACGAACATGCCACCACCGACCAGGACTCCTATGAGGACCGCAAGCAAGAATTGGCCTCGAATGTAGCCACCCACGACGCGCTGCACGGTATCGAGTACAAAGCCTGCTTGTGCAGACTGTGGGAGATTGTGGCGGAGCCAAGTAGACACGCGTGAGCCATCGATAAGGAGATAGATACTGAGCACCGCCACCAGGACGATATCTAACACGATATCAAACACACCCGACAGAAATGGCACTGCCCTGCCTGCGACCCCCTCCAAGCTACTGGTCAACTGTGTGCGAAAGGACGCGATCTGTGCGGACGAAATGCCTAGCGACTGCAATGTCTGCTCATACGGGGAGAGGTGCCCTCCACTTCCGGGAGTCAAGAGTTTTTGAACTTCAGTGGTGAGCGAGCCGACCTGCGCTATCGCTGTGGTGATGATTAAGTAGAGGAGGAAGCTGACCGCTCCAAGCACTAGCAAGTACATAATTAGGATCGCCAGGAAGCGCGGCATAACGCGTTGTAGCACCTTGACCCCTGGTGCAAGGGCATAAGCGAGCAGGGCCGCAATCACGAGAAGTAGGATGGTACGTACAATGTGTCCCGCGCCCCAGAGGATGACGAATACGAGTGCGGTCCATGCGAGAATAGCAATGGGAATATCGCGTCGGCGTGCCCACGTGGTCGTGGTCGGTTCGGAGCGAGGAACAGTCAGGGAACGGATGGATGAAGGCATAGCTTAGTGTTTCCTTTTCTTTGGAACGTGCTGACAGGTGAAAAAGGAGTCCTTTCAACACCTTTTTCAGGCAATATGCTCTTTTTGTGTGACACAACGGCGGGGTACTTGCTGATACCGCTCGCAGAAAACATGATGGACATGAATATGCCTTGAGGGAGCTACCTTAATGCACGGCGTAAGAGCGGTTTCGCCCGATGCATATACGTTTTTGCGGTTTGCTCTGGGATGTCAAGCACCTGAGCAATCTCAGCAAAACTGAGTTGACCTGCATAACGGAGCAGGACAATAGCACGAAACTTCGCAGGTAAGGCGTTGATCGCGTGCTGAACGAGGGACCGCATCTCATGCAGTTCTGCAATCTCCTCAGGTAAAGGATGGGGATCCATCAGCAGAGCAAGTTCCGAGACATCGCTCGTCCCGATCCCTTCTTCAATCTCTGAGAAGGACCACATCCGTTTGTGGCGAACCTCATCGACATAGCGATTGCGAGCCACCTGAAACAACCAGGGTTCGAGTGGTTGGTCGATCCTAAGGGTGGGTAACGCAAGATAGAGCTTGAGAAACACATGCTGTAGAATGTCTTCGGCTTCCGACCCATTATGAGTCAGGTGACAGATGAAGGAAAACAGCCAGGGACGATAGCGACGCACGAGGACTGCAAAAGCGTCCTCGTCCCCTGCCATCGTGCGCTCAGCAAGTAGACTATCCGATACCTCTTCGTTTAGATAGCGTTTTCTCTCCTTCGTCTGCATCTTGACTCTCCTTCTTTCTCATATTTCTAGCGTGAGCGTCGTTCGACACGCGAACGACGTTGAGCGACCAGAAGAGATTATCTCCCTGTTGGTTGCCTTGGTACATCCTGATACGTCGTCTCTTGCGCAACCAGGGTCCGGCGTGAGGCACGTCCTCTGCCAATCACTCCTCCAATTGCTCCCATGATGAGACCAAGCAAGATCGAGACCACTAGTCCGGTTACACCCGTGACCACAGCCGTTGAAAGCAAGAGCTGATCCGTGGTGGCAGGCAGGGACTGGTGTACCTGATGAGCCACTGTTTGTGCAGCGGCAGCGGTTTGCTGCCGTAAGGTGCCAAGATGCAGGTAGGAAAGCAGGAGCGCACCAAGAAACCCAATGATGACACTCACTACCCCTGTCCATAGCCCTGCAAAAGCTCCTGTTCCCATCATACCTGTCTCCTGCGAGGCCCGTATTCCGGCAAGCAGGTAGACAATCAGTGCGAGAATAAAGCCGCCAAGAGAAATGAAGAGCGCAAAGCTCTCTAAGTTCAAGTAGTTGGTGAGGAGCGTGAGAACGACCAGAAACGCTCCCAGAAGAATACCAAACAGAAGACCATATGTGAGGGCTGGACTCCCTCTTCTTTCAACAATCGTTCGTTCTTTCATTCTGTTCTCCTTTCCAAGAAGAACTTTTCTCGTAGCTTGCTTCACCTCTCGAAAACATGTTTGCCAAGAGGCAAACATGTTTTCGAGAGGTGAACGGAAACACGGAGGATGACCTGTTCTGAGGACAGGGTGGATAGAGACGAGGAAGGAGAGCGATTCTACTCTCCTTCCTCAATCGCTAGAAGCTTCCACCACCTCGATTGCTCATCATATGTTGCGCCACGGCACCTACTAGTCCGCCGAGGCCCCCTTGCCCCATGCCAAGACCGCCTTGCCCCATCATGTTGCCTGACGCACCTCCCTGCCCAAACATCTGTGAAAGCATATTTGGCTGCTCTTGTCCCATCTGTTGAAAGCCCTGCGCCATCCCTTGTGGATTGTTGGGGTCTACACCGTACTCTTGAGGCATCTGTTGGGCGAACTGCGAACGCTGCTCATAGGGCATCTGCTCAAAGTGCTGTTGATAGACCTGTTGCTGCGTGTCAGCTGGGGCGTTCTGCATGAACTGCTGCATATTGCCCATTGCCTGATTCTGATTGATGCCAGTATAGTCGCCAGACTCGTGTGCCTGAGAATACTGTTGATACATCTGTTGGTTGTTTTGATCAAAAGGCCACATTGTATTTCTCCTTAAAAGACACTTTATTGAAGACGGTTAGCGTTTTCGGGGATCGATATCTCCCTGGATATTGACCTTGCCTTCTTGCTCGATGCGAGCTTCCTCATGCCGGACGGTATCCGTCACCTGTTGAGTCTCCTGAACGGCTCGCTTGCCGATGGCGACCTCACCCGTGACTACTGTGCTTTTGGTGACGTTGACCTGCTCTTCACTCACAGGGACACGAATGGTTTCGCCTTCACCAATAGGAGTGTTATCAATCTGCCCACCTGTAACGGCATGTCGCTCAATCACGACTTCCTCACGAGTGACAGGCACATTGATGGTCTTCTGCTCTGTGACGACCTCTTTGTGCAAATCAACTTCCCCTGCCTGCACGCGGTCCTTGGTCACATTGAGGCGTTCCTCGCGTAACCGAAGCGAACGAGGCTGATGAAATTCATCGTGTACTGTGTCAGTCGTTTGAGCAGAGAGTGCTGCCGCGTTCCGCTTGTAGCCCGCAGAGGTCTGCGTCTCCACCGTTTGATGCTCATAGTCGTAGCCACCATACTGGTGCAGAATGTCGTGGGCTCTCTGCTCTTGCCCATCGGGTCGGACAGACACGACGGTCCGCCCCTTCTTGAATTCCTGCGCGTAGTAGTTCGCCTGCTGGCGTGGCATATCAAGACCCAGAAGGTCGTTCTTGAGATCGACTCCTTGCTGTCCCTGTGTTGCGACGCCCACTTGGTCATAGGCGAAACCGGCCTGTTTCAACGCACTGAGAGCTTGTCGTGCTTGAGTCTCTTGCTCGAAGACACCAGCGACAATAATTGTTTGAGTTGCCATGAAAATTCTCCTTGTTCTCTGATGAGGAAGAGAGGGTTCAAAGAACGACCTTCCTCATAATAGTGATATATAGACGTAAGTAGGAATGCGACGAGTGGTAGCAACGATCCCCCCGATAAGGAGGATCACCAGAAACCCAAGGAGTTTGGGCACGAAGGCAAAGACCAACACCAAGGCCGCCCCAAACGACGAGATGACGGCATCAATAATGTTCACAAGGAACTCCTTTTCGACTCGAACGCAGTTTCCTGCACTCAACAATACGGAAGGATAAGGTAGTAGGAAAGAACGTCTAGTAGAAAAGCTCAAACAGTCTCTATAGCTCGACGCATCGATATCCTTTGGAACTATGAGCGAGGACGAACAATGTTCTACAGAAGTACACACGTCTTTGACATGTACACTGAACATCTCTTTACAAGGACACATTAGAAGGAGAACGTTCTGTCAAAAGTGTTATTCGTGTCGCATACTTCGTGTTGACCTGAATGTAGAGAACGTTTCTCAGTATCAAGAGTAGTACTCATCGTAGTAAAAACAAGTTTCACTTTTCGTGAAGGCTTATCATTTTATAATAAAAATAAATCCGATAATTAGAAGAAAAATAGATAGATATTCTATAAATTTATTTCATGGAATTCTATGGAATATACGATATAAGTAGATATATGTTTAACAATAAGTACAAAGGGATATTTTCATAATATGTACAGAAAATTCAGTATAAATGAAACTCTTTCGTTCAACAAGACGTATATATTTTATGCTGAGAAAAGTTATTTATATGGAGAACGAGCAGTTCCTTGAGATAGAGAGTGGTGGACTGGTGGAAATGATAGTCTATCCACAGATTTGAAAGCAGTAGCGTGGGAGTTTGTAAGGAGAGACGATTTTGAGTGAGAAAGAAAGCAAAAGTATATTCCATGAATACGGAACAGAGAGATGTACTGCAAAGCAGGGAGAACATTCTTCCAGATAGTCTTCCCTTACACACTGAGCAAAACGATACACAGCTTATAAAAGCGAGTCAAGATGGAGACCAATACGCGTTCTCCCTTCTGGTGCAGCGTCATCAGCAACGTGTCTTCGCACTGAATATACGTCTGTTACAAGACCCCGAAGAAGCGAACGAGGCTACTCAAGAGGCGTTTTTGGCAGCGTGGCGCGGCTTGTCCAGCTTCCGTGGCGATGCTCTCTTTTCGAGTTGGCTCTATCGCATTGCCTACCACTGTTGTATGCATGTGCTCGACCTACGCAAGCGTGAGCACCTCTTACAAGAGGCGATGCTAGCGGAACAAGTACGTTCTGACATGGGAATGGAGCAGCAGGCGATGGAGAATATTGAGCGACACGATCAGCAGGTCCTGCTGCAGAAGAACCTGGAGCAATTGCCTGTCAAGTATCGCATCGTCTTGCGTCTGCGATACCTACAAGACAGAACATATGAAGAAATGGCTGACATCCTTGCCATGCCTCTTGGCACCATCAAGACCTCCCTCTTTCGAGCGAAGCGTCTGCTGAAAGCGCGTTTACTCGCACAACAAATGGAAAGCACTTTATGATACTTGCAAGACAAGTAGACTCTAAGGAATTCAATCTACTCGTTCTTACCCACCATTACCTCTGTAGATTTAATAATCGCCACGACTTGGTTGCCTTCTTGCAGTTGGAGTGACTTGACGGCATCATCTGTAATGACCGAGGTAATTTGCTGACCATCGGGCAGTTCAATGACTACTTCTGCCATGATATCACCATGCTTGATTGATTTGACGGTTCCTTTTAATTGGTTGCGTGCGCTCATTTCCATTCTAAAAATCTCCTTTTATCTATCTCAATGTGTTAAGTAGAAGCTGTATAGCCATTAAATAGGTCAAGGAACACCTCACAATCATGTCTAAAAGGCAGGATATAGAGCAAGGATGATAGGTGACTTGACATCATAGCTAGTATAACACATCTCATTCTAACAAAAAAAAGGGCAAGTTATAAGCCATAATGGTTAAAGAAAACCAAGAAAAAACAAAGGATGCTCATATGCTGCAATGCAGCATATGAGCATCCTTTGTTTTTTAGAAAACGCCTTTAGGCGATAGTTACAAGATGCATATTGAACCATTGGCTAGCAAGTTGCGCTATCTTGATGACGCTCTCTTTTGTTGCGAAAAGTGATGTACCAGCATCAACCTGCTCGAAGCATTTCTCTTTAGGAAGATTTTCTAGTGCATGCTGGCTTTGCGCGACTGCTTGCGAATTTTGTGTTGCCGCAATAAGCAGAGTGGGAGCTAGCACACGTCGCAGATATTCTTCCGCTCGATTAAAAGTACTGCCTGCCGCTACAACTGCCGCCACAACGTCTGGTCGTTCGGCTGCTGCGATGAGTACGGCGGCTCCCGTCGCTCCTGCACCAAAGTAGCCAATAGAGAGATGTTGTGTCTCATCGTTTTCTAGTAGCCATTGCGCAATACCTGCGATACGTTGCTCCATGATGCTTGTATTGAGACGGAAATAGTCTGTTCCCTCATCTAATTGCCGCTCCTCCGAAGTGAAAAGGTCTACCAGCAGTGTTGCTATGTTGTCTTGAAAAAGAACCTGGGCCATCGCAAGTGCTGTTTGGTGTGAACCGTCCGCGCTCCCTTCGATCCCATGCGTGAGAATAACGAGACCATGTGCATCTGCTGGCAGATGTAAGAGTCCTGCAAGGGTTACAGCTCCTGCCCCCACCTGTATAAGTCGTCCATTCTCTGCGCTATCCGTTATGTTTGTATTTTCTGTCATTATTATGAATATGTCCTTCCTCTGCTAGTTTCTCCCTACGCTGTTTTCTCTATCCTTATTACGTACGATAACCCCTAATTATATTCACTCAGCAGTTTCTAATACTTCAAACGGTAATAGCAGACTTTTTATGAAACCTTCCCTCGCTTTTAAACGTGAACAAAGAGGAAGGTGTGTTATGAATATACACTACTCATGATCAAAAATAATATTGAGTTTTTGAGCGTGGGTGTTCCTAACAGTAGTAGCACCCGCGCCAATAATACTAAAAAATACAGAATGTAGTACTTAGGAGGAAAAACATGGCATTAACTGGACGTACAGTAATCGGTGTCTTCGATGAGGCAGCAAACGCGGATCGCGCAATCGACGCGTTGCAGGCCGCAGGTTTCAGCAGTGCAGACATTCATCACTCTGGTCGCAGTACAGGCAGCACAGGCTCTACAGGTGGTGGCTTCTTTGCTGGCGTGAAAAACTTCTTTACTGGTGATGACACGACGACAGGCACAACAAGTGGTCATGTTGCTGACGATCTGACAAACATGGGGGTCTCTAACGACGAGGCCCAGTACTATGACAACGAGTACAACAGTGGTCGCACCGTTGTTTCTGTCAACGCTGGTAGCCGAGCTGAAGAGGCAAAGACGATCCTAGATACAAACGGTGCGTATAACTACGCGAGCCGACGTGGTGGTACAACCAGCACAGCTTCCACGTATAGCACAACCACTGGCACACCCGACACTGGCTATGCCGATGCCGCAACCACGGGTTATGCAGCGGGGGCAACAACTGGCACAACAGGGTATACGAATACAACAAACACTCGTAACGCTGATTATGCAAACGAGACCGATGCTGAGCGTACTCTTCGCTTACGTGCAGAGCAGTTGAACGTCAGCAAGCAGAATGTACAAGCTGGTGAGGTAGACCTTCGCAAGGAAGTCGTATCACAGCAGCAGACGGTTAACGTTCCTGTCACGCACGAAGAGGTTTACATTGAGAATCGTCCTGTAACTGATGCTACCTCTGTTGACAACACACCACTTGGTCAGGGCGAAGAAATTCGCGTTCCTGTCAGCGAAGAGCGTGTTAACGTCAGCAAGGACACGGTTGTTACGGGTGAAGTTTCCATCGGCAAGCGTGCCGTTCAGGAGACACAGCAGGTAACAGACACCGTTCGCCACGAAGAGGCTCGCCTTGACAAGACCGGCAATCCTCTCATCGAGGGGAACGATGCTAACACCTTCAATACCACACGCACCGACAACACAGACACTCGCAACTCACTCTAGTATTGAGTAGCGAAGAACGAACAAGAGGAGCTATGCCAATCGGCATAGCTCCTCTTGTTCGTTCTTCGAGAAATTATGACGTTTTGTCAAAAGGTTATTTATGCTAAAGTATCTTTTGTACTTATCTTTCATTCTAAGATGCTAAATTTGACATAAAAATGTAGTAAAATTTAGATAAACCAATTTTACTTTGTAAAGGTTTGAATGTATCATGTTACCCACTTCGTAACTCACTATAAAAGAGCAGGTATAGAGAGTATTGCATTTCCTAAACTTGATACACAAAATGGGAAGTTGTCGTGGACTGATGTGGGGCGACTCATGGTAAGGTACCTCAGCATTGTAAATATTGATGTGTATATTTATATCACAGCAGAGGATCAAGAATACTCCCTCTCGTAACCTGTGCCTACCTTGTACGTATCTGTTAGTAGAGAATATAAACAGACACAGAAGAGGTAGGACTACACTTTGGCTCACTGTCTCAATCCGCATATCGCGGGGGGGCATGATAACCCTGATGGCGCGACGTGTTGCCTGCGTTGCGATTTTTTGGTGCAGGGGGCGCACATTGGCATGTATGAGGTGGTCGCGTTTATTGGCGCGGGCACCTTTGGCTATGTCTACAAGGTGCGCGAACCTATGCCGTTGAGCCGCCTGCTCGCGCTCAAGGTGTTGCGTCTCGATCAGTCGAGTACACAGGCTCAAAAAAGCTTTATGCAAGAGGCACGTCGCATCGCCACTATGCAACATCCCAACATTTTGCCTATCTACAACTTTGGACGGTTGGAGAATGACCAACCCTACTTCGTGATGGAGTATGCCCCGCAAACGATTAGCGATATCTTCCGTTCCTCCGACGGTAATAAACGTCTTGCTTTCGCGGAAGAACTGGTTCCCTATGTACGTCAAACGGCAGACGCGCTCCAATATGTCCACAACATGAAGATGGTGCATCAGGATGTGAAGCCAGGGAACATTTTGATTGGGCGTAGCGGGCAGGTGCTTCTCTCGGACTTCGGGACGACGCTCTATCTTGGCACCTACACACATGCGTCACTTGGCGAAGTCACGGGTACCGCCGCCTATATGCCGCTTGAGCAATGGCAGGGCAATCCACGCCGTGACTCCGATCAATATGCGTTGGCGATCTGCTGCTATGAACTGCTGACTGGTCGCACACCCTTTGTTTACAAGCGTTTAGAAGAGATGTGGAATGCTCAGATGTACGAGCAACCAGCATCGCCGCAACGCTGGAATCCACGTACGCCTGTCGAGGTTGCGGCTGTGTTGTTGCGTGCGCTCTCGAAGGACTATCACCGTCGCTATAACAGTATCACGGAGTTTGCCGATAGCTATACTGACGCAGTACACGTAGCTCAGCAACGCTATGTCTGTCAGCACTGTGGACAGCAAAATCGCACGGGTGCGCAGCGCTGTGCCTTCTGTGGGGCTGATAAAGATAATCGTGCATGTCCTTATTGCGATACACAGGTACGCTTTGGGCAACGATGTTGTTCTGTCTGCGGTCGTCTCACACTGCCGCAAACACTGGTTATTCATAGTCCCCTTGTCGGTGTAAGCGTCCACCAAGATAGATATACGATCAAGCGCGTTCTCAAGCAATCAGAAGAGACGCGTGTAATGACGGCGGTTGCCACCGATGCGCAGAGCAACGAACGGCAGGTGATGCTGAAACGTTGGGAATGTGCTACTAGCTTGGCACAACGCGCGAAGGATATTGCCCACTACGAGCATGTTACTGAACCCTTGACACGATTACATCATCCGTTTGTGCCCGCCGTGCTGAAGCGTTTTGCTGAAGGCAAGCACTATTATATGATCGAGGCATATGTGGATGGTGAAAGTATCGAAGAGCGTTTGCAAAAGTTGTTGCGCCCCTTAGAGGAGCGCGATGTACTAGGGTACATGAACAGTCTGCTTAATGTGCTTATTGCATTAGAGCAACAGGGAATACATCATTATGATATCTCGCCCGCGAATATTATGATTGAGCAGAAACGCGGACGTGCCATACTGACAGGATTTCAGATGCCACCACCGTCCCAGGAGCCAGGGGTATGTGTGCCTACAACCCGAAAGCGCACAACGCGTAAACTTGCCATTTCGCCCTACCTGCCCATTCAGGACAAGCCCTACGATCAGCGTACAAGTATCTATATGCTAGCGGCAACGATGCATCATGCGCTGACGAATATCGCCCCGCCACACTATCCCACCTATCCACCAGTGCGCATTCTTAACCCAAATGTATCTCCCGCACTAGAGGCTATTCTGGGTCGCGCCTTATTGGAAGAGGCTGCATTACGCTATTCAAGTTATGAAGCGATGAGACGCGATGTACAGAGATTGTTGGTATGACAGAAAGGAGCCAGGGCACCTGCAAGGGGATGCCCCTCCCATACGACATAAAGATATAGATACATTCATGTATGGGAGGGGCATCCCCCATAAGCGTTAACGTAAGGATATAAGAGGGGACCAGGGCACCCGCAAGGGG
>CAXUIS010000078.1:6534-18981 GCA_964250915.1 uncultured Ktedonobacteraceae bacterium | reverse complement strand
TCGCGCACATCGGGCATTAGCCCTTCCAACTTACGTGCATTGATAGCCTTCACAATTGATGCCTTGATTTTATCGCGTCCAATAGGTGGAATTTGTGTGATAATCAGTGAACGGTTGCGTGGCGTCTCTTCCAAACGCACCTCAGCTCGTACAATGATACGCCCTTTGCCCGTTGTAAAGTAGTCTCGAATGCCATCAATACCAATAACACTTCCACCCTGGCAAAAGTCAGGACCCTTTACATACGTCATGAACTGCTCAACATCCATATCTGGGTGATCAAGCAAAGCGATGCAAGCGCGCAAAACCTCGCCAAGATTATGCGGCGGAATATTGGTCGAGAGGCCAACCGCGATACCGCTTGACGGGTTGACGACAGGCGGAATGCGCCCAGGCAGATAATCCGGTTCGACAACCTTCGGGTCTTGTTTGTACGTTGGATGCACCGGAACCGTCTCTCGCTCCATATCAGCCATCAACGCTTCTGCTAAAGGTGATAAACGCATTTCGGTGTAACGATAGGCGGCAGGCGCGTCGCCGTCTTCACTGCCCATGTTGCCCTGACCCTCGATGAGTGGATAGCGCATAGTGAAGGACTGCGCCATACGTACAGCCGCATCATAGACAGATGTATCGCCGTGAGGGTGATAGTTACCGAGAATAAGTCCAACAACCTCAGCACTTTTGACAGTGGGTCGCGTCGAAAGATACCGTGCCTCACGCATACCAGAGAGAATACGGCGTTGTACAGGCTTTAATCCATCTCGTGCATCGGGTAATGCACGGTCGGTAACAACTGAGAGACCATACGTCGCAAATGCTTGCGACATAATCATAGAGAAATCTTCTTCTCGGATAACGCCGACAACGGGTGCGTTTCCATTGCTGTTGTTGGAGCTATTTCCTAATCGCGTACGGGCCATTTACTTAAACATCCAGTTCTTTAATTTTACGTGCATGTTCCGCTAAGAAGGTACGACGTACCTCAGCGTTTTTGTCTTCCATCAATTCCATAACCAGTTTTGCAGCTAGCACACCATCTTCCATTGTGACTCGCTTGAGTGTACGATGCGCTGGGTCAAATGTTGTATCACGTAGTTCTTTCGGGTTCATTTCGCCAAGACCTTTGAAGCGTTTGAACTCCAAGCCTTTCGCATCAGGATGGCTATTCAGAAATTTTATTTGCGCTTCATCGTCAATCAACCAGTTTACTTTCCCCTTGTACTTCACAGAGTAGAGCGGTGGGCAAGCGATATAGACGTGTCCACGCTCGATTAAGTCGCTGAACTCCTGATGGAAAAGCGTAAGTAAAAGACATTGAATATGCAGACCATCAACATCAGCGTCTGTCGCAATAATGACGCGGTTGAATTTGAGCCGACTGACATCAAACGTACTCCGCGTTCCCGTTCCTAATACATTGATGATGGTGCGGATCTCTTCGTTCTCGACAATGCGCTCAAGATCGGCCTTCGCTACGTTCAGCGGTTTGCCCTTCAATTTGAGAACAGCTTGGAACTCAGAGAAGCGCCCTTGACCAGCACTGCCACCAGCCGAGTCGCCCTCAACAATAAATAGTTCTGAACGACTCGGATCCGACGAGTTACATTTGAGAAATTTCTTTGACAGTGAGGTATCAATTAACTCACCGTTTTTTTTGTTGCCAGCACGCGCTAATTCTTCGACAAGCTGCGCTTCGTTACGAGCCTTCTGCATTTGCTGGATTTTTTTGAGCCACTCTTTCGCGGCAACCGTGTTGCTCTCAAACCAATCCTTCAAGCCTTCGTCAACGACAGAGCGCACGATACCCTCAACGGGTGCGTTATTGAGACGGTCTTTTGTCTGGCCTTGAAATTGTGGATTAGTAAGTTTCACTGAGATGACTACGTTGAGTCCTTGCTGAATGACTTCTGGCTTAAAGCCGTCTTTTTCTCGGTTTTTAATTACCGCGAGCTTGATAGCATAATCATTGACAACCTTTGTCAACGCTGCCTTAAAGCCCGTCTCATGCACACCACCATCACGTGTACGTACGGCATTCGCATAGCTGTACATGGCGATTTTGTAGCCCGTTGTTGGCTGCAACGCAACCTCAACCTGCACACCATCTTTTTCTTTCACAATACCAATGACATGCTTTGACAATGGCACACTCGTACCAGTCGTAGAGAGGTCGCGCACATAATCAGGTAAACCATCACGCGAATAAAACGTGCGGTTCATCTGTTCGCTTGCAGCATCATCCCAAGCATCCAGGTGAAAAGAGACTCCACGGTTGAGGTAGGCAGATGCATTCAGACGGCTTTCCACCGCTTCAAGGGAATAGTAGGCATCAACGTCAAAGACGGAGCGATCATATAACCACCGAAGCTGTGTTCCGTGCATCTTGGGATCACATGGAACAATCTGATGTGGAACTGCTGCACCGCGACTAAATGTTTGTGTGAACTCCTGCCCATCCTTCCAGATGGTTAGCTCTAGTTTTTCAGAGAGCGCGTTAATCACGGTGGAACCTACACCATGTAAGCCACCCGCGGTTTTGTATGCACCCTCGGCGAACTTACCGCCAGAGTGAGGCACAGTGAGAATAACAGTTGCAGCTGGCACATAGTCGCCTTGATACAACATCAAATCGAAAGGCATTCCTCGCCCTTCATCACGGACCGTCACCCAACCTTCTTGGTCGATACTGACCCAGATATGTTTGCCGTATCCAGCCACCGCTTCATCAACCGCATTATCCAATGCCTCCCAGATCAAATGAACCAGACCAGAGGTAGACGTTGAACCTATATACATCCCCGGACGATGCCGAATAGCGGCGATACCTTCAAGCACCTGAATATCCGCCGCAGAATATGCTATATTTTTTTTATTACGTGGAAGTCCCTTTGCCTCTACACGTAGAGTTGATACATTTGTGTCCTCATCGGTTTGCACAGACGAGAACAGCGAACCCTGACCAACCTCATCGTGTTGCTGGGGTGATACCTTGGAGGAGCGAGCCATCTACCCATACCTCTTTTCAAAATGCTTTCGTTGCTCTTCAGAAGAATACAGTGTTGAGCATTGAAAGTCAAGATTATTTTAGACCAAAAGTTCTATCTTCTTAAAAAAATGCGCTAAAACAAGCATCTGTCTTGATGAACAATTATGTTTACGTTCTTATTCTCACGGTAAGCAACCAAATAGGTAATGTCTGCTATTTTCTATGTCCTGTTTTACATGTAACGAGTAGATAAAGATGTTTTTGCATAAAAAACTGCGTATAGAGATTTTCGTAATGTCTGCTTACCATCCTTTACTGAGTTTACGGTAACGTTAGAAAGAGGATCGTATTCCTCTCGCAAGCCATTCATGACATTGCAATAACATGTCGATACAAAAAGTGTTGTGTTTTTGTTCACAAACTACTATAATCAAACATAAACATTATCTCTATCCCAACAATATCCTAGGAAGGGCTGCACAACTCTATGCCTCGTCCATCAAAACACGTCTCGCCTGATACATTAGGCGGACGGATTAGAGCGGCTCGTGAAGACCTTCATCTTTCATTAGCAGAGGTCGCAAGCGGTCACTATAGCACAAGTCTCATTTCGCAAATAGAACGTAATCGCGTTGATCCTTCACGAGATAGCCTACGGTTTCTCGCGGAGCGGCTCAAGCTATCCGTTGATGATCTTGAGATACTCGCACATCAACATCGAGAGTCCGAAGTTGAAGCACGCGAATACACGTCTTTCGATGCACTAAGAAGTGACACAACACGTCTTCTGGCAGACAGACACATATCTGAAGCACTTCGTCTCCTGGAACCATTATACTTTTCTCAAGTTCCATCACTACAACGTTGGCGTTTAGCAGCGTTGCGCGGTCAATGTTACTTTGAGCAGAGGCGGTTTGTCAAGGCTCAAGGCGATCTTGTCTATGCAGCGCAGGAAGAGCCGAAACACGAAAGCTTGCCTTTGGATCAAAAGCAAGAACGTATGTTGCTCCACCTCCATCTCGCCGCCACCTATCGTGAACTTCATCAGCTTGACGAAGCACTCGAACAATTTCAGATTGCACTCGATATGATGAACCGCGACACACGCTTTGGGTACGTGGCGGAAGCCCATTGGGGCATGTCACTCATTGCACTAGCTCAAGCTATGCAGATGGAGCAGGGACAAGAGAACACAAGTACACGAGAAGCAAAACTGCATATTGCGCTGGAACATGCTGAAAATGCACGTCTTCTGTATTCCTCAATTGGGGAAACACTTCGTGCGGCCTCTGTTGCATGCAACATTGCTGAAATCGAGTTTGCATTAGAGCATAAAGAAAAGACACGTCAAAGTCTTCTTAAGCTAGTAGATGCATGGAAGCTTAGTGCTGAGGAAACGCAACCTGATGAGCAACGCCGACAAAAAGAACAAGCGAACATCGTATCTTCAGCATCTTGTCTTCTTGCAGAGATAGAACTAGCGGACGAGCAATATGAACAAGCACTCGTCTATGCAAAGCAAGCCTTAACAGCAGGAGAGCGCAGCTATATTCTTAGAAGAGCTGATGCATATGTGATGTTAGGTCGTATCTTCTGTGCTACACGTGATGATGAGCAAGCGGAACAGGCATTTCGGAATGCACTGCACGAGCTTGAGCAAACCGAGCGTATTGGTGTCCGTATCAGTACACACGTTCGCTTTGGTAGCTACCTGTTAAGCAGAGGAAAGACAGAAGAAGGTCAGCAAGAATTGGAAAAAGCAAGATTACTTTCCGATGCGGTGTTGTTAGGTAACGATAGAACATCGCCCTATGATACTGTCGCGTAGCAGGCATAATAGCATATAGGCTAAGTATAATATATAACAACTTCTCCTCTCGGTTATTCGTAATAAAGGTAGTATGTTAGAAAAATATCCCAACGATACGTGTGAGAGGATTATAGAGCTATGAAATCTGTTGCTGGTCAATATGAATGTGTACATAAATCTGGCTTGGGGCTTGACTACTTTACAGCGCGCGTAGACCGTCTCACTCTACAATCAGGTGGACGCTTTGTGTTTATTGTACAGGACCGTAGCCGTATCGCGCATGCAGCACAGTCGCTTGCGAGTGGTCAACAGGTTTCATCTGCCGCCCCAGAAGTGCGGCGCGAAGGTTCATATCTTGTGCAAGGAATAAACGTTTCGTTACGCTTTGATGACGGAACGCAACAACAAGGCCAATTTGCGACAACAAGCGATGGAAGTGGCAGTACACTTCAAATAGGGCAGGACATCTTTACGAAAACTTCGGATTCAACACTCCTTCCTTCAGCAGACCGCTTGAAAAAAGATATGGAAGATATTGCGAAAGGCTTGAAGATTGCGAGTGCTATCGGGGGCGTTGCGATCAAAGCGGTAAAGACCATTCACGACACGCTACAACCTACACAAAGTTCTACAACAAATCCAACGTATTCACCTACGCAGAATACAAATACACAGGTTCCACCTGTGCAACAGTATTCGCAACAGCAAGCCGCACCAACATATACACCACCTGTGCAGCAGTATTCGCAACAGCAACCAGTATCTTCTATTCCTGGGTATCAGCCGCCACCAGTTGCGCCACAACAACCAGCACAAAGTACAGTGCCCTCTGTATACTGTGATCAGTGTGGTACAAAAGCACGTCCTGGGAAACGTTTCTGTAGTAATTGTGGTGCGAGTCTCACATAATTCTACTACCGTGCTTGTTCTTTTGCTAGTAGTTCATAAGCAGCGATTATACGTTGCATCTGCTGGCGATCTCCCCCACGGTCTGGATGGTAGCGTTTAGCAAGGGATCGATAACGTCGCTTGATTTGTTGTGGCGTTGCATTTGGTGGTAGCCCTAGCACCGTCAATGCTCGTTGTCGCTCAACAAGTGAACGCGCAGGATTTGCTTTGCTTTGCCACAATGTTCGTGCGCTTATACGTAACGCATCCCATAACAACGAGGTAAATGATCTTGGTTGTCGTGAACTCATCTATATACTTCTATTCTAAACTGCTTTTGCCTAGTATATATACTATATAGTACATCGGCACAAAATGAAACGTGGGAACGCATTGAAACGTGAACCATATATATACGGTTTGGAAGTATTGCGAGTTTCTCCATCATAGCAGCAATTTCATAATACGCAATACTACACGCTTAGCTATAGCGAATGAATAACATTTTTTCTTGAATAGGTCTTATCAAATTATGCCCACAAGGAGACACAGTTATGGCAGTACAGACCAAAAATCCTGTTGAAAAGGCCAAGGAGGTTGCCTCCTCGGAACCTGTCAAAAACATTGAAAAGCAAACAAAACCTTTTCAGCAATTTCTCATGAAGTTCAATAACGATGGGGCTATGACATTCGCTGGTGTCTTAGCTTATAACCTGATGTTAGCAATGTTCCCCATTCTCGTTGCGCTTCTCGCTATTCTTGGCTTTACACTTGGCAGACTCAATCCAAGCGCAGTACAAAGTATTCAAAATAATATTGCAGGAATATTTCCTGGTGCAGCCGCAGGGGGAATTATAAAAGGTGCGTTAGCTCAACTTAATAAAAGCGCAGGAATATTGTTAATTCTAGCACTTTTGGTTGCGATTTTTGGTGGTTCACGCCTTTTTATCGTTATTGAGCAGTTTTTGGACCTTATCTATCACGTGCGTCCGCGCACACTGATACGTCAAAACCTTGTTGCTATTGGTATGCTTCTATTGTTTGTTGTACTTATTCCACTTATGGTTGTCGCTTCATCCGCGCCAGTATTAGTACTCTCGCTCACGCGGTTCATACCATTTCTGGGAGACAACAAGACAGCCGCGACGATTATTAGCACTGTTGGTGGTATTATTAGTGGCATCATCGTAGGCTTCATTCTATTTGAGGCAATCTACTTTGTGATGCCAAACCAAAAGATTAGCTGGCGTCACAGCCGACTAGGTGCATTGGTAGCATCAGTATTACTTGAGGTATACCTATTTGCCTTCCCATTCTACGCAAGCAACTTCCTCAAAGGTTACGCAGGCGTTATTGGAGGCGGTATCATCCTCCTATTGTTTTTCTACTACTTCGCGGTTATTCTTTTGCTTGGTGCTGAGATCAATGCTTTCTTCTCTGAGAATGTACAGCCTCTGCCAAACGATATCATAACCTTTGTCACAACAATGGCTGGTCGAGTGAATCAAGATCGTCCAGAGGTTGAGTCGCCAAGCCACATGGATGCTCGCCCAACCGACAGAAAAGTGGACTCTCAGATTGGTAAGGGTCCTGGGGGTGGGAACAATGCCAGTCAGAGGAACTCTCAGAAACAGCCGAGCCAGATGACTAGTAAGCAAGAAAATAAGACCAGTCAGAAAAACTCTCAGCATCAGCAGAATGAGACAAGTGGACAGGAAAAAAAGGCGGGCCAGAAAGCTAGTGAGAAGCAAGAACAAGCAGCTTCCAGGGCACGATTAAAACAGCAGGTCAAAGAGCAAAAGGAGATGACAAAAACTCCAGCTTCACCAGTTTCGTTCGTTACGATTGCAGTAGGCGCACTCCTTACCGTCGTTATCGAACTACTACGTTTCCGTCGTCACGGCAAATAAGCTGCAGTCTTTACTTGATTGAGGCCAGGGTGCCCGCAAGGGGAACGCCCTCCCATACACGTTTCACCTTCATGTATGGGAGGGGCGTTCCCCTTGCGGGCACCCTAGTTTTGGTGCCGTATAAATTGTGGTGGAACATTATTTGATTTGTAGACGTTCTACGACCTCTGAAGCAAGACTGGGACGAAATAGCCCTTCCGCAATAAGTGAGGCACCTATTGCAGTCTCAAAACCCTCTGGCTCAGACTCGCTATGGGGAAAAAGATAAAATTGATACGTATCGCCTAAACGATCAACAACAGTGCTTTTATCTAGTTTTTCCTGAAGAGAGGAGCGACGGTCGATCACAACGATGTCTTCAAAGTGATGGATTGCCATCAAACCAGCCACATCTTCCGCTAACCCCTCCCAAAATGCCTGTTCACGTTCTTGCTCATCCTCGTCATCGTCCACTATCGTATCATCTCGAACAGTCATACCATCAACAATCCGTCCGTCTTTGATCACTACAATGCTTCTATCATCCTCTCCTACCTCCAAATATAAGAACCGCATTTCAGACCATGAAGCTTCTTGCTGACGCATACGATACAGCAGAGTTGCCACTGAACACAACTTATCCGCATCCCCCATGTCTTTGTGTTTATGCTTGCGATAACGTGGCACGCTTTTTAGGTTTTTCAACGAAGGCAAGTGAAAATTTTTTGCATTGAAAGAACCTATAGTCGTAAGAAACATGTGCAAATCAACAACGTCAGGGGTTGTAATCAAATCTTCTTGCTCTACAAGCAACATTTGTAATGAGCAGAGTGTAGTTTCCAATGTCGAGGAGAGCGCGATTATTGGCTCTGGATAAAAAGCACAAAGACCCTCAATATAGGCAAGTGTCGCGTCACTATCCGCGAATGTACATAATTCTATCGTCTGTCCATTTTCAGTAAGACATGTCTTCCACACACCAACGTTATAGTCGATACCAATACTCATTGTCATGCAATAAGTTCTCCTTGTATCATGCCGTACATTGTATAACTATCAAAATATGCATCTTTTTTGTAAGAACGTTCTTTTTTATTGTCTCTACTTCGTTGTTCGAGCGGAGCTATTATATCATGCATATGCATTGACACAAACATTGCACTCAATAGGTCATGTGGCTTGACGCATACTAATTCCATCTGTTACACTTCCATGTATACAAACGCCCCGATGAACAACGGGGCGTGTTCATACATTTTGACAAACATCCACCTATCTTTTTTATAATGCTGAATTCCTATCAACATGTATTTGTGCTAGCTCCCATGAGAGGTTGATAACATGCCGAGTGATAGTTCTTTAGTTACTAGTGAACAGGAGCATATACGACTGCGACAAGCATTACGTGAATACGAAATCTTACGTGAGCTATCAGAACTTCTCGCCTCGTCGCTTGATCTTACTCACATTCTACAGGTACTAGTGAAACGCACAACAGAGGTGTGTGAGGTTGAACGCTGTACGATCTGGCTTTTTGAGGAGGCGCGCAATCTTTTTGTACCCAAAACATATTTTCTTTTTGCACCCGATCTTCATCCAAAAGTGATTAAAGCGGGCGACCGTCTCTGGTACTCTTATCCTCTTCCACTACAAGACCCATTTGTACAACATTTGACAAACAGCAGCGAGCCAGTCGTATTCGAGGACCTAAGTACCAAGCCTGACATGCAGATATTCTCGGAAAAGTTTTTTGTTCGTTCTGTCTTGTTCGTAGCTCTCCGACGCGAGGGACGCATTGTTGGCTTGATGTCGCTTGATAACCCAGGAAAAACTGAGGTCTTTTCTGAGGAAAAACAGCAACTTGTACGTGCTATTGGACAACAAGCAGCTGTTGCAATTGACAATGCGCGTATTTATCGACAAGCACAAAACGAGAGTAAGCGTGCAGAGCGCTTAATCAAACGCGCTCAATCTATCTACGAAGTGGCTATAGCGGTCAACTCGAACGAGGACCTATCAACTGTGCTAGGCATTGCTACACGGCATCTCGTCAGCGGTTTGGAAGCTGATGGAGGGACGATTGTGCTACTGGACAATGGTGCACTACTTCTGGCAAGCACAACCACGCCTCAATCCCATACATCAACATCGCCTGCACTGATGGACCTACCCTGTTGTAGTGAGGCTCTTCAAGATGAGACACCACGCTTTTTTATGCAGAATCAGGTGACAGGAATTGAGAAAGAGTGGTACCAACAATTTGGTTTAAGCAATGTACTGATCGTCCCGCTCGTCGCGGGTACAAGAAATGGAAGTAAGCGCAAAAAGAAAAATACACTCCTTCTTGAAGAAAAGCATTGTGTTGGGTTTGCCTTTGTAAATTATAACCGAGCGACACGTCAGCCTGCGAAAGGCCATCTTGCTTTTGCACAAGATATAGCAGCACAGTGCGCACTTGCGATTGAGAAGAATCAGTTACTCACGAATGCAAATCAGGTGGCGAAAGTCGCCATTGAGCGTGCCAATACGATTGACGCAGTATTCAACGCAATGACCGAAGGAGTTATTGTCCTTAATTCAGACGGTCAAATTATCGTAAACAATCAGACAGCCTCACATTTCTTAGGTATGCCATTACACTCGAAAGAACATCTTACTACCTTTTTGCAGTGCTACCCGACTTATACCCAGCATGGTATGCCTATCGCTTACGAAGATTTTCCACTAACGCGAGCATTGCATGGAGAGCATATTCGTGGCGAACGTTTCGTGACACGACGAGCGGACAATTCTGAACGTACCGTCGAAGTGAATGTTGCACCCCTTCATGATGACGAGTCACATCATGTTGGTTTTGTAAGTGCATTCCGTGATGTTACAGAGCAAGTCCGCGTCGAACAGCGTATTCGGGGAGCATTAAACGTGATGCTTAACGCTGCCGAAGTCTTAGCTGGCATTATAGATATCAAAGAAATGATACGCCGTGTTCTTACGATGACATTGAGTGCATTGAACTGTGAACGTGGTTTTGTGCATTTATACGACGAGGAGCGACATCTCTTTACACCGTTGCTCTCCATCGGATTTTCCGAGCAACCCAACGCGTATTGGCACATAGAGCAGCAATTCTGGTTTGCGCCTGACATACAAACGACAAAAGAGCCGCATGCATCTCTTGCAGCGGGTCACACAACGCTCATTCCACCAGAGCATCGTACTGTTCAAGATGAAACGATGCATGCCGATACAGTACTCGTCGCGCCACTCATGCATAACAAACAACTCCTGGGAGTCATGATCCTCGATCGTACGGCATCACAAGACAGACATGAACTAGACAACTCTCCTCGATCACGGTATGTAAGGCGCGAGTTTAACGTGTGGGATGTGACGGTAGCAGAGGGTATTGCACGCTTTGCGGGTCTAGCTATTGAGCAGGCACGATGGCAATCAGAGGCAACAATCGCACGCACAAGTGAGGCTGAGATGCGTGAGTCTAACGCACTAAAAGACGAGTTTCTCTCCATTACCGCACATGAATTTCGCTCGCCACTCACCATCATTCAGGCACATAGTCAGATGATGGAGCGCATTATGCGACGTATTGAACAGATGCCAAAACGTGAGAAATTGCAGGACAGTATTACAGCGATAGAGGAACAAACGCATCAACTTACCAATATCGTCAACACATTTCTTGAAGTTACACGCCTAAACAAAGGGCAGATCACACTGAAGCAAGAGCGTGTAAATCTGAGCGAGTTGCTTAAACAAGAGGTTGTCAAGCATAGCACAACAACAACAACACTTCATACCATCTCTTTTGCTACAAAGTTTGATGAACAGCTATGCTATGTCATGGGGGATCGCGCACGACTTCAGCAAATATTTGGCAATCTGCTACAAAACGCTATAAAATATAGTCCTCATGGCGGGCCTATTACGGTTACACTAAAACAATACATGGCGGAGACAGGAAACACATTCTTAGAAGCACGTGTAGCAGATAGAGGTATTGGTGTTCCCAAAGATGCACAACCGTATCTTTTTGAGCGTTTCTATCGTGCTCCAAACGTAGATGGCGGCAAAACAAAAGGCGTTGGACTTGGCCTATATGTTGTTGCTGAGTTTCTTCATCTTCACTGTGGAACTATTCATGTTGAGAGTAGCGGTGAATATGGTGAGGGAAGTTGTTTCGTAGTTACACTGCCTTCTATAGAAAGCAGTGACACCGATGATGAATAAGCTACCTCTTCTACGTTCCTGGCTCCTTGCTCTCACTAAAGAGACGATGCAACGCGAAGATGCGGGTGATGCTTCACATGATTATGATCATATTGTGCGTGTTATGGCCTTAGCAGACACATTACAAGAGCACGAAGGTGGCGAACTACCTATCATCTGGGCAGCTGTTGCTTTGCACGATATTGGACAGGAGCGTGAGCGTCGGCACGGTGGCGATCATGCTATGATTGGGGCTGAGATGGCAGCAGACCTACTCGCAAATACACAGTTTCCACAGCATGCTATTCCAGCAGTCCAACAAGCCATTCGTGAACACCGCATGACAGGTGGTACTCTACCTTCTACATTGGAGGGACGCATTCTGTACGATGCAGACAAAATTGATTGTCTTGGAGCTATTGGTATTGGTCGTCTCTACTGTATTACAGGTCTCTATCATCAGAAAATATATTCAGAACTACCACCTGATATTGTTGAACCCGTTGACCCACTGACGGTACGTACACTACGCCGAAGTCCTGACTATTCGCCAAGCATTGAGTTTCGCCTGCTTTTTGGCAATCTCCCTGAACGCATGACGACTGGAACAGGTCGTGTCCTGGCACAAGAACGCTATGACTACATGG
>CAXUIS010000078.1:4863-6434 GCA_964250915.1 uncultured Ktedonobacteraceae bacterium | reverse complement strand
TTTTCACGAAAGCGAACATTGACAGTGAGTGGTTCCCGTAGAGGCTCATTCGTCTCCCTGCTCCAACTATAGATATCATTCTCTCTAGGATATGGCGTCGTCTTAGAAGTGGGCGTAGTTTGTAAGTGCACCTTTGTAGTGCGACCCGCTAATCGCTGGTTACTCTTTACTGGAGGAGATGCTGGTTGGGAAGGTGTTGCAGGAATTGCCTCAACTACTGTAGGCATCTGCACATTTTCAGTCGGTGCTACAGCATATGTAGAAGGAAGAGGAGCGAGATGTCTTTCTTGTGAAAAAGACTCATCTTGCTCGCGTCGTGTTGGCATCCAGATAGGCTCTTCAGAAGGTTGCACAATAGCCGCAAATGATGAGGTCAATCGCTGTGCGAGTCGAGTTAATATGTTTGTACTTTGTGGTTTCTGATACTCTTCTCTCTCCTTTGCTCCTTCCTGTTGTGCTGCAATCTCAGCCGTGACCGACTGTACAAAGCTCGCTGGACGAACAGAGGGTTGCACTTTTGACTGTAAACTCAGGCGCGGGGGAACGAGTTCAGTACTTGAGAGCGCACGATCTACTAACATATATTGTTGCTCATCGTCTAACCACTGTTCTTGTGATGATGGATCGGCAAGAGTTTCCTCAACTGACTCCGAAATACTTTGTCGCTCACGTGCGAGTCTAGCTTGCCAATACTGTTTCGCGTGAGGATCATGCTCTTCGTGCAATGCCATAAATACTCTTGCTCTCCCTATTTAGACACTATCTTTTCTGTCCTACCAGCGCATAAAGATACAAGGTGAAATAAACAGAGGCAGTATAACATATCTTTCATATGTCATGCGCGTAGATAGCACATTTGGGTAATTTAGGTAAAATCATGCGAGCAGGAAATGCATTGCTACATGCAAAAGGACTATTGGGTAAATAGTACGGGTAGTATTGCAAGTAGGGGTCAGGAACGCTACAATAGGCACCTAATCAACGTATTCGTTGATTGGCATAGACACATATCTTGCTTTTAAGGACGTGAAGAAACGTCACTCTATTTTCATGTGGCAAGGAAGGATTTTCAGATATGAAACTCAATGGCTCACACAAATTTAAAGCTTCCAGTGCGCAAGTCTACAATGCTATTCTTAACCCTGCGGTATTGAAAGAATGTATTCCAGGTTGCCAGAACGTTGAATACCTTGATCCCAACAGCATCAAGGCCAGCATCTCAACGCCCCTTCCAGGTTTAAAAGGACCATACAACGTAGTTATTAACATTGCACAGAGACAGGCACCGAACAACCTTACGTTGCAAGTGCAGCGTCAGGGAACAGGTGGCTCAATCAATGCACTTAGCAACATCAACATTCTTGATGAGGCTGACGGTTCTGTACTCAAGTACGATGCGAATGCTGACCTAAGTGGCCCTATCGCAATCGCCAATAACCCTATCGGTGAAAGCTTCACCAAGGGATCGCTCGGCTCCTTCTTCAAAAGCCTGGATAAGGCAATCGTCTAGGTTTTTAGCTATAAAAGGGCTGTTTGAGTGGCATAATGTTATGACTCTCAAACGGTCTTTT
>CAXUIS010000078.1:0-4763 GCA_964250915.1 uncultured Ktedonobacteraceae bacterium | reverse complement strand
ATTAAGGGATGATACGCATAATAGCACTTGTCTGCGTATCAATAGGTGGTATGAAAGCTCCATCGCGCTCTATGAGCCACGCTTCTAGCAATCGCCACAACTCACCTCTTGTTTGCGCATCGTCAGGCAGAATAAGCTGCTCTAGCAATTCTTCCGTCGCAACCTCAAGCGAGGGATAGCGTAAGCCTCCTGGCATACGCACAATCTCAACATCAGCATAGATACCCATCTCAAAAAGGACATTTAGCGCATGAATGTAGCTAGGAGCAGGCCGCCGTTCATCACCGTGAAAGTGCTTCCATAATGGACTGGTGCTTGTGTCGAAGTGAACGGCACGCATGTAGATATAGCAGGCTCGGCGCGTTGCGGTGCGTAATTTCGTGATGAACGTATCTATATCCCAGATAGGGTACAAAACGTGGCTACATATTACAATATCCGCACTCAAATCAGTTGGAGCCTCCTGCCAACTTGTATAGAGCAAAGATATATTTGGCAACTCTTCTCCAATTGCATCTCGCTTAAGGTAATTCAACATAGTAGCATTTGGCTCCACAGCTGTAACGTGTTGAGCATATGGAGCTAGTGCAAGCGCGAAACGACCTGTTCCTGCTCCTACATCAAGCACGGTCATGTCTCGCGTCACTTCCTGACGAAGCTTGAGATAGAGAGGGTCGCTAGTTACAGTTTCCTGCGTTGAGCGATGATAGTTCTTAGCTCGACGCTCCCAAAAGTCCGCACTTGTACGTCCCAGATGCGCGTATGCAGCATCCATTTGCTTTGCACGCGCATCAAGTATTTCGTGCCAACGTTCGATTGCACTCTGCATAACACTGACTTCCTATGTTTCCTTAAACGCGACAAAACACCGCTTTCAAATATGCTGTCTCTGGCATAGCAAGATTGATCGGATGATCGACACCATGCGTATAAGTCTCAAGTAGTTGCACGGGACGTTGAAAACGCTGTGCGCTTTGTGATAGCACGCCCAGGAGATCGTCCATACCAACAACGCCAGAGCATGAGCATGTAAGCAGAATGCCTCCTGGTCGCAATACCTGCATACCTAGTGTGTTGAGGCGACGGTACGCTTTGAGAGCATTATTGCGCGCGCTTTGTGTTTTGGCAAATGCAGGAGGGTCAAGTACCACAACATCAAAGTGTTCGCCATGCTCTACCGCCTCTTCAAGGTATGCAAAGACATCGGCTGTACGAAATTCGTAGTCGTCGGGGTTGAGACTGTTCAACTCAAAATTTTTGCGCGATGCCTCTATTGCTGAACCAGAAATATCCACGCTCGTAACAGTTGCGTCTTTATCTGTGAGTGCAGCATAGAGCGAAAAGCCACCAGTATAGCTAAAACAGTTTAGGACGCGTTTGCCTTGCACATATTTGCGCAAAGACTCACGTTTATCACGCTGATCGAGAAAAAAGCCTGTTTTTTGCCCTTGCCAGGGGTCAACAAGGAACTGTATTCCATTCTCACGTATGAGAATATGCTCAGGTACTTCGCCTGCTACGGTTACAGGTTCTTCGACCTCTAAGCCTTCTCGACGCCGTGACATGCTATCATTGCGTAACAGAATACCACTGACATCTGTCTCTTGTTGCAGAGCCTCAATGAGGAATGGACGTAACCGCTCCATGCCAGCTGTATGTATCTGCATCACAAGGATGTCTGCGAAACGGTCTACAACCAGCCCTGGGAGTCCATCACCCTCAGAATGAATGAGACGATAGGCATTTGTTTGTTCTAGTTGAAAGACGCGACGTAATTCTACTGCTCGGCGTACACGATCTCGTACAAATTCGGCGTCTATCGCCTCTTCTGGGTTACGCGTCAAGATGCGGATAGCGATATCCGTCTGTGGATTGTAGTAACCACGCGCGACAAATTGCCCCTTAGACGACTTTACATCGACAAGGCCACCTGTTTCTATCCAACGGGGAGGCTGTTGGAGTGCTCCCGAAAAAATCCATGCGTGACCACCGACAAGACTTTCTTCTTTATATGGTTTCAAGCTCGCACTGGGATAATTGACAGACACAGTGTATTCTTCCTTTGTTGACCTATTTTCTCTATAGTATCTCATATCCGTAAAGTAAAAGCAGCAAGCGTCCCCCCGCGTTTTTTTAAGCGGGGCGCGTTGTGTTTTTAAAAATTTAAAAAAAAAAACCAAATTTTTATATGTTATTTAATATCCTTAAATTAAACGCAGCACGCGTCCCGCCTCTAAAAAAGCGGGGGGACGCTTGCTGTTCTCACGAGTGTCACATCAACCACCTATTTTTGATAGGTGATTGCTGCCATAACTGGGTCTGTATGATGCTCAGCCATGCGGATTTCAGCCTTCCGCAAATTGGTCGCGCTATTGATGAGTGCAATATGAGTAAACGCTTGTGGATAATTTCCTAGTGACCCTGTGCCATGTGGATCAATCTCTTCGGAGAACAAACCCAGACGACCAGAGTAACTCAAGACACGTTCGTAGAGTGAACGCGCCTCGGAAATGCGTCCCTGCATCGCCAGATTGTCTACTAACCACAAAGTACAAATTGTGAATGTGCCTTCGCCACCAGTCAAGCCATCATCGGTATCCTCAGCATGGTATCGATAAACAAAGCCTTGTTTGTTTGTGAGTTTATCCATGATGCGGTCTACAGTTGAACGCATGCGTGGGTCATCAGGTGCAATGAACCCAACGAGAGGCAGCAACAAGTTCGAGGCATCTAACGCCGTATCATCATACGACTGTGTGAATGCTCCAAGGGAGGTGTTATACCCATGCGATAGAATATCGGTCCGTATCTGGTCACGCACCATGTGCCAATGTGATAGGTCTGCCTCAAGATGTAACTGTTCAGCAGCTTTAATACCACGATCAAGGGCGACCCAACACATAACCTTTGAGTAGACGAAGTGACGCAAGCCACCGCGCACCTCCCAGATGCCGTTGTCAGGTTCTTGCCAGTGGGCACAGACATGCTCAACCAGTGTACACATCATTGACCATAAGGGGCCTTCAAGCGTCTCACCGTAACGCTCGAAACCGCCTTGACGACGATAAATGTGGATACAATCAAGAATTTCACCGAATACGTCAAGCTGCTTCTGATCTGCCGCTCCATTACCAACACGTACTGGACGTGAGCCACAGTAGCCATCTAAATGCGCTAGCTCTTGCTCCATCAGGTCGCGTTCACCACGAATGCCGTACATGATTTGCAGGTCTTCGCCGTTCGCGTAAGAGAGGCGACGCAACCAGTGCGTAAACGCCCTAGCCTCTTCCGTGAAACCAAGCACATTGAGAGCATACAGTGTAAAAGTTGCATCACGCAACCAGGTAAAACGATAGTCCCAGTTGCGCACCCCACCAATGTCTTCGGGTAAAGATGTGGTAGGAGCAGCAACGATTGCGCCTGTGGGCGCATATGTCATCATCTTGAGCGCGAGTGCGCTGCGCTGTACTCCTTCAAGGTATGGTCCCTGGTAACTACAGTTAGCAAGCCATTTGCGCCAGCAATGAAGTGTTTGAGCAAGTTCGGCGTCAAAATTACGCTGCCGCAACTCTTGCTCTATAAGCCGACGTGCAGCATGTGCGCTGCGACCCATACCTACTGCAAAAAGGAGTCGCTCCCCTTCATGCAATACAACGTGTGCAACAACTGACGGATGCCATTCCTCCGCGCCTTGTGCTATATGCATCGAATACGAAGGTAACAGGCTTGCACCCACGATTGCTAAACCGACATGCTGTTTGCCATCAGAGATAAGTGCCCCTATGTTGTCTGGCGCGAGTGATACTTCACAAGGCGACGCTGCATAGTTCGGACTGACACGTAAGGTCATCGTCACAGGCAACTCACCGTGTGTACATTCCACAATACGAACGAGGCAATGGCAAGAACCATCTTCTCGCGTCCATGTATTGTTGTTCATACCCCGATAGGGCCAAGCACTCAGCGTTTCCACTGGCATGAAATCGGTTAACACTACCTCACCGGAGGTACTAGCAAAACGTGTCTGTAAAACGTTACTTCCACGCAAATAGCGTTGAAAGCCTGGAATAGTGTTGTCTGTGGGGGCTATTTGAAAGTACCCTCCACGCTCCGAGTCTAACAGACGGCAAAAGATAGCAGGGCTATCGAAGTCTGGTAGACATCCCCAGTCTACTGAGCCATCAGGTGCAATAAGCACCGTCGAATGACAATCGCCAATAACACCATAAGAATTGATAGGCTGATAAGTGCGATTGTTGTCGTTCATCCCAACCATGACACAACACTCTCTGTGAGAACTAAGAAAACGAAAATTAGAACGTGCTGAAAAAACCTTAGAAAATTCTTAAGACACCTTAAAGGTGCCTTATAACAGAGATAAACGGAATAGGAATCAGAATAGTAACAGGATATCAGTACTAATATTTTTGGGTTATGTCCGCTTTACATAAATGCCCACTTTAGATAAAACAAGGGAAAATTGTATGCTATTCCATAGGCAAACGAGTCATTTTTGTGTTACCTTAGTAGCAGAATAACCATTTTGAATAACAACGTTTATGAAGCACAAATGTCACAGTCGAGAGGAAAAGGGGAAAGCATTGAAGACATTTCAAAAGATGATACGACATCCAGCTGGACGCATAGGGTTAACGTTGGGAGTAACTCTTGGTTTTATTGCGGCAGTCATGGGAGAGGGAAGTAAAGCACTACTCTTCGCGGGCTTATGTCGATTTCTCGCGGGACGCTTTGGTCGTTAGGTA
>CAXUIS010000077.1:15525-19023 GCA_964250915.1 uncultured Ktedonobacteraceae bacterium | reverse complement strand
TTGAAACCATCACAGGTCATCGCATGATCGAGGAAGTGAAGCACTGGCTAACCGAACTGCCAGAATAGCGTGCTCAGTAAGCTTTGTCAAAATGTCGAATAGCATAAAATGCCTCTATCAAGCGCAACTAAAACCTATCTGCAACGTTCTATAGAAGAGACAACAAAAATGATGAGCAGCACTCGGACGTGATAAATCTAGTCCCTACTTCCCTGTTCATCCCTCCCTAGTAGTTGGAGAAATTGTATGGCAGGCTTAGAAGGGCGCGTACTGGACCGTTATGAGTTGCGGCAATTGGCGGGACGCGGCGGTATGGCAGACGTGTATCGCGGCTTCGACACGAAATTTCAGCGTGACGTTGCCGTAAAGGTGTTCAAGCGTGAAGACGAGGAGCTGTTGCGGCGTTTCATCCGCGAAGCACGCTTGATGGCATCGTTGCATAACTCGCACCTGATGCCTGTCTTTGATACTGGTGTGGACGACCTTGATAGTGTCCCTTACTACTACATTGTTATGCCTTTTATGGATGGTGGCACATTACGCTCACTCATTCGGCGCGGCCCTCTTCCTCTTTCCGAAGCATGCCGTTATATAGGTGAAATTGCCGATGCATTGGACTACATTCATAGAAAAGGTATCATTCACCGCGACATTAAAGCATCGAACGTTCTGCTCGATGACGATGGCAACTGCTATCTCGCCGATTTTGGCATTGCTCGCAGCGACTCCGATGCGACACAACTCACCTCGACAGGCAACGTGCTAGGAACGGTCGATTATGTCGCCCCCGAACTTTTTGAGCCAGACTACAAAGCCGATGCTCGGAGTGATTTCTACTCGCTCGCTGTCCTGCTTTATGAGATGGTCACAGGCCGACTCCCCTTTTCAGCGGAGAACCAGATCGCCGTTGTCACCATGCACATGACAAAGCAGCCGCCATTGCCGAGCAGTATTGTACAGGATATTTCACCACAGGTTGAACGCGTTATCCTACGTGGCTTAGAGAAAAATCCTGATTTGCGCTATGCCAGTGCAACAGAACTTGCCGATGCATTTTGTCGAGCCGTAAACACGCCAAGAGCAGTAAGTACGATAGGAAATCCCGCTACTCCTGTATGGCAAGGGAACGCCCCTATACAAAATGTTCCGCTCGTTCTGCCTCGTACCACACCCGTAGCACCACAACAACAGCCTCCGACGAGACGCACAACACGTGTCATTCATGAACCTGCATATGTTCCTTCCGCCAGTCGTTCTACCCAGACATTTCGACCTCCACCATCACCAACGCGTACACGCGCTCGTGTTGTAACAGTAATCGCTCTGATCGTACTACTTGCTGTGATTGGTCCCATTCTCTATGTATTATTAGGCAATTCGCTACCGGGGACAAAAGGCGTATCTGGAATAGGAGGAAATACGCACACCGCGACAAGTGGCAACGCATCACCTACAAAGGGAGTGTCACCTACCGCTACGCTGAATCAAACAGCGACAGCACAGGCGTTTGCGAATGCGACACAACAGGCACAGCATGCTACGGCAACCGCTATTGTAGGTGTGACTGTAACTGCCCAAGCACATGCTTCTGCAACAGTAGGCGTGATCCAAACCGCGACCACAGGTACCGCATCTTATCATGACGCGTTGAATGATCCGAACAATACTGATACGCAACAGGAGCGGTGGGATGCGAACGCAAACTGTGTCTTTGCTTCGGATGGCTACCACATAAAGAAGGGCACCTCTTTATTGAATGAGGGCCAGTTGCAGGGATGCCTCGAAAAAGGGACCAGATACAACAATATAACACTTTCTGTTGATATGACTATCGTGAGCGGACATTCAGGTGGCGTCTTTTTTCGTGTTAACACGAAAACGCTTGGAGCATATGCGGGCTATTTGTTTGAGGTCGATAACGCTGGACGATACAAAATCTCGAAGTCCAGCAATTTTAGTACAGGAACAGGCGACGCAACGCTACAGGATTGGATGCCTTCATCCGCTCTAAAGGTGAGCGCGAAGAACACACTACAGTTTATCGCACATGGAAATACGTTCTCGTTTTATGCAAATGGTGCGTATCTTACAACGGTACAAGATAAAGCGAATACCTTTACCGATGGCTCCATCGCACTTTTAGCAACCACCATTACAGGTGGGGAAGATGCCGATATTGTCTACAGCAATGTGAGTATTTATACCGCGTCTTAAATGTATCTATCGCAAAGCCTCAAATATGCCAGTGCTTTTGGTGATGCGGATGGCTCCATGCGTTTTAATATCTTGGTCGATACTTTCGCGTAGTCGCTGAAGCTTTTCGTCTGTCATGAAGGACTGCACAGGCAAGGAAAGAATAAATACGATGAGTGGCTCAGTTTCTGTTATAACCAAACCATCGTCTATCTCTCGCATTGTGACATGTGAGAACCAGCGTAATAAATCCTCGCCTCCATGGTCAAGGTTGAATGCATCTCTTGGCACCAATCCCTCATGATAGGATGGCTCAACTCTCCGCACGATGTCACCTACCTCGCGTAAATGCTTGAGTCCATTTGTAGAAGCATAGAAGCGTCCCTTGAGAGTAAGAACACGTCGTATCTCAGAAAGTGCTTTGTGCAGGTCTGGTACATGATAGAGCATATGATTGGCAATAACGATATCAAAACTCTTTTCTTTGAAGGGGATAAACTGCGCGTCAAACTGCTGAAAAGTAAAATCGTGCCGTACCGCCTGAAGATTTTGCTGTGCCTCTTGCAGCATGCCAGGAGAAAAATCGGAAAGCGTGATATGCCAATTCTTCGGAATGCGATCAAAGTTATTGAGCCATAAGCGTGCCGGACCACAACCAATTTCGAGAATACGACTCCTCGGCTTTGCCTGAATTGAATCAAATACCCAACGTTGCCAATCATACGTCTGTGTACTAAAGCGTTCATGTAACTGAATGCGTGCATTCAAATTTGCCGCATCTTTGTATTGATCGTTCAAAAGATAGTTTTGGCCCGAAGCTTGCGACGTATTCATTTGGTTTGACGCACCCATCTATCATGCCTTTCTAAACCTTTCTTATGCTTTATACGAAGTGCTATTGTTAGGAGGCTTGACGACGTGCTCGTTCTTCACGAACCCATGCTTTCACAATTCTACGGATAAGATGTGATTTTTTTAGGTCTTCCTCTGCTGCAATTTCATCTAAGGTACGATCAGTTTCTTCGTCAAAACGTACCATAAGTTGCTTAGTAAGTCTCCCTGTTGAACGCACCTTTACTGGTGTCATCTCAGCTTCGATTTCCTCTGTACCTGTATCGGTCTCGTCCCACCACGCTACTTCTTCCTCCATACTCTGAAATGAAGGGATAGCTCCATGTCCTTGTGTTGGGTATTTTAGTTCTTCACTCATTGCTATTTCCTGCCTTCCAGTCAGTATAGCGACGTATTTCTTGTCGCTTTGGTTGCTTTGCAGTTACAACAAAATATTTCCCGTTTCCTTTAGCC
>CAXUIS010000077.1:7039-15425 GCA_964250915.1 uncultured Ktedonobacteraceae bacterium | reverse complement strand
TTCTCAAGAATGTGGCTAACGTGATTGCGTGCCGTTTTCTCGCTGACATAGAGCGTATCAGCAATTTGTTTGTTTGTATAGCCACGGGCTACTAACGCAAGGACTTCACGTTCGCGGTCTGTAAGTTCCTCGCCTGGGATGTGCGTTGTTCCACTTGCCAATGCCAAAATCTTGGTCATTGCTTGTTTCGCTGAATTAGGATCGACTAACGTTTGACCTGTTGCTACAAGGCGAACAGCCTTGAGGAGTTCGGCGCGGCTAGAGTTCTTAATGAGGTAGCCACTCGCTCCCGCGAGAATAGAATCTTCTGCTGCCTTTGCATCATCGTGTGAGGTGATCATTAAGATATACATATCAGAACGTGTGCTTTTGATATCGCGGCATGCCTCGACGCCGTTCATATTTGGCATACGCACATCCATCAAAATCACCTGTGGGTCTAGCACGCCCACCTTCGCAACAGCTTCGGCACCGTTACTCGCTTCGCCGACAACCGTGATGTCTGACTCCAACTCGAACAAAGCACGCATGCCCATTCGTACTATTTCATGATCGTCTACAATCATCAAGCGTATCTTTGCCATTGCAGGCTCCTTTAAGAATGCGTTGGGTGTGCTAAAGCAGACCCGTACAGGACTTTTCCCAGTCATGAACCATCGTCACTCCTGTACGGGTCTGCTTTAGCACACCCTCTTCAGGCGAGTACGTATTATCATAGTATTTCGTTAACGTGCATCTTCGGTTCCTACACTGGTATTTGAACGTGTACCTTGACTCCGCCTTCTGGAAGTGGGGCAACGTCGAATGTACCGCCAAGTTCTTCGGCGCGTTCGCGCATGCCACGCATACCATGTCCAGAATATATACGCTGACGCTCATCGTTATTGGTAAGATCATAACTATAGTATGCGGATTGCATGCCTTGTCCGTCGTCGCTGATCTCAACCGCAACCTGTTCTGGTGTGAGCGAAAGCTGTACCCAAAGTTGAGTTGCGTCGGCATGTTTATATGCGTTGGTCAATGCTTCTTGCACAATACGAAAGATGGCTGCTCCTACCTGTGCATAACGGCGTGTGCGCTTCTGATTCCCATTGTACGAACTCTCGATGCCAACAACCTCAAAATGTGTAGGGAGACTACTAATGGCCTGAAACTCACGAACCTGATTTGTAAGCATCTGTGTAAGATTTGTTGAGCCACTCATAAGCGGTTTGAGGTTGAACATATAGTTGCGCGTCTCCCACAACGCTTGCTTAGAGACCGTGACGAGTGTATCCATTCGTTTTGCCAGTGGCGTAATCAGTTCCGCGTCTTCCTCGGATGCTTCAGCCATGCGATGGGCTTGTGTAGCACAGGTCTCGGCATTCAAGCTCATCATGTAGACCAACTGCGCGATACCATCGTGAATTTCGCGGGCAATACGACTTCGTTCAGCAGCAGCGTTCAGTTCTATTGTCTCTTCTGTCAACCGAATGTTATCTAGCGCAACAAGCAACTGCGCCCCTGTAATAGTGAGAAACTCTTCCTGTCTCTCTCCATAGGGTGTTTGTCGCACATTCTCAGCTCCAAGCACAAGCTGTACCTGTTCATCTTTATACAGAGGTAGGTACAGACGTGCGATACCGTAACCGCTCTCATCGTGCAAAGGCTCAAACGTATCCAACTTTTGCCCTGACTGCATCACCTGCTGTAGAAGCGTTTCAGTATCATCCGGGAGGGTATCATTATGTGTATCAACTTCAACACAAATAATAGGCTCTGTTGGCGTATCTTTATTCGCCTCATCATTACTTTGAATATTGACCAGTGCAATCATCAGACGTTGGAAATGTCCACCTTGTCGCATTGGCGTCACACTTTGCTGCAAGAGTTGTTGCCTATTCGCGGCACCTTTTGCGAGCGTTTCGCTCACACGGACTAACGCACGTTGCCGACGTGTATTGTCCTGCTCACGGCGTTTACTCTGTGCGTAGCTCACAAGAGTGCTGGCAAACGCTGCGGCGATGATTGCGACAAGAGGTGTATCAAAAAGTGAGCCCGTGATATCTAAGACGTTTGGAACATAGAACGGTGTGCCAGGAGCATGAACAAAAATTGCAAATGCAATGAACACATCTAAGCCTATCGACGCGGCTATCGCACCTGGGTAGCCATACGCAAAGCCTGCCGCAAGTGCTGCTGAAAGAGCATAGCGATGAAAAGGCGAACTGACACCAAAATAAGGTTCTCCTCCATTGGGACCACTAAAATAGACGACAAGCCCACAAACAATCACATCAAGAGCATAGATAGCTACTGTGAAATACTTATTTGGCGTACTTGCTAGTGGAGTTAATACCTCATCGTTATCATCTTGTGCCCTTCTTCGCAGCGTTTGATCCGTAGGTCGTAATCCTCCAAGCCGTGGTAGATACGGAAAAAAAACCTGAAAGACCGGTGCATAAAGTGTTACAAAGAGCGTCTGTACAAAGGTGACAGCAAGTAAAATAAAGCCAACAAGTACAGTGGTTGGGGTGTAGACTTTCGGACGAAAGCCTATGATAATGATTGCTGCATAAAACCATGTGCTCCAACGCCACAAGAGAAAGAAATAGTTGGGCGTGTTACGAATGCGACGCACTGTCGTCCCTGAAAGCGTTCGCAATCTTTTTCTCGGCTGAGTCATAGCTCGTATCCTTCTGAGGATTGCGGTTGTATTCATCGTGTTGATAACCCTCTATCTGTGCAGTATGCACGGTTTCTTGTGTAGTGTCAATAATGAAATCGTGGTGTGTACTATAAAGTGTAAGGGGTGTACGGTGGAAATGATGTGGTGCATATGTCCCATTTTTTCATGGTCTATTTGTGAACGTTTGAACGTATATATAAGTAGGGAATGTTGTTGCGATAATATTCATTCCGCTAACGAATATACCCGTTTTGAAGGTAGCGGAACATCTATACAATATGGTATGTTATTAACATAACGCTTTCCGTTGTATGAGGTTTCTAAAAGAAGATATTTGTAGAAGATATTTTCTGTAAAGATATCTTCTACAAATGGAGTGAAACTGTAATCATAAGTGCCCAATTTTTATAGAAGGGACGGTTTATAGCCGTGGAAAAAGCCGAACGGAAACGTACATCCTTGTTGGCGAATATTGGCGACCTCAACCGACCTTTGCGCGTTCGACCTGTTCGCAATCTGGGACGTGAGTGGTGGGCGGTTGACGCCGAAGATACTTGGCCTGGTATGGTAATGGACCTGAGACGTCTGGGCTTCGAGTCGATGGCAGTGGGCGACGAGGTGTTGGTACGCGAAGGTGCGCCAGCATATGAGATGCAGATGGAGGGTCCGGCTGAGCAAACTGGCCTTAAGCCTTTCCCCACCATCAATCCGACGATCCGCGTTCGCAAGGACTCGTATTCGACAGACTACTCCGATATGGTGTATCTGGACGACTACAAGGATGATGAGGACGATGAGGACGATGAGCTAGAACCTGAAGACTTGGACAACGACGAATAAGTTGGATCAGGTTTTTTGTTAGATATGCACTGTGGTCATGCCCATACTTGGCATCGCTGGATATCGCATGACCATTTTTATACTTGTTTTCTTTTGCGCCACTTACTGCTGTAAGAGACAATCCACCAAACAGCACCAGAGGCAAGAAGAATTAACATTGGCTCAATAGGCGCACGAAAGCGCGGTATTCCATAGAAGACGACATCTTGCGCGAGTGTAAGCAAAATCATCAGGTAGATAAAGAGCAATTCACGCCATCGCTCGCTTGTCACCACGACGCCAAGTAGGGCGAGTGCAAAAACAATTGGAGTGATGGTTTCCATCATCGCAACAACGAAACGCGATGAGTCCCGATCTGGGAAACGATTCGTCGCAAGGTCCGCTTCCTGCGGAACTACTTCCCATGTATTCATGAAGTGTTGTCCAAGCAGAAATGGCATAGAGGAAAGATGACTCTCTATCCATTGTAATGCTGCTGTCTTATATGCGTTATCTCGTGTTACCTCGCATGTCCTCGCGCACTCCTTTGGAAAATTTTCTGTGATCCACGGCGTTGACTCGCTTGGAATAATCCATACTCCCGCGTAATACCCATGCTGATACACTGGATCGGCAGTCTCATAATTGTATGCACCCAACATCACCTTGCCATCTCCCACCGCAACTGGTACAAGTGTGTGTGTCACTTTATAATTGCGAAGTGTCCAAGGCGCGATGAAGATCAGCGAGAGGAGCGATACTACAAGTACACTCTTGAGTGCAGTACGCCATGACAAAACTTTTATCTTGTACATCACTCCTGCCCATACAACGAATAAGCCAAGCAGAGCTATTCCATTGGGGCGAGTGAGTGAAAGCAAGCCAAGGAGTACACCGCTTATAATTATCAAACTCAAACGCGGTGAGCGTTGCATACGATAGAGCGTGTAGCAGAAGGCAAGCAATAGAAACGTATAGAGCGATTCTGCATACAGTAAACCATCGTAGACATACAGGAATGGATAGATCGCACTCACAATACCTGCGAAGATGCCAATGCGTTCCCCAAACAGGTCTCTCGCAAAAAGGTAAAGTAGTGCACATGTTCCTGACCCAACAAGACAAAGGACGAGACGCACGAGAATATCTTGTGGCCCGATAAGACGGTCAAGAACTGCAATGACGAAGGGCCACAGTGGGGCACGGTCAACTGTCGGCAAGTGCGAGTAGAGACAGTAGCAATGCTCTTGCACAAGATGAAACGCGATATTCTGATACGTCAACGAGTCGTGGAGCGGAAAGTACCCAGCCGCAACCGTGAAGTTGTATGCAACACGTATGGTAAGCGCAACACAAAATACGACGATCAGTGGAACTGTAACAAACGCTTCCCAACGTTTCATAAGTATCCTTCTTGTCTACTACGAAGTATGTAAAACCTATAATCAGCAACGAATCTCTGATATGAACGTAACGGTACAGCTATTTGGGTAACTTACGCGTAATTTTTGGCTTTTCATATTAGTTGTATGTTTAAGAAAAATAGTGTATACTTAAAGAGTACTCTACCTCCTCTCATAAATCATGTCCCTCGTATAAGGCATCACTCGAAACATATCTTCGTTGTGGGAAAGCTCTAACATAATTGTCTTTGCGTTCTCATCTCTCTATATGACTGTGATTGCTGAACTCACTTGTCCGCCTGCTTTCCTTATACGTCAAGCATACTTAACAGAAGTAGCAGGTGTACCTGAAAGCATAAAAACTAAGGAGTGTTTGATGCAGCCACTGATTTTGTTGTTGCTTGCCATCGTTGTCGTTGTATGTGTGTTTAGCTATAGTGCATATCGTACTAACGCGAAGAAACGAGCATGGGAAAAGAGACGAAACGTATTTCGTGACCGAGTGTAAGTAACCGTATCCCTTTTGAATGTTCTTGTAACGCAGTAGAAAAGTTATCATACACAAGGAAGTACATATCATGGCAGATCAACGTCAACTTATTATTCTTGCATCAGGTAAAACACTTTGGAATAAGTGGAGACGCGACTATTCGGAGATAAAAGCGTTTGAACCCGACCTTCACGGCGCGGACTTGCACGGAGTTGATCTGCGCGGAATTGACTTTCATGGGGCTGACCTAACCGAAGTTAACCTGCAAGATGCCGACCTACGGGGAGCAGACCTGCATTTAGCTGACATTCGTAATGCTAATCTGAGAGGTGCCGATCTCAGCGATGCAGATTGCTCCAAAACACTCCTGAACTGGACGGACTTACGAGATACTATCCTGCGCTATACCAATTTGAAAGAGGCCGATTTGAGAAAAACAAATCTGGTGGGAGCAGACCTTGAGGGAGCAACACTGGATAAGGCAAGACGGGATGTTGTTCTCTTACCTGAAGTAACTGTTCTTATAGTCGAAGCTGACAAAACCGATGAACGTGAAATTGTAGCATCTGGAACGAAAGCATAGTGAAAATAAAATGAATAAGCAAAAAACAACGCGTGGCCCCGTAATGGGTACTAGTGGAAGGAACATGATGACGGAAGAGCGTTACTACGTCCAGAAGATCACAGAGCAGATTTTCGTTGTCCGAGAGCGTGTTCCTGAGCATGAAGAGTCGGAACACAATACGCATATTATCAAATCGTTTGATATGGGCCACGACGCATACGTCTATGTCGATATGCTCAATACGAAACAACGGAAACTTGACGCCGAAAAGAAAGAAGAGCGGTAGCATGGGGCAACAGTACACTTGGGAGACCTGTTCAAGAGTAATACAATCGCAAGTTCGTACTTTGCAAACGGAGTCTCAACGGATGCTGGGGGAGCAACTTGTTGGTTTTTACCTGCATGGCTCATTAGCTCTAGGAGGATTTAATCCTGCAAGAAGCGATATTAATATAGTAGCAGTGACAAAGCAGAGGATGAATATAGAGGTTAAGCGCACGCTTGTCACGCTACTACTACGCATCTCCAAAATGCCATGCCCTGTGAGCATTCACTTTCTTGCTCAACAAAATATTTTCCCTTTCCAACATTCCTTGCCCTACGACCTTTACTATAATGAGACAATGCGTGAGCAAGCTCAACAAGATATGCGCAGTGACGCCTGGAAACACCGGAATGATAGGATCGAGTACGATCCTGAACTTACAATCATTCTTCCCGTTCTTCAATTGCATGGCGTTTGTCTCTATGGGGAGCTTCCTGCAAAGACGCTTCCTCCTGTACCGGAACACGACTTTCGAGATGCACTCGTCACAAAAATTCAGCAAGATCAGCAACATCCTTTACACAATCCTCTCTCTTTTGTGTTGAATGCTTGTCGTGTCGCGGCATATTTACACGATCATACTATTCTTTCTAAAGATGCTGGTGGTATATGGGGACTGTCTTTTCTACCTGAACAGTATCATCCTCTTCTTCAGCAGTTGTTAGCTCTATACCGTGGTGAAAGCCCAGGAAGACCTGTGGGCAATGCTGCCTTACAAGATTTTGCAGCTTATGTAGGTGAGATAATCCTTAGACTAAGTGGTACTTCTCTCGAAGAAGATTGATGCTTTTTTATTCTTCATTTACATCTTTGGTACATATATACATGAGTATTATCCCGACAATTTCTTGTTCTTAACAAACTGACAAAATAGCGTCGGCAAATTGAAACAAAACAGCCTTGACTCCTCTCTTATAGATAGAGCATGTTTAAGATGCTTTATGTCGTAAGAAAAGGAAACGCTTCGTTCATGAACAGAAAAATGTCCGGCTCACTCACTCTTCCCATAGAGAATGCGGTACAGCCGATTCCTATACGTCCCCTTCAAGCTCCCGCTACCAATGATTATGCCGAGTTAAAACAAATTCTTAAGAAACAAGGATTGTTAGAGAGACAGCCCGCATACTACACTGTGCGTATTGCTCTACTGTTAGCTTTGCTTACCATTGGAGTCGTGTTTCTCTTCGTTGTCAACAATTTCTGGTTACAACTCCTAAATGCTGTCTATCTCGCGTTTGTCTTTACACAGATTGGGCTACTTGGACATGAGGCCGGGCACCGGCAGATGTTTCACGAGTCGTGGAAGCATGACCTGCTTGCACTTGTTGGCGGCAATCTTGTGGTTGGTATGAGTTATGCGTGGTGGGTTGATAAACACAATGCACATCATAGCAATCCTAATCATATGGATATGGACCCTGATATCGACATTCCATTTCTGGAATTTACAGGGCTAGAAGACCTATCAGGAATAGGCAAATTCAGGCAGTTTCTTGTGAAGCATCAAGCACTCATTTTTCTGCCCGCGTTAATGACGGTCTCTCTTGGGCTGCAATACAATGGAGTAGATTTTCTCTTGCACAAGAAGGCGAAGTACCATGCTCTCGAAGTGCTCTTGATGATTGCCCATTTTGCCTTGTACTTTGGCATCATCTTCTCGCGTTTTGTGTGGTGGCAAGCCATCATCTTTATTGTTGTACATCAAGCTATTACAGGTGTCTACCTGGGCTCGATCTTTGCACCAAACCATAAAGGTATGCTTGTACTTGAAAAAGAGAGTACAATGGATTTCTTGCATCGTCAGGTGCTTACCGCTCGTAACATTCACGCGAATCCGATTACAGACTTTATGTACGGCGGCTTAAACTATCAGATCGAGCATCACCTATTCCCAAGCATGCCTCGCAACAAACTGAAGCAGGCTCAACAGATCATCAAGCCTTTTTGTCAGTCGCATGATATCTCCTATCATGAGACAAATATAATTCAGGCGTTTAAAGAGATACTGCTCAACCTTTATCACATAGGCGATTCATTGCGAAGCCAGCAGTAACAAAGTAAGAAGGCTTGCCAATTGCGGAGAGAGGAGCGCGTAAACGAATTACGCACTCCTCTC
>CAXUIS010000077.1:0-7029 GCA_964250915.1 uncultured Ktedonobacteraceae bacterium | reverse complement strand
CCCCTAATTTGGCAAAGACACGACAAGACTAAGACCATGCAGTGTCTTCCTGAAAAGTGTGAAACCATTGTGTAAGCATATAAGTTTGCTCATTTGTCAGTCTGAGTGGATACAAACCACTATCAGCATCAACGTTAAGCACAATGCGCCCCGTTTTCTCTCTTACAAAGGTAAACGCACCTATCCTTAACTGAGAACATGGCTCTTTATCTGTCGAAGTGGTTACGTTCTCTGTCATCATCTTACATTTCCTCCTTGAATATAAAAAGAGTAATAGTAATAAACTGCTACTTATAGAGATATCCTAACGTAACTTGCGCTTATTATTTGATGCGCTCTTTCTCTCCTGTGAAGTGAAAAACACGCTTTTTTGTCATGTTGAAACTCTATTACGCTCCTATTAGGAGAGGTGAGACAGATAGTTTTTGACCTACTGCCGCCATCGCGTCCGCCGAGGAGACATAGACTGTACCCCCTTTTCGTTTAATCATGTTACTTAGACGATGAAGACGTGCTTCATCTTCATAGCGTGTCCATGTTGGCTGATGAGCTGACCAGGAAACCACATCCTTGCGAGAAGGAACGGTTGTGAGTATTTCTGGGGGGATAAAACGTACGAATTGCCCTCGATCATCGGCATAGAGCGGCCCCAAGACAAATCCATCACATCCCGCGCGTATCCCCCCCATCGCAACGTTCTCGTATTCCAAGTCAGAAATATGCGGCAAAATGGGGCGTACAGCAATAAAGGTAGGCACTCCAATCCGCTTCAGGTTGGCAACTGTTGTCATCCGTTCGCTTGGAGAAGGCGTATGAGGCTCTACGCTGTAAGCAGAGTCCCAGCAACTGACGGATACCAATGCGCTTAACATCGTTCCATCCTTTTCCATGCGTTGCTGAATTGTTGCAAGCGCGTTCAGTGTGGATATATCCAGTGATGCCTTTGTGCTAAAATTCAGATTCTTCCCTAGCATCGCCAATCGTTGTAACATTGCGACACCTCGTGTAGGGCGCGCAAAAGGATCACCATCATACCCAAATTGAATAGTCTCGAAAGAAGTGTTTTGTGCGAACTGCTCGAACTGGGAGAGAACATCGTCAGCATCAAGCTTAGATAGTCCTACCTCTCCACCTCGTGTGTAGCAATATCTACATCCAAATGGACATGGCTCTCCAACAGGGACAAGGACACGATTCTTCTCAACTTTAAATAGAAGCCTCTTTTTCATAACGCTATTTTCCTCTTATGAGTTCGTCTCTTGCTGTGAAAGCATGTGCATAGTTCTTGTACTGCTGGTCAATAGGGTATTACAATATAGGACCCAAAAGTATGGAGCCTTTAGAGAAGAATAACATAATTTTTGTAGTAATCAATACATTTTGAGGATTATGTAAAAAATGGAGCATTTGTTAAATGTATGTTGTATCGTATGCATATGTGAAAAAATATTAGAAAAATATACATATGTAAAAATCGTAAAAATATTCAACGGACTGTAGTAGTTTGTCGTTTTTGTGGCATATTGCTCTTTTTTTAAAGAATATGAACAACATGGGTACTTAAAAAGATGAACGTTCATCTCTTTGCTTGAAACATAGCTACTAGACAAGTCAGGCACACAAACGTATAATGCGTAATACAAGAGGAACATTTGCTGTATCCACAAAGTGTACATAATCATAGATTACAAGCTACGCGGAAGGCTCATTGAGACGAGAGACAAAAAGGAAAGTAACACCATGCCGTCTTCTAACAACTCCAAGAAAAGTAGTAGTGCAAGTACCTATATTATTAACGAGAGGAAGAAAAAGGCAGATATACTTCGTCTCACCATTCAGAGTCGCATGATTACAACCGCGATGGGCGGTGTTCTTCCAGAACAACCCGACCCAAGTATCTTTCATCATGTCCTTGAGATTGGATGTGGTGTTGGTAGTTGGGCGTTAGAAGCTGCCGAGACCTATCCTGAAATGAATGTGGTGGGTATTGACATCAATCCGTCGATGGTTGACTATTCTCGTACTCAAGCAAAAACGCAGGGACTCGAAAACCGTGTTGAATTTCATGTCATGGATGCTCTGAAGAAGCTTGAATTTCCTGAGAACATGTTTGACCTGGTAAACCTACGGCTTGGTATAAGTTTTGTACGTACCTCGGAATGGCCTGGTCTTCTTCTTGAAATGCAGCGCGTCGTTCGTCCAGGAGGAATTATTCGTCTTACTGAATGTGAGAGCGGTTCCAAGAGTACGAGTCAAGCAATGACACAACTGAATGACCTTGGTACACGTGCTTTATATCAGGCTGGATACCTTTTTGCGCAAGAATATACGGGTTTAACCAATCACTTAGCAGAACTCCTCACGAAAAGTTGGTGCGACGGCGTGCAAACTAAGCTCTATCCCCTGGTATTTCGAGCGGGAACACCAGAAGGAAAGGCTTTTGAAGAGGACATGGACTATATATTTCAAATGACTCGTCCGTTTATTCAGAAATGGGGCGGCATTCCAGAAAATTATGATGCTCTCCATAGACAATGCCTTAAGGATATGGAGCAACCAGATTTCTTCGCAACTTGGCCTCATATTACCGCTTGGGGATATAAACCTCTTCCGCAGACGAAATAACTTTGGCTATTCATCAACTCTATCTTCATGTTAAAAGGAGTAACACTATGCCTTCGGAGATGTCGCAAGCGAACGGCTCGGAAGCTCGCTTACTCGGAGATGAACGGTTTTTACGGAAGATTGCCTACATGTATTATGAAGATGGCAATTCGCAAGAAACAATTGCTGAAAGGGAGTTTTGCTCTCGACAGACTGTGAGTAAAGCACTACAAAAAGCGAAAGATCGTGGAATTGTTCGCGTTTCTATTGTTCCAGATATGCGTACAGGCTACTTACGTAATCTCTCTCGTGAGGTGCGTACAGAACTGAAACTTGATGATGTTGTGCTCGTTCCTGGTCGTAGCTTTGAAGGTATGACAGAGAATGAAACTAGTGATGAAGTGGTGATTGAGATTGCAATTGCTGCCGCAGACTATCTCGATCAACTCATTACTGACACCGACGTACTTGCTGTTTCAGGTGGCACCACGTTCATGCGGAATATGGTACGCTACCTTAATCCGAGTAAACTTCTTCCCCATTTACGAGTGGTCGCCACGATTGGGTTCGTCCAAGCTCATACGAGTGATGGTGATGCCAACCTGATTGCTCACGATATTGCTGAGGCGTATGGAGGGGAGCATACTTGGTGTTGTATGCCCGCATTTTATCCAGTATTCCAAGGTGCTCAAGACTATCTCCCAAAGCTAATGCGCAATGATCCCATTGTAAAGCAAGCCGTCGATCTTCATGAGAGGGCAAATGTTGTCATGATGGGAGTTTGGCCTCCTCATATGAATGATGAAGTTATCTTAAAAGGCATACTCTCCAGAGAACAGATTCAGGCAGTAGAGGCATTGCATCCGGCCGTAGATATTAACCATTGGGTCTTTGACGCAGAGGGCCAATGCATTAATACGATGCTTGACCCACAGCCGTATTGTTTGTCAGGCTTTGAAATTCCTACACTTAAAGAAAAAATTAGACAACAAGGCACAAAAGTGATTCTCGTTGCAGGTGGAGGCCCTTCCTACGTTCCTGCTATTCGTGCCGCATTGAAGGCTGGGTTGGCAAACATTTTAATCACAGACCATGTAACCGCACAACTGTTGCTGGGTGAGAAGTGAGCATAGAGAGAATGCAACGTGCCTCTGAGGAAATTTTACAACACTTGAACATCTACAAATCCGTAGACGAAGCAGAACGTACCTCAGTTATACTCATCAAAAAGATGATTGCGAAATATCCAGATATTTGGCTTCAAAGTTGTCTAGAAGGTCACATCACCGGTTCTGCTTTGATTATTGATGTAGCAAGCAAGAATGTGTTGCTTATGTATCATCGCAAACTCCAATTATGGCTTCAAATGGGAGGACATGGAGAGGGCGAACTTGATCCGTCGCAGATTGCATTGCGTGAGGCCATTGAGGAATCGGCACTGCCCGACCTTACGTTTTTCCCTGTTTCTAAACAACCAATATTTGTTGATGTCGATGCTCATAGTATACCAGCCAGAAATGATGTGCCAGAACATTACCATTTAGACTTTCGCTATCTGCTGCTCACATCGTCACCGGAAAGTATCAGGTTAGCAAGTGCTGAAGCACATGATTTACGCTGGTTCTCATTCTCCGAAATTCCAGCACTACCTCTCAAACCCGCAACACTTCGCTTGATAAAGAAAGCCGAGCGACTCATACAACCTGTATGAAGCCAAGAGTACGCCTTCCTTTCGTGCCCTTTATATGCTTTTCAAGATACTTTGACTTCCGAAAAGTCCTCACGGAAAACCATTGACAACTTCTAAGCTATACAGTACGCTTGCATCAACAATCAGTGTCGATGTCAGGAGGGTTCTTGCATGAATGCACCTGTTGCGCTACGTCGCGTCTTGAAGTTTCGCACGGTGGTTTCGACTAGTGCCGGTCTCTCGTATGCTGCTATTAGTCTCCTCGGTTGTGTCCAACTTGCCTCGCTTGTGGGCGGTGACTCAGGCTGGATAGCCATTCTTATCGCTGGCCTACTAGCTCTATTAGCAGCCTTCTGCTTTTCAGAGCTGAACGCACTTTATCCTACCGCCGCAGCCATTCGCCTCTATATGAAGGAGGCGTTCAACGACAATTTTTCGCTGATTATTTCTTTCGGTTATATGCTGACCATTGTCGCTGTTATTGCTGCCGATAGCTACATCGTTGGCAATGCCATCACCTATGCTTTAAACCTTCCATCGTGGGCATCGCTGATCTGGATACTCGCTATTCTGGGCTTGGCACTTGGCGCAAACTTACGTGGCATCAAATTAGCTGGCCTATTGCAGGATATAACAACCTACACTATTCTAGCGGTAGCCATTATTATTTCTTTGATTGCCCTCAGTCAGCACGGCTTTCAACTCCGTTCACCCTTCGACTCTCTAAGCCATCCTCTTGATCTTATACAAGCAGTAGCCATCGGCGTCTTTGTCTTCTCGGCCTTTGAATGGGTCACGCCGTTGTCGGAAGAGATCACAAATATCAAACTTATTCCTAGAGGTATGTTTGTTGGCTTAGGTCTGCTCCTGATATCCTATGCGCTTTTCACCGTTGCCGCTAGCAACGTGCTACACATAGATAATCAGCATCAAGCGTTAGCAACCTCACCAATTCCGCAAATGTTGTTAGGAAAGGCCATTCTTGGTCAGGCGGGTATCTGGATTATGCTTGGGGCGACGTTATTGACGGCAGTCATGACGTTTAACGGCGGTTTTGCGACGGCCTCACGCTTTATGTATGCCGCCGCCCGCGAAGATACACTGCCACCGGTCTTTGCGCGTATCAGTATGGACAACGCGGTACCCTATGTCACCGTGATTGTACTTGCAGGCGCGTCAGCAGTAATTGCTATTCTCATCTTCTTGACAGGTCAGTTTCAGTTGTTAATTCTTGTCGGTTCGGTGCTTGAAGCGTTGATTTACACTGTCGCAGGTCTTTGTGTCCTACAGCTGCGCCGACGCCAGCCGAACGCGGAACGCTCGTTTCGTATTCGTGGGGGTCTCGTTATTCCTATAGCCACTGTGGTTATCTTTGGCGGGCTTGGTATACTTGCCTCACTTGGAGCGGGTACTGCGGGTGTTTTTCCAGGTGTGCCTCTTGTACTGACACTTTTTGTGTTCGCGCTCTCGACGCTCTACGTCTTTCTTATTGTGCCACGCCTACGCAAAAATGCTGCCGCGAAACGCGCGGCGACAACGCGGCGTAGACCAGTACGTGAAACACGCAAACCAGAGATTAGTCAAGGTTAACCGAGATAATCTTGCCACCGGCAGCTTTACGGAGTCGGTCTCGAATCGCTAAACCAAGCCCTTGCTCTGTAAAGCTGCGACAGAGGATACTTTGTACACCGGCCTCCTCAAGCGTACGTAAGCCTGTGTAGAGATTCATGGCTATCTGTTCTGGCTCGTTCGCGCTTCCTAATGTGTAGATGCGTGCGCCACTGATGGCAAACGTAGAGATATCCTCGTCGGCAATCAGTATGCCGACGCGCTCACCCTGTGCTTGCCTGCGCTGTATCTCCGCTAGCATAGCGCGATCCACCGCTTGTGTTGATCCTTCAAAAAGGAACGTAGGAACACTTGGTGCGTAGTGAGTGAGCAGTTGCCCTGGTGCAGTTTGTGCTTTATGCTCATCCTGTTTTTCGAGGCTTGATGTCTTACGATAGACTACCTCTGGCAAAATGCGCTGTAACGCCTCTATACTCACACCGCCAGGACGTAGAATCGTTGGAGGAAGTGCGCAAAGGTCGAGTACTGTTGACTCTACGCCTACTTCAGATGGACCGCTATCAAGGATAAGTGGCACACGTCCATCGAGGTCTGTCAACGCATGTTGAGCAGTTGTTGGGCTAACATGCATAAAACGGTTAGCACTCGGTGCCGCGATAGGTGAACCCGTTGCACGAATAAGGGCCAGTGCAACGGCATGACGTGGCATGCGTATGGCGACGGTGGATAAGCCAGCGGTGACGAGTTTGGGAACGTGAGGACTGGCAGGAAGTATCATTGTCAGTGGACCAGGCCAGAACATATTGGCAAGAAGCTTTGCCTGTTCCGGCAACGTGGTGACAAGCATCTCTAGTGCTTCTACGTCGGCAATATGTACAATTAACGGATCGCTGTAGGGACGTTCTTTCGCCGCGAATATACGTTCCAATGCCTGCGGCTGCACTGCATCGCCACCAAGCCCGTACACAGTTTCGGTAGGAAAAACGACAACTTGCCCTTCCCTGAGTAGAGAAGCTGCACGTTCAATAATAAATATATTAGGATGATTTTCGTTGACACGTAATACTTCTGTATGGTACATCTTGCGTAGAGAACTCCAAATAAACCTATGTGGGATAAAGAATTTTAATATAGAGATTGTAACACAGAACCTGCCGAAACACATG
>CAXUIS010000076.1:0-19349 GCA_964250915.1 uncultured Ktedonobacteraceae bacterium | reverse complement strand
TTCTCCCGTTGATGAGGTGCTGCGTTCCCTGGTCCTTGCGTGAGAGAACTACAGATATAGAGGAGAAGACTCTCGCTGAAGTTTTTCTGCGAAACCATACTTCCTCATCAGAACAGCTAACGACGTAAATATCTAAAGTCGTCGTTAGCCGTCTCTCCTCAAGCTCACATAGCTACCACATTCTGCAAAACTATGGTCTTATGAAGCTGCAAGACCATGAGTAACGCCATCTGTCTCTGTATTCAAAAGTGCGTAGGAGCGTACGATGGGTTTCCCACTAGTCTGAGCTAGCTGCACCGCCTGTTCTTTGAACTCGCGTGTAGAGACTTTTTGAACCTTTGCCATGATGATCCCTTTCCTGATTTGCTAAAGTATATCTCAGCTTTAGAGACTCTACCAAACCGGGGAAGATCATGTCTAGCAGCGTCAACATGGTTTGTACTTGAGAAATGATTGAACGTCGCAGAAGACGATCATCGTTGTCCAAACGTACCTCTCTAGGGTGTAGCTTGTTACGACGGCTCTTCTCCAGAGCAAAGAGCATGTATACATCATATGGAGTATAACGAAGCTATGAGAAAAAAGCTGTGAATTGCTTCACAATTGGCCTATCAGTATCTTCCTAGCGAAAAAGTACGACGTAGCATAAAACTCTGTAGTAGGTAAGAACTGGCACTGGTAGTCACTTGATGGATATCAAGTTCTTCTCATTTTTAGCATTTGATGCCTAGACAAGTAGATAAGTACGAGAACATCCCAACCGACGTTCTGCTAGCTAGACAAATGGAGCCAATGAAGACACGGTGTTGTTGGTACATTGGGTCAAACCTGGATCTGACACAAGTATTGAAAACTTTCACCCGCTCCAGGAGTGGTTTCCTGATACCTACGAATAACTCTACACTATTTGAATGGAAAGACCGTTATTGTTTCTCTTGTTGCCGGGCAACCATGACCGCTAGCAGAGGAAAGGCGCTACAGTAGAAGTAGGATGATAGGCTGCGCCATGCGAAGAAAAGTGGTACTACTGCCAGTAGCATTGCCATCTCTGGATGTTTGTAACAGTGTTTCCAGTAGTAGAGCAATGCCAAAGCATACGCTCCAACCTCGCAGCAACTGTAGACCTATGTAGGAAAGTAGGGGAGCAGATGACCTGTACTGAGTGCGATAATACCTGTGCCAAGTGGAAACATCGGGTCTGCAATGGGAGTGAGCACTCCTGCCAGCCAGAGATGCGGACTCCACAGAATAAATGGTGCGTTACAAAGTAATGCAATACTCCCAGCAATGCTCAAACGCTTCACCGCCTCCATTGGGTTATGCTGTTTCCAGAGCATAATTACATAGAAAGGGACAAAGAACCATGCAATCTGTTTGCTGGCAATTGCCAGGCCAAGACAGAGGGCCGAGCACCAACGTTTATCACGCCAGAGCCAGGCGAGAGCGACCAGCAATATATAGAGCATGTCGAGTGTCTCGCCCACTGTAGGAGTCCACATCGAGGTGTTCGCAAAGGCCAAAAGCAGAACCCAGGAGCGCATTTCACTGCGTGCCATCCGCCATGCAACCACAATCAGCACTCCATGACATGCCAGGTAAAGAGGCAGGACATTTGTAGTCTTTAAACCATGCGAAGGGGAGCAGTGAGAGAAAAGAGAGGGCTGGATAGCTGGTTGTCAATTCAAATTCAGGAGCCTCTCCGGTGTTGAGATCATGAGCGAGCACCTGTTGTAACTCCTGTTTTGACGGATACTCTATTCTGTGGACGAAACGGCCCTGGTGTAGTGGCGTGGTCCATTCTGCGTGAAGCAGTATATGTGCTGAGAGCCGATATAATGATTGCGCTTTGTAGGGATTTTCACCAGCTAAAAGCTGAAGTGCTGCATTCGTATCTAGTAGTGTCCCATCATTACCAGACTGAGCAGGAAGAAAACACAGAGCCACTTCACGTAGACAGAGGATGCCACCAGCTAGTGCCATCAATAATGTCACTACCAGGACAACACGCTTCCACGTATTAGAACGCTGATAGACTACTTTTCCCTGTTGCCATAATGAGGTTGGACAGCAGGCCATCCACATGGCGAGAAAGCTTCCCACAATTAACAGTACTGGTAAGAGCGATATGCATATATCTATCAACGGACTATAATACCGCCTGTGAATGATCCCTGGCATCTGTGTAAAGGCGATTTCATGACATGCCTGAAGCAGAACCGCCAGACAGATCCAGCTAGTATGTCTCTGTAACTCAACGAGATTGCTCTTGTTTTTTAAGCTACCAGTTGCAAAAAAGAGTGCCGCACGAAGAGGTTGTACAGATGGAAGATGGCTGTGATCGGCTCGTGGTGCTGATGCTTTCATTATTTACACTTTCTGACGCGAGCGGAGCATAAAAGCAGAGTATCTGGAAACAAATGCTTCCTTCGTTGGCTGCTTTTTTCTGGCTTCTACGTTCAAGTATAAATGGCTGCTCCCTTTCTGACATCAGAAACTCAGTGGATATTTTTCGTCCCCCATATGAGGGAGAGGAAGATGCCCTCAAGTGGTGTTTGCTTCTCCCTCCTTTTCCTGTATAATGCTTTGCATTGAGGTCATGAAGAGAGTCAGAGGGCACATGCAACAGATACAACCGCGCATCAAATCAGTCAGCACTATCTATATCTTGATCCTGCTGCAACTTTTTATCAGCCAACTCATTACTCCGATACTTGTGATATGGGGACGCTCTTTTTCTGAAAATCTCGTTGTGATAGGTGCGTTGCTTGGCTTTCTTCTGACACTGAATATCCCCTATAGCCTGCACGTTATTGATCTTGTTCTGGGACGTATTGTGCGTAAGCAGCCCATTGAACCCATTACTGGCATCTGGTTCTGGCCCTTTTCTCGTCTGTTTACACTGCTCAATGCTCTCGGCAGTCAGAATGGACAGCAGTCTCAGAGAGAGCAACAGACAGTAGAGTATCGCGATCAGTTGTTGCAGCAGGTCAGTAAAGCGGCAGCTCAGGAGGAGCGCAACCGTCTGGCACGTGACCTGCATGATTCGATTAAGCAGCAAATATTTAGCGTTGTGATGAGTGCTGCGGCAGTCAAAGCACGCTGGGAACATGATCCTCAAGGCGCGCGTCAGGCAGTGGATGATATTGTAAAGAATGCCCGTGAAGCGCAGGTAGAGATGCAGGCACTGCTTCAGCAACTTCGCCCCTCTCCTCTGGAAAATATAGGCTTAACGGAGTCCTTGCGAACGCAGTGTCAGGCATTGGAATATCGCACTGGTGCCAAGGTATATGCTGAGTTTGGCACACTAGCCGCCGACGAGCGTTTTCCTGTTGGCTCTCAGGAGATGATCTTCCGTATTGTGCAGGAAGCCTTCGCGAACATTGCTCGTCATGCCCGTGCGAGTCAGGTTTGGTTTACACTGTCTACGGTAGACGATGAGATAGTGGTGGAGATGAAAGATGATGGGCAGGGCTTTGATCTCGCACAGGGAACAGAGCATAGACAGGCGGGGATGGGACTCTCTAACATTCGGGAGCGCGCCGAAGCCTTGAAGGGGAACTTCATGTTGCAGAGTGCTCCCGGAGAGGGAACATCTATACACATAACTATCCCTCTCACCAGGACGCAGTTGCTGGCAGAAGAGCAATCGAGAGATGCTGACATTATGCGGCAAGCTTACTGGGCTAGAAGAGGCTGGATGGTCGCTACGGGGTTCACTCTCTTGCCGCTGGGCATGTTGCTGTTTGATATGCCACATCAGTACAGAATGGTGTTAGGTTTCCTCTCTTTAGCACTGGCATGTGTTCTCTGTCTCTGGTTTGAGTCTCATCGAACATATATTGCTTTAAGTCTGGGGCGTCTCCATCCTCAGACACTCTCATTGACCGTTGAAGTCACAGAATTGTTGAGTGGTATCTTCTGTCTCTGTGCTCTCTCTGTTCTCGACGTGTTTGATCGCTATCCTTCTCCTATCTTTATTGCATGGTATGTCTTTTTTCTGATACTCTTTTTCTGCCTTACTGTAATCTTCTCTCTGCTTCATGCTAGAGCGAGAAGAAACTATCATGCGCTGCTTTCAATTGAACGGTTACGCCTGCTCGTGAGTCAGAGGCAACGCCAATCTGTAATCAACGTTAGCATCTGGATCGTAGTGCTGTGTATGACCATCTATTTTACCGGTGGTCTCTCCTCTTTATTTGAGGGAACGACTCTCGCTAGCTGGTTGGCTGTTGCACTCTGGTTCCTGATTATTATCGAAAAATGGTTCCAGACGCTCCGTTTGCGAACGCGTTGTGTGGAGAAAGAAGCATGATATGACTGAAACTATTCGTGTGGTGTTGGTAGACGATCATCGTGTAGTGCGCCAAGGTTTGCGTACCTTTCTAGAGTCCTTTGCCGATCTTCACGTTGTTGGTGAGGCGTCCAGCGGTGAAGAGGCCCTACAACATATTGAACGCTGGCAACCCCATGTGGTCGTGATGGATCTGCTTCTGCCGGGTGGCATGGATGGTATAGAGGCTATTCGTAGAGTGCGCCAGCGTTTTCCTTTTGTCCAAGCAATAGCCTTGACCAGTTATACAGATAACGAACGTGCTCTTGCTGTACTGCGAGCGGGCGCTATCAGTTACATACGAAAAGATGCTGAGCCGGAAATTCTGCTCAAGGCGGTACGAACTGCGGCTCGTGGACACTCTCTGCTTGATCCAGCTGTGGTAGACTCTCTGGTACAGGAAATGGTTCGTGGTGAAAAACCGGCTGTTTCACTGACGGAGCGTGAGCAGGAAGTACTGCGTCTGCTCGCTCTAGGTCACACGAATAAAGAGATGGCTGAGTCCATGATGATTAGTACGGACACAGCGAAAACGCATGTGAGTAATATTCTCACGAAACTCAATCTTGCCCATCGTACGCAGGCGGTTGTCTATGCACTCAAACATGGTTTGATCTCTTTGGACGAAATTGAACTCTAGGGAGGAATACCAATTACCCGAAAGCTTGGTCGTTTTCTACCAAAGGTTTGACCGAGCAAGAAAACCAGGTAATCACACATTACAAGCCAGCTCACGTTGTTTATTAGGGATAAGGAGAAGACTCATGAAATTCTGCCGCTTTTGTTGCTCGTATGACCCCACAGGCTCATTTACCCTATAAGGTCAAACATTCGGGAGGAAACGGCCAGACTTTTCTGTAATCCGCAAGGAAGCTGTTGGTCGTTTGGCTAAAAATCCGTCGAACTTTCAGCTAAACTACCAATGCTCCCTTTTCATCAGACAATTTATATAGAGTGACTCTATCAAACAGGGAGAAATATACGTTAAGACGGCAATGGGAGAATTGTAGAAGTAATTTCGTTCATACGTCCTTCATCGCCTCTTTTTCGAGTACATCAAGCAAAAACAGTTGCTCTTTCGCATTTCTCATGAGTTTTCTTACTGATGTCAATGCGCTAGACGAGCTTCTGAAGCCAATACACTGCTTAACGTATGTTTCTCCCGTTTTGATAGAGTTACCCCTCATTACACTTTGTGAGCATGCTCACAAAGTTGATCTTCGATTACCTGATGAGTGTCGTCTCCTTTTTTCCATCAAAAGTGTCTCTCGTCTCATTCTAAATGTGTAAAAGCGTCAAGTGGCCTGAAACCCTGATAGTGCCTCATTCATCATCACCTTCCCTCTTCCTTGTAAATATCGTGTGAGCAAAATCAAAACATTTCGTCAGCAGTAGAAAGACAATCGTCACTTTTGTGAGCCACTCCGCGAACTCTAAGAAGCCAAAAAGTGCATACACTCTCAACAGAGCAACAGACTCTTCCTTCAACTCGTTCTCTCCACGAGATCCACGAGACATCTGTAAGAGAAGATACTTCGCCGACTCCATGCTTTCCGTTGCCCGCTGTGTCGTCTCCAATCTACTTTTAAACACCCACCTGAAGAAGAGACGTATCCAAGAGGCAAGCCCGGTGAGCACCTCGAGCCAATTAACATGCATCATTCATCTCCTTTTCTCGTACATCACGTTTCCCTGAGATGCCAACTCAACTGGCTGGCACTGCTTCTCACACAAGTACCTGCTTTACTTGAGACAGGTACTGAGCGCGAACAATACTACAGTAGATCGCTTGAAGAGCCAAGAAAAACCCAACCGTTCCTACCGTTGGCAACACGACTGGTGTCCCAGCGGCTATCAAAGCATCATTATTCTTGATTACCACCATGACAAATACCGTATTGAGGATCGCTATCAGAAAGGGGGCGAAAAACAACGTGATCACTTGGATCGTGACACTCCTCCTCATCTGTGCCTCCGAGAGACCAATCTTCGAGAGTGTTCGATAGCGTTCTCGGTTCTCATTCAAGGTCGTATAGAGCCGGAAGTAGAGAAAACTACCAGAGGCGATTAGGAAGATGAGTGCTGTGAAGAGACCAATAAATGACGTGATATTGGGCAATTGATACGTTTCGTAGTACGTCACTGCACGCGACTGATAGGAAAAGTTTGTCCCTATTTCCGCATTCTCTTCAATCGCCTTCATCTTGCTCTGCAGGTCTGTTGCTATCTGCGTCGTTGCCTTCCACTGGGCCATTGTATAAAAGACATAAAGACCGTGTTGAGCATGAACGCTCTGGTTCTGATAGTCTTGGTCGGTGAGGACAAATAGGTCTCCAGAAAGGAATTCATTGTCCAACACTCCTGGAGCCTTGGGTGGCATCACCTGTATGGACCCCTTGCCCTGTTCGCGAGGAAGGGTAGCAGGGTACGTGTTTGTTGGAGCAATGCTCTTGAGACGATAGGGAAACGCAATGGCCGTACTTGGCTGGACCACGAGGCGTGGGAACTGCACCGCGACAGCCAAACGGTTATAATTGCTTTGGCTTATCAAGCTGTCGCCATATTGCAATACGATAGAAGGCACCTGGATTGTTGTATAGGAAAGATGAGCAGCATCAAGTACCTGATTAATGGCTGTTTTTGCCGTAGGGAGGGACGTAGAATGGCTCTGATCCTCCATGAGTGAGAAGGCAAAGGGTGAGAGCAGCGTTCTTCCCGCCTGTACCTCTTGTGTTGCCTCTGCCTTTAGTACCATTAGCCCATCTGTTGCAGTAAAGGTGACACTCAAAAGCATCGCAATCGCGAAGAACAGACGCGCGTTCTCCTTCATGTGATATGTCAGTTCCGAAAGCCAGAGCAGATGCGTCCCATGCCAGGAGTAGTTCCGTCTCTTCTTAAGGAATTGCAGAACAAAGACACTCAATTGTCCGTAGAGCAGGTACGTGCCACATGCAATGAGCACAATCACCAGAACGGGTGTTGTCACACCTTGGTGACTTCCATCATACACTCGATAGTTCGTCGCTATGGCATATCCCACGATGAGAAGGGTCGCTGCCAGAAGTGCGAACAGAGGAGAGGCCTGTGGCTCTGGCTTGGGTTGGCGACTTCCTGTGAGCAACGTCAGTACCGTCGTAGTACGCATGAAGAAGAGTGTTACCACTGAGACCAGCGCGAAGAGCATAAGAAACGTGGTACAGGTGAGCAGCAGAGCCTGCGTCGGCACGTAGAAAGGTAAAGAGGGGATATCAAGCAGGCTTGAGCCAAGCAGGAGAAATAGTTGTGACAGGATCAGACCCACTCCCGTCCCGACCAGAATGGATGCAAGTCCCAGCAGCATATTTTCCAGAAAAACCAGCCAGAGCAATTGCTGAGGTGAAATCCCCAAGATAGTGAAAATGCCGAATTCCTTGTTGCGTCCGCGCAGAAACGATCCCATGGAGTAGAGGATCGAGAAGAACGAGAACACACAAATGATGCCTTGTGCCACTTGCATGCCATTCATCACGTTCTGGTTGATATAGCCTTTGTGTAAGTCGGGGTGGTTGCTCAAGGTTGCATAAAGAAAGAACAACAAAATCGCAAAGGTACTACTCAGAAAGTAGGCAGCATAGGCTCGTCCGTTGTACCAGACATTGTTACGCGCGAATTGGAAGAACGTCATCAGTCTTTTCTCCTAACAAGGCCAGCACATCAACGATGTGCTGATATAATATGCGCCGAATGCTCACACGCCGGATTCATGAGAGAGGGCATCTTCCCTCCATACATCGTCTTCACATGGGTCCTTTGAAGCGTCATCGTGTTGTCACTTCTTCCGTCGTGTTCTCCCGCAAGCATAGCAAAGAAGGAGGCATGAAACTATTAATTTAGCTTACAGTTTTCTTACAAGGATGTAAGCTTCCTTCCATCTTTGGAAAAAGGTGCTGCTATGCCAACAAAGGTGAGATGGACGATAGTTCCTTTGCCCACCGTAGACTCGACGCGCAGGGGATGCCCCAAGTTCTGACACGCCTCATGCACAAGGTAAAGGCCCATCCCTGTTGACTGACGGGAGACGCGCCCGTTTTCGCCTGTAAAGGAGGGATCAAAGATGCGAGGCAAGTCCTGTGCAGGAATGCCAACTCCAGAATCCCGAACCATCAACTCAATAGAGTCCTTTTGCACCAATGTGCTTAGGCTCACTTTGGTCTGCGTTCCTGCTGAGTATTTCACGGCATTGGTGATCAACTGCTCCAAAATGAAAGCGAGCCATTTCCCATCGGAGAGAACCTGCACTTCTTGATCGACCAGTACCTCGGGATAGACGGCGTTGCGAATGAAGAGCCGTTTATTCTCTTTAAGGACCTCAACAATGATTGTGAAGAGATTGACCGGCTCGACATGAAAGTCCCGGTCGAAAGTCTCCAAGCGAGCGGCATACAACGCCATAATTAGCCCCTTGTGCAAACGCTCTGCCTCTTCAAAAATACTCTCCAAGTGTGCATCGTCCTCATTCTGCGTCAGTAGTGAGATCACTGAGAGCGGTGTTTTCATCTGGTGAACCCATTGGGTCATAAAGGTGATCTGCCTCTGCTGCTGCTGCTGGTAGCGCAACAAACGCTCTTGATAGAAGCGATATTGTGTCTGGAGCACCTCACTCAAGGACTCGCCAAGTGATGTGCTCCCATACCTCTGTGTTGACTCATCAAGCGATTCAAGGGTAGAGTTGAGCCGCCGATAAAACGGGAGGAGTGTGTAGTAGCGGTACACGAGAAAGCACAGGAGAACGACCACCCACAGAAGCAGTGCGTAGAGGAGCAGGCTCTCTTTCTGAAAGCCATCCAGCCAGCAAACGAGAAGGATCAGCACTCCTTGCAGCAGATTGAACAGCACAAGGGCACAAGCATCACGGAGAAAGAGGTTCATGGTACATTGCTCCACGTTGTGGTAAACCGATAGCCTGCACTACGCACCGTCTCCACCGCATCTGGAAGACCGAGTTCCTGCAACTTTTTGCGGACCCGTGCGATATTGACGTTCAAGGTATTCTCTTCTACAAAATCCACATCATCCCACAAGGCTTCCAGCAAGCGTTCGCGGCTCACGACACGATCAGGTCTTTCTAACAAGCATTCGAGTAACAGGGCTTCTTTCTTGCTCAACGTGGTGGTTTGGGAGCCGAAGGTTGCCTGCAACCGTTCAGGGTACAGCACCAGTCCTGCATGCTTCATGGTACGCTCGCTCGTCTGGATAGCGTATTCTCCGTAAGCTCGGCGTACCTGACTCCCTACTTTGGCGACGACAACTTCAAAGGAAAACGGCTTGGAAATATAATCATCTGCGCCGTTCTCCAGTGCCATGACTTGGTCCATCGTACTGTCGCGAGCCGAAATAAAGAGAATTGGGCAGGTCGAAACGGCGCGTATGCGCCGACACCAGTAGAACCCGTCAAAGCGTGGCAAGGTAATATCAAGCAAGACTAACGCAGGTTGAACACGCTCAAACTCGTCAAGCACTCGAGAAAAATCGCGGCAGGACGTGACTATATAGTCATATTTTTCCAGATGCTCTTGTAACAAGGAGACGATCTTTGGATCGTCTTCAACCAAAAAGATAGGGTACATCATTTTCCTACGAAATGGCGGGTTTGCTCCGTCTGCATTCAAACAGGTTCACCTCAACGAGAGACTCTTTCAAGAGATCATTATACACTACGTCTCTCACATTCCTCTGTTACTCGACCCCCCTTCCGCGAGGAAAAACCCCTTCTCGGACGTTCTTCCAGCAGAGCAAGTCAACTTGCTAGAAAGGACAAAAGAGCTACTATACGTCTATCATGTGCTGAAAGAGCAGAAGCTTACAAGGATGTAAGCTTTCTGTAAGCAAAAACGATTGGACCCGCCTCCTTTCTTTGGTATGCTTTCATACAAGAACACATTCATGTGAAAGGAATACAGACCAATCATGCTTACTCTTACCCATCTCAACAAAATCTATGGAGGGAAGGTCATCTATCAGGCTCTCTCCGATGTCAACTTGAGCATTTCTCAAGGGGAGTTCGTCGGAATTATGGGACCGTCTGGAAGTGGCAAGACCACCTTGCTCAACTTGGTTGCCACCATCGACACGCCCACGTCCGGTCAGGTCCTTATCAAGAAGAGCAATCCTTTTGCGCTCTCGAAAAACCAGTTGGCGCAGTTTAGACGCCGCGAGTTGGGCTTCGTGTTTCAAGATTACAACTTGCTCGATACCTTGACACTGGGCGAAAATATCGTGTTGCCATTAATGCTGGACAAACGAAGCGTCAAGGAGATGGATGCAAGGCTTGAGAGCATCACGCGGCAATTGGGCATTCAAGACCTCCTCAACAAGCGGACGTATGAAGTCTCAGGTGGTCAAGCCCAGCGCACCGCTATCGCGCGTGCTATCATCCATTCGCCCTCACTCCTTTTGGCCGATGAACCCACGGGCAATCTGGACTCAAAAGCCGCACGCGATGTGATGCAGATTATGGAACGGATCAATCAGACCAACGGCACCACGACGATGCTCGTAACCCATGATGCGCTTGCCGCCAGCTATTGTCAGCGTGTGATTTTCATTAAAGATGGTCGATTCTACAACGAACTTCGCCGCGGGGTCAATCAACTGGCCTTTTACCAGCAGATCGTTGATGTGCTGGCCTTGTTAGGAGGAAAGACTGATGACGTTCTTTCAATTCGTGCGTAACAATGTCCGGCGCAACACACGTGCGTACTCAGCCTACTTTCTAAGTAGCACCTTTGCAATTCTGCTGTTCTTTCTCTATGCGACCCTCGCAGGGCACCCGGACCTCCTCCACAAAGGATATGTTGCTCAGCAAGTGATCACAGGCATGCATGTGGCGGAATACATCATTTGTGTGTTCTCGTTCTTTTCGATCCTCTACTCGATGGGATCGTTTTTGCGCGGACGCAACAAGGAATTTGGGTTGCTTAGCATCTTGGGCATGTCAAACCAGCAAGTGATTGGGATGGTCTTCCTGGAAAATATGCTGCTGGGACTTGCATCCATTCTGGTTGGGACGGGAGTGGGTCTGATCCTGTCACAACTGTTTCTCCTGCTTGGCTCAAGCCTGCTTGATATTCCCTTTTTACCCTTCTATCTACCGACGCAGGCCCTGCTCACAACGGTGGTCGCATTTCTCGTGCTCTTTGTCTTGGTTTCTGGTGTCACTACCCTCTTCATCCGTCACACGACGGTGCAGAGTCTCCTGAAAGGGAGCCGCCGACCCAAGAGCGAACCACGAGCCTCTCTTCTGCTCGCGGTTTTGGCCTTGGTCCTTCTCATCGTAGCGTATGTGGTGGCCTTAACAGACCGTCAGATGGCTGCTGATGCGACAGGAAGCGTACCAATCCTCATTCTCGTACTTACCGCTATTGGCACGTACTTGCTTTACACACAACTGAGTGTCTTTCTCATCCAGGCGATCAAGAAGAGGCGGAGCTATTCCTGGCGCGGGATGCATCTGCTTTGGCTTTCGGACCTAGCGTATCATATGAAGGAGAATGCACGCCTGTTCTTTATAGTGGCGATGCTCTTGAGCGTTGCGTTTACCTCAACGGGTATTCTTGTGTCCTATAAGGTAGGACAGACGCTGAGTACCAATCCTTTTGCCTTTACTTTCACGTTTTACCAGCGTGATCCCACCGTCGAGCAGCCAGCAGAAGCTATGCTCCAACAGACGCTGAACACCCATCATGTGGCGTATACACGGGTCACGGAACCCTTCATTATTCAAGTGGACGCCACAACGCAGAATATCCTTGTTCTGATGAGTATGACCAGTTATAATCATCTCGCAGCAGAGGTGCAGATGCACCCGTTATCTCTCCGATCAGGAGAGGCTATGGCATTTAATAGTGAGGTGTCAAGCACCATTGCTGCTGGACAGGGCAAGGCACTACTTCATGTGGTCCTGTCAAAGTTGCCAAGCGTAGTCAACCAAGAAGCAATCCGAGACTTGGTGGTCGTCACAGATCAAGACTACCAGCAGCGAATTGCACCCATTCACGGTCTTTACATTGGCTACGTAGTATCAAACTGGAAAGCAACCACAGCGTTCTCCACTGACCTAGAAATCAGGGAAAGCGACATGAGTGCCAAGGAGGTTCTCAGCAACACGGGGTCGATCCAGCTGAATAGCTTTGCCTTCACATCGCGTGCATTTTACTACTACCTAGAATATCAACTGCCAAATGTGAGCCTCTTTATTGGCCTCTTCACGGCACTCATCTTCCTGATCGCGTCATGTAGCTTTCTCTACTTCCGACTTTACACCATTCTGAATGAGAATAGAGAACACTATAGAGCGATTGCGAAAATCGGCCTCACGGAGACCGAACTGAGAGGAAGTGTCACCATTCAGATTGCGGTCTTGTTTTTCGCCCCCTTTTTGATGGCAGTCCTCAACACCGTCTGTGCAATGGGCGCATTGAAGAATAATACGTCTGCCGGAACACAGGTCCTGTTGCCAACAGTGGAAACAATTGGCTTTTTTCTGGTCATTCAAGTAATCTACTTCTCTATTGTCCGAGTGCAGTATGTGCATCACGTCAAACAAGCACTGGTCTAAACATGTCTTTTGAGCAGAGTCTTCTTCATGAAATGAAGAGAAGGAAAGAGATGAGACGATCTCTTGTCGCTTGTTTCCTCGCTCTTCAAAAGGGTTTCTGCGCGCATTCCGAGTCTGCTCAAGAGTTGTGAAGGCTAAAGATGCGACGAGACACAGAGCCTAAATGATCAGACACATAAATGGAAGGGAGTAGCACGTCCTGGCTACAGTTGTCCAGTCAAGAACTCTTGCTCTACCTTAGCAACAATCTCTTTAAGAAGGAAAAAGAAAAATGAAAACACAGGAGAACGTACTTAGGTGTGCAATCTATGCAGCAGTGGAGGCGATCAGTTCGATAGTGGGCATTGGACTCCTCGCTCTTGGCGATTATCAAGAGATGACATATGGTATTGCAGTTCTTTGTGTTGCTATAGGAGTGCTCTTGTTATTTTACAGTCATATACGTGCAGCAAGCCTTCAGCAAGCCCTCCCTTCACCAGCTCGCCTCACTCCACCAGGCCAATTGTTCTCACTCGGATGGAGTATGGTGGTTCTATCTCTCATCTTGCTTGCCGTCAACATACTCTGACAACGCTCAGAGGCGTTCCAGAAAAAAATAGGAACACAGTTGCGCTTCGTAGCTACGAAACCGTCTTAAGACCTCCTTTACACATACCGTTAGTAGTGATTGCGATAAAATTATTGCCCAACGAAGAAATTCTTTGTAAGATAGAAAGAGACACTTCATTTCTTTGATCTATCAAGGAGGTACTATGTCACAGAGTCGCGTCACAAACGACGTCTGGATTTTGGGAGCAACTGGTCGCGTAGGACGAGCTGTGACCGCTCGTCTTATTGGCAGCAACATCATCCCTGTACTGGTTGGGCGTGACAGGGAGCACCTGAGTCAGGTAGCCGCAAGCTTTGGTAAAGAGCTACGGGTCATTGTCGCTAGTTCACCTGAGGAGATTGCGACGGAGATCAGGCAGCAGCGACCAGCTATAGTCATCAACACCATTGGCCCTTTCACCGAAACCACTGTGCCCATCGCTCACGCGTGCCTCCCACACAGTCACTACATTGATCTGGCAAACGACGTGATCTCCGTCTGGGCACTGCTTGATCTGCATGAGGAAGCGGTCGCCGCAGGCTGCACATTGGTAACTGGTGCCGGCTTCGGCGTGCTGGCTACCGAGAGTGTTGTCATGAAGCTGTGTCACAACCGCCCGACTCCCGACCGAGTTCGGACAGACCACCTAGTTTCTGTTGCGCTTGAGCCAGGGGTATTTGGTGAAGCCCTTGCGGCAACTCTCATTGATGTTCTGTCTTACGGCGGACGGTCCTACAAGAATGGTCGCCTCGTGCGGAACTGGGTTGGCAGTAACCCGGCTATCATTCCTCTTCCCGATGGCTCACATGCCACCACCGCAAGCGTTCCGTTTGGTGAACTGGTCGCGGCGCAGCGAGCGAGCAGGGCACCCTCTGTACTCGCCGCCTCCAATGAGATACCTCCTAGTCTGGTTGTCCGCACGCTTCTCCCCATTGTGATGGCATTGTCACACATCAAGCCACTCCGCACTCTTGTAAAACGTCGGCTTGCCAGCGTGAAAATCTCCGCCCGGGAACGCCCACCAGAGTACTCATGGGGACACGCCTCCGTTCACTGGTCGGATGGGACGAAGCAGGAAGGCTGGCTGCGCACCGGCAACGGTCACGAGTTTACTGCCTCGGTCGCAGCAGAAGTCGCAAGACGGTTGCTCAAGGGAGAAGGCCGACCGGGAGCGTACACTCCCGGTGCCCTCTTCGGACCGGAGTTAGCCGAAGCTGTCGGCGGTGAGTTCCTTCTAGCAACTTCCGTATGAAAGAATAAAATGCTCATGAATACAACAGCGTGGACACCAACTCGTCTGTTTTCCCAGATGAATTGAGTTCGGCGGCAACATACGAAAGCACACAGGTTTCCAGATGTTGATGAACAAAGCCTTCCTTGTGTTTGGGGTATTGCTGTGGAATAGGCGGTTGACGAGGTACCTATGACTTGGCCCTTTTTCATCCGCCCTTCCCCAAACCACGCATACACGTTTTCCATGCACGTGGCTTTCCAGATCGACTTCCGCATTGCAGAGGCTGAAAGTTATTCGGGGACGGTATAGGTGCATCTCGCACGCCTCGCCTTGGAGCTTTCATCAATCCTACTACCCTTTGCCATGTACTGGACCTTCTCCAGCGCGGACTCCTATGCCAGTTTCGTACCCATGAGGTTCGCGCCTTTTTCGACTCCAGGTAGGTTGAATGACCTAAATCCCTCCTTCTGAGTGTTTCCTGGTTGCGCCAGAGATATCATCAAGCGTGATATGGCACACGTACGCTGTCACCAACCGCAAAGTAGTAGGCATGAGTCACTTTCCTTAACACAGAGCCTATAACGTGCATTCGAGCGAGTTGCAAGCACTACTCTGACAAACTGGTAGGCAGGATAGTGCTTGCAAACTGGGGCTAGGCGCAGATGAACGATCACAAAACGGTTGTTAGAGAGAGTAGCTTCTTTTCTTCATTCGTCAGTTAATATCGTTCCTTCTCATTCTTTAGCAGAGTAGGAGATATGATAGTAGAGGATACGCCATTGACCGTGGCACCAGCATGCGAGCTGGTCGGCGCATACGTGAGATAGGGACTTGGAAAGTCGAGGGTAGGCTCTGACAGCTTATTGAGTGCAGCAATGTGGGCAGGTGAAAGCAGCAGATCAAGTGCGGTCAGATTCTCGTTCAGTTGCTTCAGCGTATGTACCCCGATGTTGGTGGCGGTGACACCCGGATGTCCTTGTACCCATGCCAAGGCAACTGCAGCACTCGTCGTCTCCAACTCACGGGCAATTTCGCTTAACGTATTAAGCAATGCAAAATCTTTCTCCGTAAAGGAGGGTATGATATCTGCTCTGATGTCTCCTCGGCTTTTTTCTGCTGTCCCAGCATTCTGACTCGTATATTTTCCTGTTAACACCCCATTGTTCAATGGACTTCATGGGGTTACTGCCAGACCAAGTTCTTGCACCATCGGGATCAACTCACCCTCGACGGTGCGTGCTCGCAGAGAGTATTCAAGTTGCACCGCTATGATCGGTGCCCATCCCCGGAAATGTGCGAGAGTCTGAGCCTGCGCGATCTTCCAAGCTGGAGTGTGGGAGAAACCGATGTAGCGGATCTCGCCCGTGCTTATAAGATCATCAAGCGCGCGCATCGTCTCTTCGATCAGCGTAAAGCTATCCCAATTATGCAGCCAGTACAGGTCGATATAGTCGGTCCGTAAGCGTCTGAGCGATTACTCACACTGCTCAATGATTGCCTTACGGCTTGCCTCGCCACCATTCGGGTCTCTAGGAGAGAGATTGTAGAAGAACTTGGTTGCCAGAACGAGATGATCTCGGCGCACACCGCCTTTCGCCACGAAGTCGCCAATGATCTTTTCAGCATGACCATCGGTGTAGAAATTCGCGGTATCGATGAAGTTGCCACTAAGCTCAAGATAGCGGGCAAGAAGAGTCTCGGCCTCGGATACACTGCTACCCCAACCCCAATCATCCCCGAACGTCATCGTCCCAAGAGCAAACGGACTCACTCGCAAACCAGACCTTCCCAGAGTAACATAGGAGTTTAAAGGCATCGAACATTCCTTCCTCTTCTTAAATGAGTGCCTAGTCACTCATTTAAGATGGTAAAAAAATTAAATCTTTGTCACTGCATGCCAGAAAGCAGTAAAACCAGCATTACGGAAGCTGAGTGCTTCCGCAGGATGTTGAAGAATGAGTGTAATCGTCATATTCATGAGTGAGAGGAGTAGGGCAAGACCAAATTCAGACGGTTGGTCCTTGAGAGCCCCGTAGCCAAGGCATTCTTGCAGCATCCCCTCCAGTGCTTCGTATCCCTCCCTTCCCAGACGCTTGACCTGTTCATTAATGTGATCCGAAACGCTTAACAGGATCATAACCTTATATTTGTCTGGATGGTTCACATCGAAAGCAACATTCGTATTCCAAAAGTGACGTACACGCTCCTCTAAGTTCGCCTGAAAGGGATAATTGCGCATCATTTCCTCGCGCTCCTCACTCTTTAGTGCTAGATACAGGTCGTTGAGCAACCTCTCCTTGGTCTCGAAGTAGGTAAACAGGGTCCCCTCCGCTATCCCAGCAACCTGCGAGATTTTAGACGTGGAAACGCTCAAGCCCTGCTCAGCAATCAACTCAGTTGCTGCCACAAGGATAGCGTTGCGTTTATCTAGGCTTTTGGGTTTTGCCATACAATATCACCACCTGGTTAATGAATGAGTGTTTACTCAGTATAACTCAAAGGAAAGTTTTTTGCAAGGGCAGCGCGAATATTTCTGCAATATTTCGTCTTCTCGTTTGTGTCCGTCGTGCCCGCTACTTTACATCTGGTGACAGTGTACGTAGCACTACCCCATCGAGGGGAAGCGTCGGCTAACTGGTGAAAGAGTCATGTGGGCTTGAAAAGCAGTGAGTCATTGGTCATGCTGTAGATATAAAATAACAGACAGAACCAATGAACTCGAAAGCTGCAACTTTGCCCTAATGAGATATGTTTGGCAACATGCTCGCTGTCTGACCGCCCCAGGAGTGTCCACCTGCGACAATGTGACTTTGGTCCAGACACTCGTTTCGTCTCTGCAAAAAGTCTGTTAGACTGCCTTGGCTCTTAGGCGTTGCTGCGTGACTTGCGCCATGAGACGTACAACCAAGCTACGTGGAACGAAACGAGACAGATTAGCACTGAGCGCGTTTTGCTTGCCGGATATTACTGAAGAGCGTCCTTGCTTAAGTGCTCGTAATGCAACTTGCACGACTTGTTCTGGCATCTCTGCATTACCCAGAGGAGTCTCATACCCGTTGCCAACTACCCGGAAAAATTCGGTCTCCGTTTCCCCTGGACACACGGCTAAGACACGCACACCCTTCATCCGATATTCACCCCACAGTGCTTCACTGAATGACAATACAAATGCTTTTGTCGCCCCATATACCGCCATGTAGGGACAAGGTTGAAATGCAGCCAGTGACGCGACATTGATGATGGCACCTTGACGGCGTGCAACCATCAAGGGTAAAAAGGCATGAGTGAGATCGACCAGCGTGGCAACGTTGAGCAGAATTTCTTGTTGCTCACGCTCTGCATCAAGTGTATCGAATTGACCATATGTTCCAAATCCTGCATTATTAATGAGCACATCAACAGTTAGGCCACGCCGCTGCGTCTCCTCAAAGACGGAGTGTGCAGCTCCGGCACGGCTGAGATCGGAGACAATGACCTCGGCATGAATACCATGCTGGTCCGCGAGTGTGCTTGCAAGGGCACGTAACTTCTCTTCGGAACGTGCGACGAGAATAAGATGAGTTCCCATAGTCGCTAGTGCAGTAGCAAACCCCGCCCCAATACCCGATGAGGCACCAGTAATGAGTGCAGTTTTCTCTGTATACAAATTCACAGCTCTTTCCCTCCAGGAAATGATGATTAGTTCTTGTCTCTCAATATGGACACTGCCAAGATATACCTATGATATACTTAAATGTGGATACTGTCAAGATGAGAAAGAGGTGTTTGGAATGAAGCAGGAAGAAAATCACCCATACCATCATGGTAATCTCCGGCGTGCGCTACTAGATGCAGCATTGCAGCTTGTAGCGGAGCGCGGAGTTCCCGATTTTACCTTACGTGAGGTGGCGCGGCAAGCTGGTGTGAGTCATAATGCGCCGTATCATCATTTTGCTGATAAGGCCGAACTCGTCGTTGCCCTAACTGTTAAAGGGTTTCAAACGCTGGAACTGGCAATGCGCTCAGTCTATGAGCAGACTCAAGGAACTCCTGTCGAGCGGACCTTAGCGATCAGCGGCGCATATCTGCGCTTCGCTCTTGAAAATCCGGCGGTGTATAGCCTAATGTTTCGTCCAGAGTTACGTCATTCCTCCCACAATGAATACGAATGTGATGAGGCTGTGGAACATGCCTCGGATGCCACGTTTCGGGTCTTACTGGATGGTATCGCTACCTCACAGCAAGCAGGCGAACTTCGGGCAGAGCAGTCGGTGGAAATGCTAGCACTCGCATTGGGGTCAACGATGCATGGCTTGACGGTGATGCTTCTCGATAATCTTTTGGTTAAGGGAAAAGCGGTATCTTCTGTAGAAGAGGCCGAGCAGTTAATGACTCACGTAATGCATATGGTGGCACAGGGACTTGTGGTATCAAGGTGAAGAACTAGAGCGAATTGTTCTGGCCTGTTTATAGACCTAACCATTGAACCAAACTAAAGAAGGGTAGAAGGCGAGAAATTCATACATGTTACTTCATACTATGAATACGTATCAGTAAGTATTTTAATGGGTGTGATTTATTTTTTTGCAAAGCCCCCTTGACGAAGGATACGAGAGGAGAA
>CAXUIS010000075.1:0-19378 GCA_964250915.1 uncultured Ktedonobacteraceae bacterium | reverse complement strand
ATGATCTTCCCATGAACCTTGCTCTAATGCCTCACGTTCCATCTGACTCCATTGCTCCCGTAGAGCAGTACTACGTTCAATGTCTTGAAACACGGCTTGAGATAATAAGTTAGCAGCATATGAAGCAGGAGTGCTACCATCGAGTGCCGCGCATAGTTCTAGTGCTTTGCGCACACGAGGACTTAGCGTGACATAGATACGAGATTGCGGATTCATACTTTTGCCTCTCTATTATTGATAGCATCTTTTTAGTTGCTATATAGCAACATAATAGCATTACTTTTCATTATCTTCAATAGATTTGGTCCCCTATCTTGAATTTAGTTTTTCATTTGAGTAAGAGCCAAAGAAATTAAGGTTGGGAATAGTCTTTTGTTATAATAAGTAGAGAAATATAAGAGAAACATAATTTTCTGTGTTATCTGCAAAATAGCCTTGTTGCGGCTACCTGGCATAAAACAACATATCTCTGTGTTACTATAATCAAAAGCACTCATTTATTGATAAGCGAGGATACTATCATGGCAAAAGTTTATGGCGTTATTATTATTGGGTCGGGGCCATCAGGATATACCTCGGCAATTTATGCGGCACGCGCGAACCTGTCGGTACTGATGTTCCAGGGCTATCAGGTAGGTGGTCAGTTGATGACGACGAGTGAGGTTGAGAACTTTCCAGGCTTTGAAGAGGGTATTCTTGGTCCTGAGATGATGGAGAAGTTTGAGCAGCAGGCACGTCGCTTTGGTACAGAGATGATGGCGGAAGATGTGACAGCAGTCGATTTCAGCAAACGTCCCTTCACGGTGACAACCGATTCCGGCGACTATCAAGCCGAGTCAATTATCATCTCAACGGGTGCCAGTGCAAAATGGTTGGGCCTACCAAGCGAGAAGCATCTACAAGGACGCGGCGTCACAGCTTGTGCAACTTGTGATGGTTTCTTTTTTAAGAAAAAGGATGTGATTGTTGTAGGTGGTGGCGATACCGCAATGGAAGAGGCGACCTTTCTGACCCGCTATGTGAATCATGTAACGCTTATTCATCGTCGTGATAGTTTCCGTGCAAGTAAGATTATGCAGGACCGTGTAAACAATAACCCGAAGATCAGCGTCCTGATGAATACAGAGGTGGTTGAGGTCCTAGGTGATGACGCTGTAACTGGTGTACAACTGCGTAACGTACAAACTGGCGAGGAGCATAAACTGCCAGTACAGGGCGTGTTTGTAGCAATTGGACATCAACCAAATACCTCTTTATTCAAAGGTATTCTTGATATGGACAATGCAGGCTACATTCTTCCAAAAGAAAACACCATGACGAACATTCCTGGTGTCTTTGCGGCTGGTGACGTTACCGACCATCGCTATCGGCAGGCGATCACAGCTGCTGGTGATGGCTGTCGTGCAGCTATCGACATGGAGCGTTGGCTAGAGGATACGCAAGGCGAGATTGTCGGCGTAGAAAACTGGAACTAACCCTCAATACCTAACAAAAACGAGAAGACTTTAACGGTCTTCTCGTTTTTTGATACTTAGTTAACGACTTAATCTGAAGTTAATATACGCTATAGTACTTTTTATGTAATGTTAGTATTTGCATTCTCACGTCGTCAACATAAATGGCGGGTATATTACTATACTCATCTATTATTATGTTAGTGAGGTATCTGTGCTTTCATTCAATAAAAAAGAGGGAACTGATCCGCGTCGTACTCTAAACCGTGTCAAACTGATAGGGGTTGATGAACAGGTTAAGGAGCAAAGGAATGCTCACGAAATACAATCCATCAAATATACTCAACAGGAGATTCCTCTCCCAGCTGAGATACCATCCGCACCACAGACATCAGCTCCACGCACTTGGCGCTCTTTATTTAGCTCGCCTATTGTCCAAGGAACTCTTGGAATACTTATTGGTATTGGTCTCTTAGTAGCCGTTGCACAATTTGTAGATATTCCTACAACGCTGCACATTATTCAACGTAACCTAACAACACCGCAAGGCATTCTTTTTACATTGTTAGCGAGTGTCACGTTCGTCATAGCATTCTGTTTTCGAGCGATGCGCTGGAAATTCTTTTTAAATCCAGTACGTAAGGTTGGAGCAATCAAGATTATTCAACTCTTCTTAATTGGCGTATTTCTAAATTTCGTCTTACCTATTCGCGCAGGTGAGCTTGCCAAGAGCCTTGTATTGAAGCGTATTTCAAATATGCCACTAAATCAATCACTACCAACCATTGCAATGGACAAAGCAATGGACCTATTGCCTGCACTTTTTCTTGTCGCGCTTATCCCATTTTTGGGCATACATATGGACAGGATAGTTTGGTCTATTTTAGGACTAGCCAATGCAGGTCTCATTGGCTTGATACTATTTGTTGTACTAGCGGGTTGGAAACGCTCAGTTGCTATTCGCCTTCTACAACTCATAACAAAAGTTCTTCCGGGTTTTCTTAAGAAGAAAGTTGAAGCATTTGTTATTGGGTTCGTGGATACACTACTTTTAAGTGCGAAACAACCAAGAACTCTCATTATGGCAATACTCCTTACAGGCATTGCCGTTCTTTTTGATGGCCTGTATAACTTCTTCGCGTTCTGGGCTATTGGACACCCTATTAGCATTCCCCAAGCTGTGTTTGGCTATATGCTTTTCAACCTGTTTTATATTCTGCCTAATCCACCAGGACAAGTGGGAAGTAACGAGGTTGTAGCACTAGTCATCTTTGGTGGGATTCTGCATATTCCGGCAGAAAGTGTTACGGCAATGGTTGTACTTTTTCATCCGTGGTCAGGTCTACTTATGTGCGGAATGGGCATGGGCTGTCTCAGCGCGTTAGGAGTTTCGTTATCTAGTGCGATGAAGGTGCAGACGGAAGGCGAACAAGCACTCGCGTCTTAATATAAAAAATATCTATATTTGTGGGTGGATAATAAGTGGATGCTCAAAGAGGCATTCATTTATTATCTACCCACCAATATATTGCTATAATTACGGCTCATCTGTATACTATTGACATCTACCTCAATTGGCAGACATATATTGTTCCGCTATTTTTTGGAGGATCAAGCGTCTATGGAGATGACCGATAGGCCAGATATCAGTGTAAGTACACAGATACCCGCAGAGCGGCGGCGGCTGTCCGTCTTCGATCAAGTCAACCTGAACGTCTTTTGGATTGCAAACAATTTCCATTGGCAAGCCTTATTAGCAGTCGTCATTCCTAGCATGGTAGCAACATTCCTGGACCCTGCTCATAAGGATATCAACCTTGCGATTGTCGTCAACGTGGGAACGCTAGTAGCCTTTGTCGTCAATCCACTTGTAGGAGCTATTTCCGATTATGCGACGTTTCGCATGGGGCGTCGTCGTCCATTTATGATTATCGGCACAATTCTTAACATAATTGTGCTAGTCTTGTTCGCATTTGCACCCTCATGGTTTTCGGCGGGTGCGCTTCTCTTCACCTTCGCGGTCCTCTTTATCCTCTTACAGTTCAGCAATAATTTGGCGAATTCACCGTGGAGTGCGATTATTGCGGATAAGGTTCCATACAATCAGCGTGGTCTCTCCTCAGGCTTCAATGGGCTTTTCACGCTGCTCGGTACCATTCTCGGTTCGGTTGTAGCAGGCATTATCCTGGGTGGGAACATGTCTCTTCCACTGTACAAAAATGCTGTGGTACAAGTATTTTTGTTGATCGCAGGAGTGCAAATTGTGTTTGTGGCCTATACAGTGCTAACCGTGAAAGAGATAGCACTGCCGCCGGAGCAACATGTCAGGCTGAACATTGCCTCTTTTTTCAAACGCTTTCTGTTCAAGCCCTCACAGTACCCCGACATCTCGTGGGTATTGCTGGCACGCTTTCTCGTCATGATGGGCATTTGGAGCGTGTACTACTTCCTGCTGTACTACTTTGATGACGTACTAGGTGGCAGAGGAGTAAAGACGATTATACTTGGCACCCCTTTCTCTGGCGCGCAGTTCAATGGTGTGTTGTTTCAACCTGTGCTGTTACTCCTGGCGTTGCCAACCTCTATTTTTGCGGGTTGGGCCTCAGATCGTTGGGGACGCAAAAGTTTGGTCTATCTGTCAGGTATGATGATGGCTGTTGTGTGCATCATCTTCATCCTTTTCCAAAATCAGTATGCTGCGCTCATCGCTGGTGCTTTTTTTGGTATCGGCTATGGTGCTTATACGAGTGTTGATTGGGCGTTGACAACAGATGTATTGCCGCCAACGGACGAGGCGGGAAAGTTTATGGGTATCTGGTCGGCAGTCGGCATTCTACCGCAAGTAGTAGGTATCACAGTTGGTGGTGTCATTCTACAACTATTACAGACACTCCCCAACCATATAGGCTATACTTCGCTTTTCGGGCTAACAGTCGTCTATATCGCTTTAGGTACGTTGGTTATCAGACAGGTGAAAGGGGCTAGATAAGGCAACATATCACGGATTGGGAATGAAACCGAAACTATTTCTTGTTGCTATTAGTAGGAATAAATAAACAAGAGTATTCTGTAAGGGCCATAATTCATTACGCCCTCGCCGCTCTAATCAATGGTGACAAGGGTGTAATGAATTATGGCTTTTATAATTCGTCTGATACAACGTATGCCACACAGGAAGTAGTATTTCATATATGAACACCTCTACCCGCGACATAAGTCCGCCACACGTAGCCTCTACGAGTGATGCAAGTACAGCAAAGAGTCAAAAGGCAGCAGAGAGACGCTCTTTGTTTGTACTAATCTTATTATGTAGCGCACAATTTATGGTTGTGCTTGATTTTTCTATTGTCAACGTGGCCTTACCCGCGATACAACGCGACCTCGGTTTCACAACGCAAAACTTGCAATGGATCATTACTGCGTACTCGCTGACATTTGGAGGCTTTCTCTTACTTGGCGGGCGCATTGGCGATCTGTTTGGTCGTCGTCGCTTATTCATGATAGGGCTTGTTCTGTTTGCCTTTGCATCGTTTATGGGAGGTATAGCACAATCGGCACTCTGGCTGATTATTGCTCGTGCCGTGCAAGGCTTAGGGGCCGCGATTATTTCACCTACATCGTTCTCGCTTATCACGACTACGTTTCAGGAAGGACCGCCACGTAATAAAGCACTGGGCGTTGTGGGTGCTGTAGCCTCTTGCGGCTTTGCGGCTGGTGCCTTGCTTGGAGGCATCCTCACAGCTGGTCCCGGTTGGCGTTGGGTCTTCTTTGTCAATGTTCCAGTTGCCATAGCCGCCATCATTCTCACACCTCTGTATCTGAAAGAGACGGAGAAAGAGCAAGGGCAAAGACAGGTTGACGTGCTTGGTGCGATTACCATCACGCTTGGCCTTGTCGCACTTGTCTACGCAATTGCACAGGGTAATCAAGTTGGATGGGGATCAACACAAACACTACTATTACTTGGTGTTGGGATTGCCTTACTGGTGCTCTTTGTGTTTATCGAAACACGTGTCAAAGTGCCGCTTATTCGGCTCGGCATCTTCCGTTTACGCACATTAACAGGAGCAAATTTGATTGCCCTGCTTGCACCTGGGACGTTGGGAGCAATGGTGTTTATCGTCACTCTCTATATGCAAAAAGTGCTTGGGTATGCTCCAACAACGACAGGTATTGCCTTTTTGCCGATGGCTCTCGTATTCATCGTCATCACAAATGTTATATCACGGTTTGTGCCACGCTTTGGTGTGCAACGTCTGCTCGTTGTAGGAATGTTCGTGATGGCACTAGGACTTCTGTTGCTAACACGTATCTCGGTAGAGAATACCTATTGGACAACACTCCTCCCAGGTACACTTGTTGTGGCGTTTGGCATCGGTCCCTCGTTTACTGTGATGGCGATTGCGGCAACGGCAGGCGTGAGTGATAAAGAACAAGGGTTGGCTTCTGGCTTACTGAACACGATGCAAACAGTAGGGTCAGGGTTAGTGCTAGCAGTGGTTGCAGTCGTATCAGCAGCACAAACGTCAATACTAATGCATCAACAAGGAGTATCAGCGAAAGCTGCACTCGTCGGTGGCTTCCAATATGCATTTATCGCGTGTGCTGCTTTTGCAGTGCTAGCTGGAATAGTCGCCATTTTCGTTATTCGTCAGAACGAGCAAAAAGTAGAACAGCAGTAAGAAGCGTTGCCTAGTACCTTTACGATTAAGGTACTAGGCAAAGCTTATTATTGCCGCCATAGCTGTTTTACTATGGTCTCATCTCTATATATTTCCCGAACCATTGCAGTGTCTTTTCCCAGTAGACAGGCCACTGACTCGGTTTTGCTCGACCGCCATGCCACGCGCCAGGAACACGCACAAATTCAACTGGAACCTTGCCAATCATCTTGAGGGCCATGTATAACTGTTCCGATTGCTCGATAGGGCAACGCAGATCGTTTTCGGGATGTAGCAAGAGCGTTGGGGTTGTGATGCGTGGCGCATAAGTGAGCGGTGAACGCTCACGATAATAGTTGGCACGTTCAGGTTCCCACGGATAGCCTTGTGCCTGCACAACTTGCCAGAAGCCCAAATCAGAAGTACCAACGAAGCTAGCTAGATTCGATATTCCTGCCATCGGGACGGCTGCTTTGAAGCGGTTTGTCTGTCCAATAATGAACATAGACATATAGCCACCATAACTATAACCCATCACAACCATGCGCTCAGGATCGACGATGCCCCGTGCAATACACTCATCAACACCAAGCATAATATCCTGATAATCCCAACCACCCCAATCGCCAATAACACGATTTAGAAATGCTTCACCATAGCCAGTACTACCATGCGGATTACAATAGAAGACTGCATAGCCCTGCGCTGCTTGACACTGACACGTCGGATCAATGCCTATACCATAGGACCACTGTGGCCCACCATGAATATGCACTATGAGTGGATAGCGCACACCTTCCCGCGCCCCTACAGGATGAATAAGCCACCCATCTATTTCGTCACCATTCGAGCCTTTGTATGTGATGCGCTCAGTTTTCCCAAACTGCAATTCGGACATGCTCTGGTCATGAAGATGAGTAAGTGGCTTCTGTTCTTCAGTTCCTGTGTCTAGTAAAGGCAAACGGTACAATTCCCAGGGATGTTCCGCTTGTTCCTGTACTATAAGGAGAGCTTGTTGATCGGGGAAAAGAGCAAGGAAGCTTGTTATAGACTCGCTAGTAGTTACTTGCGTTATTGCTCTCTGTAAGACAGACATGCGATAGATGTGAGAACAGCCACGTTCTGTCACAAGAAAAAAGATATGTTGTCCATCTGCGCTCCACTGTGGTTGGTATGGGCCTGGTTCACCAAAACTGCTACGAACGATAGGAGCGACAGCTTTGTCTAAGTCGGAGGTTAAGACGAGTGGACTATCACCTTCATTTCCTTTTCTTGGAACAAGATACAAACGCTCAAGATTACTGCCAAAGTGAGTTAGCTCTTTCGTGCCAACAAGAATGGCAGAGTTGCCATCGGGAGACCACGAATAGCAATAAATTTCTAGTGTGCTGTCGGTGAGACAGCGTGCATTGCCAGTCTCGCGGTCAATTACCCAAAGATCACTCTCAAGCGAACGATCACGATTATTGTTGCGGTTACACAACACGCAAATTTCGAGACTGTCAGGTGTCCAAGATACTTGCGTATGCTCAATATCACCAGTGGTGAGTCGGCGAATTGTTGCTGGCTCGATAACGCTTGAATCGCTATTTGGCGCGGGCATGAGAAAAAGGTGACTGAATGTCTCGAATAGTCCTCGCCCATCGGTACGATACCAGATAGTCGTTATAGTGCGCAAACGAATACGATCTTCTTCATCACGCTGTTTCTTCGTGGCGTCATCAAGCTGCTTGCGTCCAGTCAGTATATCATCTTCATCCGTTAAGGATGCAGGAGCAAGAAAAGCGATCTCTTTGCCATCAGGAGACCACGCCGCATCGCTTACACCGTGTAGCATATTTGTAAGTTTGGAGGCTTCACCACCGTCAGTATCAATCAACCAAAGTTGATTTTTGTCTTCGCGGTCAGACAAAAAGAGGAGACGATGACTATCTGGTGCCCATACCGGGTTTGTATCATTTTTTTCGCCATTTGTTAAACGATGTGGCTCACTAAGAGCATGTCCTTGTTCGTCAAGACGTAGCAAGAAAATAGCACTGGTGTCCTCGTTTTTCTCCTTGTCGCTCGCGTGCATAACAAAAGCAACACGCCGACCATCAGGAGATAAGGCAATATTGCCCAGTGCTTTCAACGTCCACAGGTCTTCAAGAGTAATTTTGTGTGCGATAGTCATTACAGAATGCTCTCCTCTTAAAGTCTTTATAGAGTATACAGTGAAATAGCGGTGTTATATGAGTGGTCAGATGAAATTTGACCACTCATATAACACCGCTATTTCATTACTTTTTGGTGTCTACAATCTCAATAGCATCTTTGCCGCCATAGAAGTCCCACCAGGGTTTCGCACCCTTCGCAAGAACTTCATTTAGGCTCTGAATATTCTTCACTCCCTGATCCTCAAGCCAGCTCCGTAACGCCTCTACACCACCTTGTGCGTAGACTTTGATACCGTCCTGCCATGTTGCACGTCCGCATAAGACACCCGCGAAAGGAGTATCTGCTTGAGCGGCAAGTTCCAGGGTTTCAAGGAAGACTTCATTAGTCACACCAGCACTCAGGTAGATGAATGGTATTGTTGTCGCAGAAGCAGCATCTCTAAATGCTTGCTTGGCCTCTTCCTGACTATAAGCAACCTTACCATCGGTGTTGCCCTTTGATCCCTCCACATAATTCATGTTTACAGGAACTTCAACCTTCAATACATCTACGCCATAACGAGGCTGAGAGAACACATGCATGTACTTCTTGACTTTTTGTGGCTTGACACGGGCAAACTCAAAGCTCTTTTCGTCACCTATCTCATCGCTATACGCGAGAACTTCCAGGAAGAAGGGAATATCAAATGCACGGCACTCGGCACCGACGCGCTCAATAAACGCCTCCTTCACCGTATTGATCTCCTGCTTATCATCTGGATCATAGTACAGCAAGACCTTGATGACACTAGCACCTGCTTCGACTAATCTTCTTACAGACCAATCGTCGAGTAGGTCGGGAAGACGGCCTTTTTCGTTCGCATCATAGCCAGTCTTTTCGTAGGCAAGGAAGAGACCTGTACCTTCGACTCGATGCTTGGCGGCTTCCAGACCGTATTCAGGATCAAGCAAAATGGCGGTAGCGTAGCGCGTAAGAACTTCAGTCACCTGAATTTTGAACTGACTCAAATCGTCAGGCGTTGCGTCACTGCCTCTCGCCTTCGCAATGGACTTTTGCAGAGAGCCGCGCTGGTCCATAGCGGCTGCGGCAATCACACCCTTTTCGTTAGCGACAGCATTTATACCATTAAATTTTCCGCGAGAAATACGTGTTTTCGCTTGTTGTTGCATCGGGCTTCCATCCCTTTCTTCTTACATAGTGTTCGTCTGACCCAATGTCGAGACGATAGTAGACAACGCTATTGTTTGTCGTCTCTGCACTGACAGAAACAACCTGGGAAGCTGCACTATTACACTCTTCTCTTACCATTGTACAATGCGAATTCGTTGCTTGCCTACATATAACACGTATTGTAGTGACATATGGCGATACAGCTTTTACATTAGAATTTTGTGGGTCACATTTCCATATCCGCTAGTTTGCGAAAAAATACAGTTTATTGGAGAAAAGTGCCGTTTCCAATAACGTATTTTTCAACATTATGGGAAATGTCTACAAATGATTTTTGCTGTTAAGCATTCCATAAAGCACTACTATTGTTACTTGAGTTATATTAGCGCGTCTCTATACAAAGGATTGCAGAAGACTACCTTCTTTTGCCCTAAAGAAGAGTAGTAACAGAGATGGATGGATAGAGGCATAGACGCGTTCACGACTGATAATTCAGTAGTGTTGAAACGCAATGATCACTAAAGGAGTTGATTTCAATGAGTGGGAGCAGTTTTGATCTAATCGCACAAGAGCTACTCAGGCAAAAGCAAGTGATGGAACAGATGGAAGATGAGAACCAGGAGTTGCGTCGTCAACTCGCTGAACTACGCGAGGGACGTGGCATTTTTGTGGAGATTGATGGTCGTCGCTTCTCACTACATAGTGAGGATGTAGCTCCTGCCCAAATTTCTACTGTCGAAGCAATACCTGTGATGGAAGCTGCACCTGTCACTGTAGAGCTAGAGCCACAAGCAGAGCCAGTAGTGGGGCAGCATGACATTACCCAGGACCAGACAGAAGAGCTTGTTATGAGCGTACCAGAAAAACCACGTACGACGGTAGACTTCTTTGCCACCAATGAAGAGGTCGCAGAGCAAACTACAGGTCCAACATTTCTTGAAGAGGTCATGATTGACGAGTTCGCCTCGGCTGCCACAAGTCCACTCTCCGTATGGTCTGCCCCTAAGCAAGAACAAGATAAAACATCTGATGCTCCTGCGGATGAAGAATTAGCTACACTTCGTCGTCAACTGATCGGAAGCTACTTACTCGAATAGTATTTCCGTCACATAACTTCCCTACATCAGTTATGTTATTGTATCAACGTTGTGTAGACGACGAGGCGGAGAGTTGTCTGATGTTGGCTAGGAATCCAGGTACCTGCACATGTGATAAGGTTGAGATACGTTCCTCCACTATCTCCAAAAATCTCTTGCAGTGGTGCAGCTAGTGGAGGATAGGCAGCAGTGCGCGTGACACGAAAACGAAGTGTTTTTCCATTTGTGTCCACCACCATGATAATGTCACCCACTTGTACATTGCGTAGATACCAAAATACTGCGGGATATCCACCTGGACGATCCAGGTGTCCATCTATGACTGCGCTTCCCGCTTGCCCTGGACGTGGACCATTACTATACCATCCAACACCTTCCCATTGATTTTGTTGTGGTGTGCCCAAATCCCCATTTGACTGTATATTCACATTCTCAACAGGCGCATCGACGCCAATGCGAGGAATAATAAGATGTGCAGGAACGGATGCCGAGACGGTCACAACCGGCGATACGACGAATGTTGGTATCGCTTTCGTAGGGGTTGGGCTTAGTTTATCTATCGCCACAGGCTTTTTCGCTGGTTCCTTTACTGCCTGTGAAGAGGTACCACACCCTGTGAGCAAAAAGAGCAGTAGTACTAATGGATAAATAGAAAATTTCGATATCGAGCGCATGGCGAAAATATCCTTACATCTTTCTTCTACATACGAATTTATGAGTAGTACAGTTCACACACATCTATTTTACTACAACAAAGGGGTAGAAGATATACAATAGGGACCGATGTATCGCGTCCTTGTCGGCAATCGAAATGCCGACAAGGACGTGATACATCGGTCCCTACCAATTCTTACTTCTGGCGAGCAAGTGCGAAACGACGCGCTACCATGCTAGAGCCAAACAGGAAGAGGGCAAGCATACCAAAGAACCATGGAAGCAATGGATTGCTGCCGCTTGCATAGGTAACAGGGCGTGGATCACTTCCAGTACCGGGCATTCCTGGTACACCCGCGACGGCACCAAGCTTAAAGGCAAGGGCTGGTGTGCCTTTGAGCAGGCCGACAGCGAAGACGCTATAGACCATACCACCTGTAAGAGTTGCGGAAACGGGTACGGTTGCCCCAGCTTGTGTTGCGGTAACATTGAATGTATACGCACCACCAGGAACTGAGAGATACCCACTTGCGTTTTTATAGGTCAAGCCACTGATAACAGTGTTACCACCGACAGCGACATTTACTGGACCCGCATCAGGTGATAGGTGATAGACACGAACCTGCGCCATATTGCCAGAGACAAGGTTGTTATCCGCAAATGCGGCTAACGAGAAACCACTAGCAGCAGTGCCAAGTGCCGCGACAGTGTAAGGCACCCCAGCATTTACTGTAACTGTCTGTGTAATGACGGAAGCACCAATGCCCTTACCAGCAGGAGCGACCTGAATTTTGTGGGCACCAGCAGCAACTGGCACGTAGCCAGTTACAGTTCCAAATGTAAATCCTGGTAGTAGTGATGCACCATCGACAAATACATCAACGGTTCCCGCTCCGGGAGCAGCGTGTACGACGCGTACGTATGCCATGTCAGCAGCAGAGGCCGCAGATGCTGGCGTAAATTGCAGTACCATACAAGCTAGAAGCGAGAGTACGCCAAGTAGTAGTGTGCTCCGATGTACTAATGTTGCGAAAGAATATTTTCCACGCATCAATGATTGTCTCCTTATGTATATAAAACAAGACATCCTGTTCTCTTGTCGGGCTATCCTCATGCATATATAGAGGCCACTTACATATGCACAAGGATGAGCCGAGAACATAATTAGGGGATGAGCTTATAGTGCTATATGACTTGCAGTAGCACTATTTAAAGTGTAAGATGAACGTGCATCGATGATGTTCTGACATAGAGACGCTTGCTTTAGACAAAAGTAGTAAAACTCCTTACCCCTTTTCTAAAAACACATCGTTAAAGCAGTAACAAAGAGATTATTTAGAATACCATCATGACCTGAGCATGACCGTCTGAAACAGGTCAAGGAACTCTCTCCCTGCTCTATAATTTGTTCAATGAGAGGTACGAGACGTGTCACAAGAATTACCAGAAGAAGATATGGTTATCAACGAAGAGATACCGGCTTCTCGGCAAAGTCAACAGAATACACACAGTGGTGCTGAAACAGAGCATAGTGATGGGCGTTGGCAAGCAGAGCTAGTGGCACGTTGCCTGACAGGAGATGAAAGTGCCTTTGCAATGATTGCTGATCAATACGGCAATGTGCTTCTCCGTACTGCCTATCTTCTTGTTCAAGATGAAGAGGCAGCGAAAGATATTGTACAAGACTCACTTCTTCTTGCGTGGAAGAATATGGCAAAACTGCGTGAGCCAGCATTCTTACGCGCCTGGCTGCTGAAAATTGTGGTCAATCAGTCAGTCAGCCTTAAACGACAATGGGCGAGGAAAGCAGCACTCTTACGTGAACAGTTTACCCAAACGTCGATAGATGACTCGATTCAAAGCGCAGATTTCGCACGAGGACGTCTGGAGGATCGGCTAGATGTTGAGCAAGCGATAGCACAACTACCGATCAATCAGCGCGTTGTACTTGTTCTCTTCTATTATCACCGTATGACGATGCCAGAGATCGCATCTACACTTGGTGTCGCCGAAAACACACTGCGTAAGCGTTTACAAGCAGCGTTAGAGAAGACTCGACGCGCTTTACAGATTGAGTTAGCAGGAGCACAAGGCCCAGCGTTGACACGTGAGGGTGTAAACACACATATTAGTATGCATCGGGGAGGAGCGTGATGAATGAACATGATGGAGGAGACTCTCAACCACAAATCCACACTTCCAGGCAAGCAACGGATGTTGAGACGATGCTAGAGACACGAATAGCCCACGTATTGCAGAATAAGGCGGCACAGGTACAATTCACACCCGGACAGCGCGAACGTGTGATGCGGCGCATAGCAGCACGCCCTAAGCACACCTTTTTTTCACCACCAACACTTGTGTTTGTTGCTTCACTTGTTGTCATTCTTTCCTTTGCGGCGTACCTGTTTTCATCTGTTCCACTTCATCCTCCTGTAGCAGCCACAACGCACTATGCTGTCAGTAGCTCGTTAAACACACCTAGTGAATTAGCAAATGGTGGTCAGCTTGTCTCGCTCGATCCTACACAGCAGCACCTCGTGTATCAGACAGCACAGGGACAAGGCGTGATGTATACAGCAAATGTGAAGAATCCAGACAATAGCAATCGGCTTGCGATGCGCTATGCGCGCGATGTCGCATGGTCCCCTGACGGTTCGGCGTTGGTTACAACCATTTATCCAGCAGGTGTCACAGAACCACTCCTTGCCCTTGTCCATACAGGACAATATATGGACACTCTCGGTCATGCAGCCCGTGCCGCAAGCTGGTCGCCGACATCGAACCAGGAGATTGTCTATGTCACACAAGAAAACGGAGTCACAAAACTTTGGAGTACGACACCTAGCAAAGGACAAACTCCCAAGCTCATAGCAACACTTCCAATTTCGTCGCTTGTCCTACGTTTAGTGTGGTCGCCTGATGGACAGAAGCTTGCATTCGTCACCACAACAGGACAAACGCCATCACCACAACGGCTCAGTCAACCAGGGCACGCGATCTACGTTATGGATGTCAGCACACACAACGTTCATACTCTACCTCTATCAAATAACGCAGAGGTAGGCAATGTCGCCTTTTCGCCGAATGGACACTACCTCACATATGAGCAACTTGGTACACAAACTGTATTACACACGATTGATATCGTAAAGCAACAAGAGCTATTTACAATTGTTCTACAACACAAGCTTCTTGGATGGAGTTGGTCTTCTGACAATAATACGTTGGTTTACAGTGATGGCGGCGCACTTGCAGCACATGTACTACACGGGACACGTATCACCTTTCCTACGACAAACGCGACCTACCCTCTCTGGCTTGCCGACGAGCGCATACTTACGCTGAACACTACAAACGGTATAGGCAAGCTAGAAATTCTTACACAGAGCACGGCAAAATAAAAGTAGCAAAAACAAGGATACATGTGCATGAGTCCTGAGACTCATGCACATGTATCCTTGTTTTTGCTACTTATTGAATCTGGAAGTCGGTAGAGGTTTGTGGTACCGTTCCAGATGAGTTAGGAAGAACGATAAATGTGTATGACGTACTACCTTGTGGCACAAGAAAGATAGCACTTCCAGTTTTTCCTGATGAGCCAGCCGGGAAATCTGTTGGAAAATTGGTATTTGGGTCGGGAGCACTTACCACACCACCTCCCTTAAGACGCATATAACTATTCCAATATTCTGAAACTCCGTTTTGAGATGGATTGTCAATCTTGAAATCAATAGTGACATACATCATGCCTTTTTTCGCCTGCACTGCTGTGCTACTCCAACTCGCGGTTGCGCTGGTCATCGTCCAGTTTAAACCCTCGTGCTGAAACGTCTTGTTCGGGCTTGAAGTCTTTGGCTTGTACTTTGTCAGATCAGCACTTCCGGTCAAAGGAACGCTCATTTGGGCGTCATCGACGGTACCTAACACTAAGGTAAGTTGATGTGGGTCTACTGTTGTAGGAACAGGAAAATCTAGCCAATTTGTACGCGAGACCGAGGCGTCAGGTGACACACTATTCTGCTCATTCAGTGGTTCAACCTGACTTCCATCAGGCAAAACTAAGTGAGCAATACTACTATAGAGGAAATCGGCAGAACGAGATGCTGTATTTTGCTCTTTAATGTTAAGACGAGCAACACCTGTGGCTTGTGATGTACTGCTATCATCGGCGAAGCTTTGCGCTTGCTGTATGTTCACAATGGTCATGTCGTTGCTAGCATAGGTGATTGTAGAACCTATTGTAGTGGTAACTGCCAGAGCAACAGTTGGCGTCACACCATTAACACCACTACTGCTGGTATAGCCACCTGTCGCAGTTGCGGTTTTTTGCACGCTACTAACAACGGTGTTGGCTCCTCTATAGACAAAGTAGCCTGCCGCACCACAAATACCGAGAATGAGGAGTAGCACAATACCAGCAATACAGCCGACACGTCGCCATACACGACTAGAACTACCTCGCTGTGGCGTTGCATACGCAGGAGAAGCTAATGGTGACTGGGCCGATATCTGACCTTGATAAGGTGGTGGTGGTGGAGTCTGTAATCCCTCCCTCGGATACTGTGTATATGCAGGACCCTCATAAAATGGCGGCGGCGGCGGAGTGGGTGTCGTTGCTCTTGTCGCCATATCCGATACTTCAGGCGTCTCACCGCTTCGAGCCGTTGGTCTATTACCTTCATCGCTGAGCAATGAACCGCAGTTTGAGCAGAAACGTTGTCCAGTTGGGACAGGCATACCGCAAGTCGGGCAAAGACGCGTAGGAGGCTGTGTCATAGTCAATCCCCTTTGCATAGATACATGATATTTACTACAGAGACGTTCACATATCTCTACTGTAACATAAGCTAGAGGATTGACATATGATGTGTGTCACTATTTTTGTGTTAGTTTAGCACCAAATGGTTGTAAGGACCACGTTTACGGCGTCTGAGGCCAATTCATTGACTATAAGCACAACAGTAGAAATCCATAAAACTTGCATATTACGCAATAAATTGCACCGTGGACGCCGTAAACGTGGTCCCTACAGCTATATGCTACTCATGACTTGATAAAAGTTGGGCAGGTTAGGCGTGCCTAGACCTGATGCAAAATCCCAACCGGAGCCTGCCGGATAGTACAGGTTGTTGCCACGCGTCACATCATAATATGATTGCCCTCCACTACTCTTATTAGCGACAGCGTAGAACATCTGTGACCCAGAATTGAACGTGTGTACCTGCTGAATCATGCCTTCGTTTACAAGTGCCAGGCCAGCAGCCCAAATCGGTGCCGCTGCACTGGTACCACCAACGGCTCCCCAACGGCCTTTGAAGTATACCGCGAGGCCGTATGCAGCGGCAGAAATGTCAGGTACTTGACGCATGTTGCGCGAATAATTGTTTTGCACGCCAGCAGCATTTTGCCAAGATGGTCGCCTGAATGCAGTACTATTGCCACCTCCGCTTCCCCACTGATTTGTACACTTAGATTGGTTCGATCCATCAGACCATACAATCTCGTTTGTTCTGGTTCGATTGCCATCGACCTGAAGAATCGTTCCACCGACGGAGGTAGACCATGGATCGCTGGCAGGAAAGCTGACCGAGAGATCACCATACTGACGCGAGGTAAATGCACCACAATCACCACTTGCGACAAACACAGTCATGTGTTCAGCACGAGTCAACTGTTGCAGACTGCTATCAATCGCTTGGTAGTCGTTTGACGACATTTCTTGTTCTGAAGCACCTAGGCTGATACTGACAACACTACCAGTGCTTGCATTGTTCACATTATCATCAGCGATTTGTTGTAGCATATCGTTCACGTTTGTCCACACATCATTAGCTGCGTTGCCATCCGTCTGATAGACCTTAATATTCGCAGAACGCGCCAAGCCAGCAACCATCTGAATATCCAGCGTTGACTCGCCCAAAGCATCTGAGGGTTTACCATCTACATTGATGGTGGAGACATGCCCTTTGAAGCTAATGCATGAAAGGTAATTATCCACATCTGTCTTATACGAGCCATCAATCTCCACGAGATTCACGGTCATATTCTCGCCGTTTAACCCACGTTGCCACAATTGGTCATACCCATATGCACCAGCTACATCTCTTGGTAAGAGTGTGTTTTGCAGGGGTTGACAATTCTGAGTTGGTTGCTGCTTCTGAGCTGGTGCGTTAAATTGCATAGTGAAATCATGTTGTGGTTTGGTACTATAGTTATCAAGTCCTGTGATTACGTCGATAGAGTTTGCAAAAAATGATGGTACTTTCGGTGCTGTTTTTGGTGCATAGAAAGTTGTACCATGATAGCTATGTACCACGAATGTTGTTTGCAGCAGCTTTGCGATTGTACTCGCCTTCGCATCAATAGCGAGATGAGTACGAAGTTTACTTAGTTTTAGAGCAATGCCAGACGGATTGAAGAAATTCTTGATTTTCTGATACGTTCCATCATCAATACCAACTTTACTGGCAGCATTTTCCAGGTTAGACTTTTGACCTGGTTGTATCTTTTGATTTTGCATTTTTTGAAGCGCGTTCTGATCCAGCTTAAATGTGACACGCACATGCAACTCGGTGTTACCTGGCAGTTGCCCTGCAATCGGCGAGTTCATCGCCTCAGTAGGAATACCAAGATTGAGGGTCGTGAAGAGTGGTGGTTGCGTTCCACCTCCACAGCTAGCAAGCGGAGCAAGTAGAAGCAGGAGACCAAGCATCCCAGCGATTGTCCGTCCACTAAGCGAACGAGACCATAGGTTTTTATAAAGAAAAGACATAGAGAAAACCTCCAAGATAAGAGTAAGATAGAATAGGTCCTCGGTAGGGGCAGCAATTCATTGCGCCCACAGACGTGCGTTGCATAATGATTCCCTACGTAGGATAGTCTTTTATATCACGGTTCACACACAAGAAAACGGTTCAATGGAATATTTTACGCCAAAAGGTGGTATAATAAGAGAAATACTTAGAAAAAATATTCTACTCAAGGATAACGAGACCATGCCAGAATTTAAGGTAGAGGCCCCATTTCAACCTACCGGCGATCAACCAGAAGCGATTCGACAACTTGCCGAAGGTATTAGACGCGGCGATAAACATCAAACCCTGCTAGGCGTTACGGGTAGTGGCAAAACATATACGGTAGCAAAGGTCATCGAAGAGGTGCAGAAGCCAACGATTGTGCTTGCACCAAATAAGACACTTGCGGCACAGTTGTATAGCGAATATAAAGAATTCTTCCCCAATAATGCTGTCGAATACTTCGTTTCATATTATGACTATTATCAACCAGAAGCATACATAGCACGCTCGGATACCTATGTCGAGAAAGAGAGTATGCTCAATGAAGAGATCGAGAAGCTGCGCCTCTCAGCGACTCGTAGCCTCTTCGAGCGCAAAGATGTTCTCATCGTCGCCTCCGTTTCCTGTATCTACGGCCTTGGTAGTCCAGAAGAATATGGGCAAGTCGTCTTGACGCTCAAAGTGGGCGACGAACGACGACGTGATAAGATACTGCGCCACCTCAACGAGATTCAGTATGAACGCAATGATGCGAACTTTGTTCGTGGACGTTTCCGCGTGCGCGGCGACGTGTTGGAAATCTTTCCAGCATACGAAGATGTCGCGGTACGTATTGAGTTCTTCGGAGACGAAATCGAGCGCATGACAGAGATTGACCCATTGACCGGTGAGGTCCTGGGCAAGCGTCAACGGCTCGATATCTACCCCGCAAAGCACTGGGTCACGACACAAGAGCGTCTCAATGCCTCGATTAATCTGATCGAGAACGAGTTAGAGTGGCGTCTGAAAGAACTTCAAGCTGAGGGGAAGTTGCTCGAAGAGGCTCGTTTAAAGCAGCGCACAAATTTCGATATCGAGATGTTGCGCGAAACTGGCTTCTGCTCCGGTGTCGAGAACTACTCGCGCCATCTTGCGGGACGTGGGGCAGGCGATCAACCGTGGACACTGCTTGACTACTTACCGGATGATTATCTGCTCGTGGTCGATGAATCACACGTCGCCTTACCACAGGTACGCGGTATGTTCGCAGGCGATCGTTCGCGTAAGCAGGTGCTCGTCGATTATGGCTTCCGCTTGCCATCAGCATTGGATAATCGTCCTTTGACCTTTGCCGAGTTTGAGCGACATGTCAAGCAAGCATTGTATGTTTCGGCAACGCCTGGTCC
>CAXUIS010000074.1:4876-19493 GCA_964250915.1 uncultured Ktedonobacteraceae bacterium | reverse complement strand
AGCATCTAGGAAGCAATTTCGTTATATGGGAGGGGCATCCCCTTGCGGGTGCCCTAGTCTCCGTGTCACATGAGCTAATAGTAACTTTTGTATCATTTAGCGTCGTATTGTACGATCATCTGACGCGGGAGGCCAATTCTGCTGTGGTGGAAATGATTGTTGATTCCATTCAGGTGTATTTCCTTGCTGTTGCGGTTGAAATTGTCGTGGTTGAGGCTGTTGTTGATATTGACCTTGCTGTGGCTGAGGATTCTGCGGTTGTTGATATTGACCCTGTGGTGGGTTCTGGGTCCACGGCTGGTACTGACCTTGCTGAAGGTTCTGTGGCTGTGAATACTGATTCTGTGAGAACGAGGTGTTCTGCTGTTGCCATGATTGAGACACATTCTGCTGTCCCAAGTCCTGACCACCCGTTTGAGCAACCACAGCAGCACGTGCTTTGCGATCATTATTAAGATGGCGCCACACATACAGTGCAACAAGAATAACAACTGCAACAAGGATAACCACGTCAAGGCTATGAAAGATAGGACTCAACGTATCAAGGTGATTACCTAGCTGTATGCCCACAAAGGCAAGCACAATACACCAGGGAAAAGAACCGAGAAAGGTATAGATGCAAAACTTTACAAATGGCATCTTTGAAATGCCCGCAGGAAGGGAAATATAGGTGCGCACAACAGGAAGGAGACGTGAGAAGAAAGCCGTAGCACTTCCCCAACGCTGAAAAAACGCATCCGCTCTGTCTGCATCATGCTGAGAAATGAGCAAGTAACGCCCATATTTCAGCATTAAGGGACGACCACCGCTATAGCCTATACCATACGCAGCAATTGAACCAAGTAGACAACCTATAGCACCAGCAAGCGCAACCAATAGGAGGCTCACGGTAGAATTTGTGCCATGCAGAATTCTTCCACTTGCAATCATAATACCGGCAAGTGGCATCACAATTTCACTCGGAAGAGGAATACAGCAACTTTCGATTGCCATAGCTAGAAGTATACCAAATAAACCAGTCGCAACATACAGATTTGTAATAAGAGTTGTTAGTGTATCAGTTATATGTGATAACAATGAAAAGCCTCCCTTGTAAACATACGCTTTTAACTATACTAGCATACTTTACGGAAAGAGGCTATAGAAGTTGTACAAAAAGAACTAGTGGGCTATTTATTCCCCTTCATCGTCTTCATCGAAGCGAGACGAACGACGCACTGTAGGCGTATCAAGTTGCTGTGCAAGCTCTTGGCGCAGAGGATCGTCCTCATACATATAGGGAGCACGACGCACAAGTGGCCTATTCACATTGCCCGTTGTATCTCCTGCCATTGGACGTTGCTCGTACTCTTGAGCAGAACGAGCCGATTGCTGCTCTGACTGAGTTGGTCGTCGAACAGGACCTGTTTGAGGAAGATGATGTGAAATATAATCTGTCTGTGGTTCTCTTCTTTGAGGTCTTCCAGCTTGCTCACCCTCAAAAGACTGAGAACGACTCTCAACGTGTTGTGATGGTGTCGAATCAACAATACGTCGTGCTGGTCGTTGTGGCGGTGCTTGCGGTGGTAATTGTCTTGAAGGACGGGGTGATCGAATACTCGTTTGATCGCTTTGCTTTGCTAATGCCTGATTGGGACGCACTGATAAGCCTCGTTTCGGATTGTTTGTTGGTATCACCTCTACCTCTTCATCCTGCCTCTGTTGCGCAGCCTCCAGACGTGCAGTGCGCAAAGCTTCCGAACGATGATGACTAAGTGCAGAAGTTGGCTCATAGCCGACTGCATTGATTTTTTTGGTAGTTGGACGTAAGACAGTTGTTTCTTTTCCTTTTGGTCGTGCCTGCTGTGTTCTTTGAGCAGGTATATATGTACCTTGTTGCGGTACTGGTAATCGATCAGAATTTCGACTTCCTCGATTTTGCTGCAAGGCTTCCTGTCGTTGTGGTGGCGGCGCAGGGAGTGCACGCGGTTGTCGAGGAGCGTATACCTCTTCATCTTGCCAATCATCTTCAAAAGTCTCGTCCGTTACGACATAGCTTTCTACTTCGCGTGGTCTTTTTGCTATACGAGCAGGAATATTTGGGTAGTCATTTTCTCGTGCCAGTGCGATTTCTTCTTGTTCTTCGGTCTGAAGACGATCATCATGTCGCTTCGAGAGGTAAGAAAATAGCGTGAGGGAAATGGGGATGCTGAGAAGCAAGGCTGCTAAACCACCAATTAAACCACCAAGGACCCAGGAGTTAAGCGTATTACCATACCAAAGAACTACTGCGGCACCAGCAATGAGTACCAATGCTACGGCAACAGCCTTCATATGCTTCCTTTCTTCGCTTCCACCCTACAGGCGTAACAATTAGTTTGTACTATAAGATATACTATTACAGCGAAGTATAGCACTCTTAGAGAAAGAGTTCAAGAGGAAGAGCCGCAAAATGGGCATTAATAGCGAAAATAGATGCGGAGACTCAAAAGAGGCCAAGCGCGTTACCTACAAGTGCTTATTTTCTTGTAGGTTGAACGCGCTTTTCTTTATCACTCATCATGAGAGCAGAAGAAAGTAGTTGATGAAGTATTGAGCAAGCTAAGACGGTTGCGAACAATCAGGCAGCATTACCACACTGACGGAAAATCGCTACTACTTTTCCTTGCACCTGCCACTCACGGTCCCAAATGTTGCGCGGAATCAGAATTGGATCTAGCTCTGAATTCGCAGGCTGCAAACGCACTCGGTCGTGATCCTTTTCTTGGAAGAAGCGTTTTAGTGTTGCACTACCCTCAACACCTTCCTGCATGTGAACGGCGACAACAATATCACCATTTTGACAGGTGGATTGTGGCTTGACCACTACATAATCACCATCACAAATGTGATCTTCGATCATCGAGCGACCTTTCACAACCAACGCGAAGGCATTTTCAGCATCAACAAGACCTGTGCCAACGCTAATCGTTTGCTGCTCCTCTGATGGAAAGATATCTAAAGGCTGACCAGCAGCAATAGTTCCCTTGATCGCCACACCGTTGTTTGGCTTGGTCAACTTGATGCCACGGCTCTTCTTTTCTTGCCGTGAAATCATACCTTTCTTTTCTAGGATAGTAAGATGATAGTCTACATGCCCAGTACTGGCAATGTTCATCGCCCGCCCAATTTCTCTATTTGTGGGGGGCATGCCCTCCGCTTTGATGTATTTCTCTATAAAGTCGTACATCTTGCGTTGTATTTCGCTAGCTTGCTCTGACGACATGGATTCGCTCCTGCCTTTCTAATACACACCTACCTATATCTTTTCCCTGCCCCACCACCCGTTACCGCTCGTCTTCATCATCTGCATGTATACTGTCATAGTATGCAAGAGAACGTTCCCTTTCACGTAAACATGACAACAAACCGCTTTTTTTGATAAAAAACTAGAACGGCTATTCAAGAAAATCATACCACAACAGGACAGGCAATACAAGCTTTTTTGGAACGGATTTTCAGAAATTCTTTTCGTATTTTCTTATGGAAAGGGACTAGGAATACTACGACGATTTTGTTATACTCCAAACAGGAAAACGTGGGACAAATTGGTCAATGCATCAAAAACGTCAAAGTATTTGCGCCCGACACTTCAAGAGGTGTACAATAGTCGTAATACCTATTCGACGGATGTAGGGACTACGAAAGAGAGTCAAAAGAACATGGTTGAGATGACAGTTGAGAGCGTGCGAATAAACCTGGCTACGCAACAGCGGGTGGTCATCTTGAAAGCAACGAAGCAAGAACGCTATTTGTTTATCTGGATAGCGCAAGCAGAAGCATATGCGATTGCCGTCGAACTTCAAGGAACTACTTCACCACGCCCACTCACGCATGATTTACTGAAAAATGTCATTGGTGAACTAGGCGCAAATATGGAAAGCATCGTGATCTCCGATCTCATCGACGAAATTTTCTATGCACGTCTTGTGCTTGACGTATCTGGCAGACACGTTGAGGTTGACTCACGGCCAAGTGATGCTATTGCGCTCGCGGTTCGTGCGAAGACGCCTATTTTTGTGGAAGAGAGTGTGCTAGAGCGCGCTGGCGTTGCTTTGGAGTCAAACGACGATCCTCAGAAACCATTGACACGGTCAGAGCAAAAGCGTGGGGAAGTGAGCAAAGAGGAAGAGGCAAATCTGGATGCGTACCGTGATTTTATCAACACACTTGACGTATTAGATGAGTTTGGGAAAGACTAAGTTGTCTTCTCAAACTCTTTTGTTTTTTCGCGACTACTCCATCGTTTCAGCGTGCCTTGAAAAGTGCTTTCAACGTATGTACAAGAATACGTGAAACAATACCATAGGCAAGAATTGCCAGTAACGTATATAACTCGACTGTGAAAAGTAGGGGAATGGCTAGTTGTAAGAAAACAACACGGAACGGCAGTACAAACACATTACTCACCTCATAAACTGCCCCAACCCAGGCGTTGTCAGAGGAAATGCTCAATAGCTTGAGTAAGAAGCGAAACAACAGCAGCGTCTGAATTGCAATAAAGCACATCCCGACAGTAAGCGGTACTATGTTTCTGCGTGCTCTTTTTTGTTGAGACATGCGATTTACCGCTTCTGGCTGTGCTACTGGTACATTTTCGCCTGAAAAACTTGGTTTCGCAGGCAAGACAGGATACGAGGGAACGAAAGGCTGCATGTGTTGAGAACTGCCTTGTATGGACGCAGGTTGCTGAACATACTGATGTGGAAACGGTTGTGTTGATGTTTTTGGAGAAGGCACATCTTCTTCATCAGGTGGTAAAATGGTGTTTGGGATAGTAGGAACAAACGCATCAACATCCGCACGACGTATAGGCTCAGTAGGCTCGTCGTGCTCATCTATAGATGTTGTATCGTTCTGCTGAAAGCTGCGCGGCTCATTTAGCATTGGTTCGTACTCCCATGACAATGCTCTTAATTATACACTACTGTAACGAGCTAATATATCGTCATATGTTTCTCTACGTTCCATTGGAAGTATTCGCTTCTCATCTATCAGTAGTACGGCAGGGCGCGGAACGAGGTTGTAGTTACTTGCCATTGGCAAGCAGTATGCACCCACTGTTGGAAGCAAAAGATACTCACCCTCTTGCATATGTGGCAACTGTACTTTCTCAATGAGCATGTCACCTGACTCGCAGTACCGTCCAGAGATACAAACTGTCTCCTCAGCAGGGCGAGCAATATCTTCTATAGGTAGGGCAGTGTAAACAGCACCATATAAAGCTGGACGAATGTTATCCGCCATACCACCGTCAACAAAGAGGTAAGTAACACCACTGGCGGTAGTTTTCCGTGCTCCTATACTGTAGATAGCCACTCCTGCACGCGCAATAATTGAGCGTCCAGGTTCAAGAATGAGCGTAGGAGCGGAAAGAACCTTACCAGTTTGAGCTATACTCTGCTCCATACTTGCATGTAACGCCTGTGCCAAACGTTCAACGGATGGAACTGCTGTTGTATTCATTGTGTCAATCGTTTCAATAGCCCATCCACCGCCAGGACTCACTTCTTCGGGCCACCATCCTGTCTCATCATGTATCTCGTCTGCAAGTCGAAGCAAACACGCTAAACACTCTTGATAAGGGCGTACCTCGCGTAGCATCGTTCCCGTGTGAGCATGTAATCCTACAAGACGTAACTGCGTTTCCTGTAAGATATGCTTACTCGCCGCCTTTGCCTCGGCAAGAGCGAAACCGAATTTTGAGGAAGAGTGCCCTGTTTGTAAATAACGATGCGTATCCGTTTCTACTTCAGGAGCGACTCTCAGTAAGACAGCAGGATGTATATGCAGTTCCTGTGCAAGACGTGCTACTCGTTCTATCTCACTCCAATTGTCCAAGATGATACGACCTACCCCTAGCTTGAGTGCTGCCCGTAGTTCCGCCTCAGATTTATTATTACCGTGAAACGAAATGTGCTCCATTGGAAATCTTGCTCTTTGTGCTACCGCTAATTCTCCGCCAGACACGATATCTAACCCAAAGCCCTGCTCTGCCACTACCTGCGCAATAAGTGGTGAAATATACGCTTTGGATGCATACAGCATATGGACATCAGATGCATAGTAATACATCTTAAACGCTTGCTGATATCGTTGACAAGCATCAATAATTGTCGCACGATCAAAGATATAAAGCGGCGTACCATAGTGTTTTGCGAGTTCGTGTAGAGAGTGATCGGCTATATGAATTTCCTGAGAAGATGAGATGGTTGAAGTAATGGGTAAGAGACGTGAAATGATTGATGATAGACCGCTCATAGCATTATGTTCCCCATGTATAAAAAACTGCTTTCCACATGTTACCACACTATGTTACAATAAATGAGAATAGTTGAAGATGACAAGGAGAAGGTTTTTAGATTTATGACACAGATTGACGACCGCACACAGGAGCAGCAGACATCTCAAGACAAGAGGGTGCCTCGTTTGCGCTTCGCTCCCAGCCCTACCGGATTTCAGCACATTGGTGGCTTTCGCACCGCACTCTTTAGCTGGCTTTATGCCCGCCATACCGGAGGCCAATTTATTCTACGTATTGAGGATACGGATGAAGCACGCACAGTAGTAGGAGCGGTCGATTTTCTCTTCGAGGGCTTAAATTGGTTTGGCATGGATGTTGATGAGGGTCCAATTATTGGCGGTCCCTACGGTCCTTACTACCAGACACAGCGCAAGGCTCTCTATCAGCAATATGCTAACCAGCTTATCGAGTCGGGTCATGCCTATCCCTGCTACTGCACACCAGAGCGGCTCGATGCGATGCGTAAAGCACAAGAGGCCCAGAAATTACCACCACGCTATGACCGCCACTGCCGCTACTTAACGAAAGACCAGCGAGCCGCAAACGAGGCTGCTGGTCTCACATGGACGGTGCGCTTTGCAATGCCACTTGATGGCGAGACGGTTGTACACGATGAGATTCATGGCGATATGGTTTTCAAAAATGAAAATCTGGATGACATGATTATTCTCAAGACAAGCGGCCTTCCTCCTTACCATTTAGCACACCTTGTCGATGACCATTTCATGGAAATTACTCACGTGTTGCGCGGTGATGAGTGGATATCAAGCTCACCACTGCATGTGCAGCTATACAATGCACTTGGGTGGGAGGTCCCGCTCTTCTATCATGTTCCCACGGTACTGGGAAAAGACAAAAAAAAGCTGAGTAAGCGTAAAGATGCACCTGCTTGGTCGGACTTGCAGAAAGTCGGCTATCTCCCGGAAGCTGTGTTCAATTTCATGGCACTGCTTGGCTGGTCCTACGACGACAAGACAGAGATACTCACACGCGAAGAATTGATTTCAGCATTCTCGCTGAAGCGAATTGGTATCGCCTCTGGCATTTATGACCCTGAGAAGTTAACATGGATGAATGGCGTGTATATTCGCAATTTGTCACTTGATGAGCTGACACAGCGCACACTGCCATATCTTGAGCGTCCAGAAGCAGAGGGTGGACTTCCTGATAGCGTGAGACGACCACTAGACCCTGAATATACACAACGGGTGTTGGCACTTGAGCAAGAGCGACTCAAAATGCTAAGCGATGCAACCAAGGCACATTTCTTCTTTGAGGACGAACTGACATATGATGCACCGATGCTCATTCAGAAGGGCATGGATATCGCACGGACACTCGATGCACTTACACAAGCGCGTGATCACTTAACAAGTTTAGAGCAATGGGAACGTTCCGTTATGGAGTCGGCGATGGACGAACTAGGCATAACGCTGAGTTTAAAGCGTGGGCAGTTCTTCGGTGCTCTTCGCGTGGCGGTCAGTGGAAGCAATGCGACACCACCCCTCTTTCCTATGATGGAGGTGCTTGGACGCGAGGTTAGCATGAAACGTATCGAGCAAGCAATCGCAAAACTGGCGTAGTAGTAAGCAAGGGGAGCATGACAGAGGCAAGCCCTGTTACTCCTATACTTCCTGTCACTACGTGACTCGTATGAGTTTGTATATAGGAGTGACAGGGCTTGCCCCTGTTATGTGGTGTCAAGTTGGTAAGAAGAATTACATGATTAACAAAGATTACATTCTTCGCATGGCGGAGAAATTTGGTCGGGCACTAGCAATTATTCTTCGCTTGCGTGAATATAACAAGCACGAAGAGGCACTGATTTATGCTGATGATATGCTGCTCCAAATGACAGGGCTTACCTCAAGCTTCATCAATTCCGTCTCTGACGACATGCTTATACAAGCAATCTCTCCACTAGGTATGCTGAATGTAGATAAATGCCTGTGGATTGCTGTGTTACTCAAAGCCGAGGGCGAGATATATCAAGAGGTTGGCAATAGCAACGAAAGTTATTATCGCTATCTTAAATCGTTAGGTCTGTACTTGCTTGCTCTTTCACATGAAGCAACTGTGCAAGATATCACCCTGTACAACGATATAGAAGAGCTACTTACCAAACTCGAAGACTATGAGTTGCCGCTTGCCATGAAAGAAAAGCTTTTTCCTTACTATGAGCAAATTGGCAAATATGATAAAGCAGAAAATATACTTTTCGAGATTATAGAAGCGGATACAGCAAATAATGCGTTCAAAGAACGCGGATCGGCTTTTTATAGACGCCTACGTGCAAAAAATGATGCAGATTTGCTGCAAGGTAATCTTTCAAGAGAAGAGGTCGAGGAGGGATTAACCCAACTCGAAGCATAAGCACACTAGACAAGTAACTACCGATTGTATTACACTTACTTAACATTCATTTAACAATAAATGGATAGATTAAAAAGTAGGTGGTTTCGGTGGCTACATCAACACAGAAGGTTTTTTTACCCAGGAGAGGTTCAAACGTGTCATCGGTACAATCAACGCAAGTTGCTCGTTCTACAGTTACTGATTCGTGGCGGTGGATGTGGCCTGATATTTTGATGCGCATTCTTCCAATGGGAGCCGTTCCCTTTCTCTATATTGCCTTTTTGCACCTCCCTCTATCGTTTTTAGGCTTAACCCTACACGATGTACCACAACAACTTATAATAGGACTTGTTGTAGGAACTGCAATGGCTGCGTTTGCTGCAACCTATCGTATGCTTATTGTCGGACCGTGGTTTCGCTGGCCCACACTCAACGACCACTTGTTTCAAGGTGTTTTTTACTTACTCATCAATGGACCAGTCGAAGAGCTTTTCTTTCGCGGCTTTATGCTAGCTGCTGTAACGCAGTGGACAGGACAATTTTGGTTTGGATGGCTAGTAAGTACAGCAGCGTATACGCTATACCATCGTCTTGGCAAATGGAGTTGGCGCAGCGTTGGCGGTGTAGGACTCGCTAGTCTTGTGTTTAGCCTCGTCTATCTCTCGCAACCAAATCCACGTTCTCTACTAGCCGTTATCATCATCCACGGCTTTACAACAAGCGGATTTTTGAGTTGGGGAGACGAAGTGTTGTATCGTCGATGGAAATATCGACAGTCTCGGCTAGGATAAGAGTCCAAAAAGCCATACAATCCGCATTCTTTTGAGTCATTTATGCGTTCTTTTAGAGAGAAGATACAAATTATGTATCTTCTTTAACTATTTTCCTACGTCGTTACCTTAGCAGTACCAATTCGTCTTGCCATTGAGATACAATATAGTAAGAAGTATCTACCAAATAACATATACTTTCTTTTTATAGTTTTCGGAGGTCTATTTCTTTGAAAATCGTTGTTACCGGAGGAGCGGGTTTTATTGGCTCCAACTTATGCACACGGTTAATTGACGAAGGGCATACTGTTCTATGCGTCGATAACCTGCTTACTGGCTCTACTCAAAATATTGAAGTGCTGCGCAATCATCCACAATTCACATTTATTCAACATGATGTCACTCAGCCATTTCCTTTTGAAGCTGATGCAATCTTTCATATGGCAAGCCCGGCAAGCCCTATTGGTTACATGGATCATCCTATAGAAACTATTCTGGTCAATAGTCAGGGAACATATCAAATGCTAGAGGCAGCCAAGAGACAGCATGCAATGTTTCTTATTTCCTCCACCTCAGAAATCTATGGTGATCCATTAGTTCATCCGCAAACCGAAGACTATTGGGGGAATGTGAATCCAATCGGTCCTCGTGCATGCTATGATGAAAGCAAACGTCTTGGCGAAACATTGACGATGGAATATTATCGCCAATTTCAGTTGAATGCACGTATCGTGCGTATCTTCAACACCTATGGTCCTAATAGTCAAGTAAATGATGGACGCATGATTCCTAACTTCATCACTCAAGCTCTCAAGAATGAGCCACTTACAATTTATGGCGATGGGAAGAAGACACGCAGCATTTGTTATGTCAGCGATCTGGTCGATGGCCTTATTCGTGCCATGTTTCAACCAGAAACTGCTGGTGAAGTGTTTAATCTAGGCAATCCTGAAGAACATACAGTGCTTGAATTTGCGCAAACCATTATCCGCCTTTGTGAGGCATCTTCTCCTATTGTTTACGAGTCGAGCCGCATCGACGATCCCGAACGCCGCCGTCCTAATATAGGGAAAGCACAGAATACGTTAGGCTGGCATGTGAATGTTCCTATGGAAGATGGACTCCGGCGCACGATAGAGTGGTTTCGGAGTCATACAACTCATCTTTCAACAGTCTCTTAACGGTTCTATATGAGATTAAAATTTAGAGATAGAGATGCATACGTATGTATAACCCTACTATAAACCAGATAGGGCAAGCTGTTTCACGTCGATCACGCGCGGCAGAAATTCTCGCTAGTATACGTGGACAAGTCACACTCGCAAATAGTGTTGGCTTACTTGGGAGTGTCTTTGCGCTTTTTTGCCTACTTCTGCTTCCAAGCTCTTCCTACTGGAATATCCGTCTTCCCCTGTACCTGATACTTGTTCTATGGACGCTGTTACGTCCACGTGTGGCCCTCTATCTTCTTCCAATCGCCATACCGTGGGGATCACTTGACATTATCACATTTAGTAAACTTAATGCCAATAGTGCGGATATCCTTGTTATACTGCTTATCGCAAGTTGGCTAGGTAGTTTCGTACTACGCTCACAAGGATTACAAAGAGTTGGTCCTCTGGATGTAGAGAAGGCATCTCTACCACGCTATCTTGTAGTGGCTGCGGTAGCACTCCTCTTTGCAATGATCATTTCTACGGTAACAGCGCAAAGTGTTACGGCGAGCATAAAAGAGCTTATTAAGTGGATTGAGTTCCTGGCGGTACTATTGCTAGGTGCAAGGTATTTACGAACGCGCAAGCAGATATGGATACTGGTTGTAGTTATGTTGCTTGCTGGTGTTTCACAGGCATTTTATGGCTATGCACAAAATTTTCTTAATTTAGGACCACAATCATTTATTCGTGATGGCGGATTACGTGTCTATGGAACGTTTAACCAGCCCAATCCCTACGCGGGATACATCAACATGTCGTTGCCCATCGCGATTTCGCTGCTGTTGCTAGGGCGCAACTGGGCAACACGTATTTTGGCAGGAACAGTAGCAGTCTTACTAGGAGCGGCTGAGTATCTTACAAGATCAAATGGTGGTGAGATAGCAATCGCTGTTGCTATCCTCTTCATTTTTGTTGTTGGATTTCCGCAACTTCGCAAACTAGCCGCTGTCGCTGGAGTTGGTCTACTGGTACTGATTGCAGCCCTTCTTGCAGGTGTAATTCCTCAGCGCCTTACACGACCAATATTGAGTAAGCTTGGACTCGTCGCTATTTCGTTTACGTCTCCTAGCGCACAAGATTATTCGACGGCGGAACGCCTCGCTCACTGGATAGCAGGCATCAATATGTTTCTGACTCATCCTTTTACTGGTGTTGGTATTGGAAATTATGGAACTGCCTACGCTCCCTATCACGTCACCATCTTTGTCAACTCGCTAGATCACGCGCACAACTACTATATCAATATCTCGGCAGAGACAGGGATTATCGGCTTAACGACCTTCGTGCTTCTCCTAACTGCAATGTTTGTCGCTGGAGGCCGTGCATATAGAGCTATTAGTAAAAAATATATGCAATTAAAAGCAGAGCGAGCCATTCCAAAAGTGGGGGTATCCAGCTTATCAATGCTGCAAGCATCAAACATACTGGGCATTTTTACCAATGATCGAGCACTAGCAATAGGGCTGTTCGCTGCTTTAATAAGCGTTTGTGTTCATAATCTCGTGGACGATCTCTATGTGCATGGAATGACTATTCTTTTCGCATTACTACTCATTGCTCTTATCCGTCTTGCAGGCGTACATTCAGAGGTGGATAGTAATGGGAGGCATGTTTGATGCAAGATGACGCTCCCAACACTCCTATAGCAAACGAAGGAATTCAGCACATTGAAACAATAGATCAAAAACAAGTAGCACTTTTGCAACAGGAAGAGAACGAGATTAGCAGGGAGCAATTATCACTACGTTCACGACTTCTCAATTGGCGTACTATTGTGCCACTAGTCGTTGTTATCGCTCTCCTCGTCTATCTTGCACAGAAAGCACATATCGATCCCAAACAAACATGGGCAACGCTAAAACAAGCGAATCTGCTCTTCTTCCTGATAGCATTTCTCATCTATTATGCATCGTTTCCGCTAAGAGCATTACGCTGGCGTATTCTTTTACAAAACGTGGGTTTTACAAAAGAGAATGGAATACACCTGCCTCCATTCTGGAAGATTGTAGAAATTGTCTATATTTCCTTCTTCGCCAACTCGATTGTGCCCGCTAAATTAGGTGATCTTTATCGCGCCTACCTTCTGCGACAAGAGATAAAAGTCTCTGTATCACGAGGAGTTGGCACGGTTTTAGCAGAGAGGCTCCTAGATTTAATTGTGCTCCTGCTGCTCTTCATTCCTGCTATTATTATCAGCCTGCATGAAAATCTACCCTCACAGTTACGTTTAGCATTGGAAATCACACTAGGTGCTGTCCTCCTTGGTATAGCGGCTCTTTTCGTGCTTCGACAGGCACGTGAGCCTATCGCTAAGCTTGTTCCTACACGTTTTCGGGGTCAATACTACCATCTACAAGAAGGTATGCTTGGTTCGTTCCGTCGTCTTCCTTTATTAACAGGTCTTACTATAGGTGTATGGATTTGTGAGGCATTACGCTTCTTTTTCGTCGCTCTATCATTGAGCTTAATTCCTGGCAACCTTGTACATATTCTTGCTGCCAGTGTCTTTATTGGATTAGGTGAAGCACTGCTAACAGTAGTTCCAGCGACAGGCGGAGGTGTTGGACTCGTCGAAGGTGGCATGGTAGCAATGATTGCTCTGTTTTATCAAGGTGCGGATGTCGCCAACCACACAGCCGCGGCAATTGTATTGGACCGCATTATTAGTCTTGTCAGCTTGCTTGTTATTGGCTTCGTCGTCTTTACTCTCGCCTTCAGCAGAAAAGCTGTACAAGAAACACGAGTCAAGATGGAGGCACAGGGCTTGACTCGTACCTAAAGCTACACTATAATTTTTGCGCATGGGTAGCAAAACTAAGGGACTTACCTCTTTTTGATCTCAAAATAAGCACCTAAGGAGCACTCCTAGGCGTCAGAAGTGAGGGTTTATGGTATGTCTGAACATTCTCAAATAGAACTTTATGTCTCTACCGGAAACGATCAGCAAAATGCCTCTATTGAGGCGTTACTATCGTCTGCTCCCGTGGATGCTGTTGTGGCTCAAACGTTGCAAGCGGTACATATTACTCAACCAGTCATGCTCACGTTGCTAGTTACCGATGACGAAGGCATCCGCGATATGAATAAACAATATCGTGAGCAGGACAAGCCAACCGATGTACTCTCTTTTCCACTGTTAGATGTGCCGCTTGTACAAGCTCCACCAGAACAATTATGGATGCCCTCTGAAGATCAGGAAGCAGCACAAACAAAGCCGCAAGTACCGGCATTTGTTACACCACCAGACGCGATAATGAACCTTGGTGATGTTGTTATGTCTTGGCCCACACTTGCACAACAAGCAACAGATGCAGGCCATACACCTGTCTATGAATTGCTCTACCTCCTGTCGCATGGCGTGTTACATCTCGTGGGCTACGACGACCAAAGTGAAGTTGGTTATCAAGCGATGGTAAGCATTCAACAAGCGGTCTTGCAAGCGGTGGGGCAAAAGGCATAAGCAGGATGAGTCAAACCCCACCACCAATAGTCCACTCATCAAAGAGTGAGTGGGCTAAATTTATTGCAGGCTTTGGCTACGCCTTTCATGGACTGTGGTACGCTCTTCGCACTCAGCGTAATGCTCGTGTGCATATTGTTATTGCAATACTTGCTATTCTTGTTAGTATTTTCTTTCATATCTCTGCGGTTGAATTTGCTATGATTTTTGTGGCTATCACAGGCGTATTTGTCGCGGAAATGTTCAACACGGTGATAGAGATTTGCGTTGACCTAGCCTCTCCCACCTATCATCCACTCGCAAAAATCGCAAAAGACGTTGCGGCAGGAGCAGTTTTGCTCAACGCTATACTTTCGGTAATTATCGGTCTCTTTGTACTTGGTCCTCATGTATGGGCCTTTCTTGCCCAGTATCTCTAACATTTAAAAAAGGAAGCAAGAGTAGCATCGAGTGAGGGGATAGACACAATAATATTTGTGGAGTAAGACAAGAA
>CAXUIS010000074.1:0-4866 GCA_964250915.1 uncultured Ktedonobacteraceae bacterium | reverse complement strand
CAATTGATTGTGTTCCTACCTCACTCGATGCTACTCTTGCTTCCTTTCTCTATACTTGAACGTGCCTAACCGTTTACAACAGTACCGCCATTTGGATGAAGAATTTGACCCGCATAATAGGAACTATCGTCGGATGCAAGAAACACATACGATGGAGCAAGTTCATCAGGCTGTCCAGGACGCTGCATTGGCACGTCTTTTCCAAACTGTTTCACCTGCTCTTGTGGCATCGTTTGCTGAATCAGTGGTGTCCAGATAGGTCCAGGAGCAACTCCATTCACGCGAATGCCCTTTTCAACCAGCGACTGAGAAAGAGAGCGAGTAAAGGCAACAATCGCTCCCTTCGTTGAGGCATAGTCGAGCAGGCTAGAAGCTCCTTGATATGCTGTAACGGATGTCGTGTTGATGATTGTGCTACCACTATTCAAATGTTTTAGTGCTGCCTTCACCATGAAAAACATCGAAAAGATATTGGTGCGAAATGTGCGCTCAAGTTGTTCCGCACTAATCTGCTCAATGCTCTCCTGTGGATGTTGCTCAGCAGCATTATTTACCAGGATATTCAATGTCCCAAGTGTACTTACCGTTTGTTCCACCACCTGCTGACAAAAGTTTTCATCACCTACATCACCTGCAATCGTGAGACACTTTCGTCCCTGTGCCTCTATTTGCTGTTTGACCTGCTGCGCATCCTCGTGTGCATCATGATATACGATAGCAACATCCGCGCCCTCTTTCGCAAAAGCAACAGCAACGGCATGACCAATACCACTATCGGCACCTGTTATAAGCGCAACTTTCCCTTGAAGCTTGCCACTTCCACGATATGATTCAGCACTCGCTTGCGAGGGACGTTGCAAGTCTGATTCCTGTACTGTTGATTGCTGAGACTGAGGTTCCTGAGAGGAACGTGAGCTTGACTGGTCCTGTGTCATACTTTCTTCCTTCTTTCCACAAACATGTACTTCTGCTTCCTGCATAAAGTAGCATTCTCGCTAAGTACCACGTATCAAGATGGTTGATAGTTGACACCGAAGCACGCAAAATAAGATTGAAACGTTTTCAAGCTTCGCATAAATGCCACCTGCTTGAGTAGATCAAGATGTTGTGGATTTGCCATGCGTCTCTTCCTCGCTTGTTCTATCTTTTTTGGGGAGTTCTTGTTCATCCTCATAAGCAGCCACACGCCGTTTTCGGTAGCTCATCGTCACAAGTACGAGTAGCACCGCAAGCGAGGCGGCGATACCAATAATAATACTTCCAGTCGTAAGTAAAGTTGCACTCGTATCCATCCATATACCTATCTTCTATGAAATAGCGTCCCTATTGTATACGTTCTTCGTATGGCACTAAGTGGCACCTGTCTTCTTTACGCATGTCCTGCTTAAAAGTGCTATCATCTCTGTAGAGCACATGAAAATGTTCTTCCATCTTACATCTTTTTAGGAAGCAGAAACAAACAAGCTATGGCTACCACCACATCAACAACAGTTCCTCCTGGTCCCAAAGGAGAGCCATTTATTGGCAACGCACGCGAGTTTGTACTGGAGCCTTTGGCATACCTGCAACGGTGTGCTCAAGAATATGGCTCTATTATGCAAATCCGTTTGGGAACAACACCACTTTATATGCTTAGTCATCCAGACCACATAGAACATGTGCTGGTAACACACAATGATAGATATAAGAAATCCAGATTTACGCAGCGCCGGAAAAGTCTATTTGGCAACGGACTCCTCTTTAGCGAGGGAGATTTATGGCTTCGTCAACGTCGTCTGATGCAGCCAACATTTCATCATAAACGCGTCGCCTCATATGGCAATGCTATGGTGCAGCTTTCACAACAAATGGCGACGAGTTGGAATGACGGTGAAACACTTAACGTTCATGACGCAATGATGCAGCTATCGCTTGAAATTGTCCTCAAAACGCTTTTCGATACCGAGTTAGCGGACGACGCGCAAAAAATTGGTCGTGTGCTTGATATCCTGATAGATCAAGTAAGCGCGGCAGCAGTACGCCCGATTCAGTTTCCTGATTGGTTGCCCACTTCTGGCAATCGACAATACAATGCTGCTCTTAAGGAACTTGATACGATCATCCAGCAAATTATTAGCGAACATAGACGACGAGATGTGGATACTGGCGACCTGCTTTCCATGCTGCTCCGTGTACAAGATGAAGATGGCAGTCGAATGACGGATAAGCAATTGCGCGATGAGGTGGTTAATCTCTATATCGCAGGACATGAAACAGTTGCTTTGACATTGGCCTACACATGGCTATTATTAGCAGAACATCCTGATGTTGAGGTAAAACTGCATGAGGAACTTGAACGCGTACTAGCAGGTAGAGCACCAACAATGGACGATTTACAAAGCCTTCCCTATACGGAACAGGTGGTAACAGAAGCGATGCGGCTGTATCCTCCAGTTTGGGGTATCTTCCGTGATTGCAAAGTCGCGGACGAAATTGGTGGCTATCCTATTACTCCTGGTACGGTTGTGTTGCTCTCGCCGTGGGTAGTTCATCATGACGCGCAGTACTATACAGAGCCAGAGGCTTTCCAACCCGAACGCTGGGACAAAGCATCAAAGCAACCAATTCCGCGTTATGCCTATTTTCCTTTTGGAGGAGGGCAACGTCTTTGCATTGGTAATGTCTTCGCAATGGTGGAGGCACGCCTTGTCTTTGCTACCCTAGCACAAAAGTGGAGCTTTACCCGTGCATCACAGGAGCCTCTCGAACTCGTACCCACGATCACAATTCGTCCTAAGAATGGTATTCATCTCGTCGCGCACCAACGTGCCTAAAAGATTATAAACAGGGAGCACTGTGTGAAAAAACGTTTTTTCCACGCAGTGCTCCCTGTTTTATGAAAGCAAATTATCTCACACGCTCGACGTATTTGCCGGTACGTGTATCAATACGTACTTTGTCACCAGGATTGACAAACAAAGGAACGTTGACTACCGCTCCTGATTCCAAAGTAGCAGGCTTGGTCACGTTGTTCGCGGTGTCGCCACGTACTCCAGGCTCGGCACTTTCGACTTTGAGTTCCAGGAAGTTTGGCAGTTCAACGGCGATAATCTTGTCGTCATCCACAAGCATCTCTACCTCGTCTTGCTCTTTGAGAAACTTGATTGCATCGCCCAACATTTCTTTTGGAATGGGCTGCTGGTCGTAGGTCTCTGTATTCATAAAGACATATTCATCACCATCAACATACAGGAATTGCCAGTTCTGATGCTCGACGCGTACCTCGTCGATGTCTTCCCCCGCGCGGAAACGCTGCTCAATGACACGTCCGTTCTTGAGGTTCTTCAAGTTCGTGCGAACGAATGCACGCCAGTTTCCGGGGCTGACGTGATGAAATTCAGTGATCGTGTACAATTCACCATTGTATCGTATAACCATGCCGTTACGAAAATCGGCAGTTGTTGCGCTACCCAAGGGAGTAGTCTCCTTTCACATATACAAAATGTCTATTCACTTACTATAACACGTTTGTTTTGTTTACAATTTCATAAAAGATGAGGTTATACCTCGTTTTATGGTGCTTTTTCAGCAACAAAGATACTGGCAGGCTGTCCCAAAACGACAAGCACCACTTTTTTTGTCACACGCCAACCAGCATCGCGCAAGGCCATTTCCCATAGCCGATCATCACTGGTAAGCGTCACCTGTACTCCGTCTTTAGAAAGTACACGACTGAACTCTTTCACGAGTGCAGTGTATAAGCTCGTGTTTTCCTGGGGCGTACCAATCTGTTTCCCAAAAGGCAAATTGGAAATGATACGCGTGACGCTAGCATTCTCAAGTGGTAGTGATCGAGCATCCCACTCTGACCATGTAGCCTTAATGTGTGCGGCACGAGCATTGCGAGTTGCCATCGCAATAGCTTCTTCACGGATATCGCCACCAGTAGCACTCTTAAGAGGAGCCAATAATGCTCGTTCAATCACCACAGTGCCAGCACCACAAAGAGGGTCAAGCACAACATCGTCAGGCGTAGGGCGCGCTAACCATGCCATCGACGCCGCAACTGTAGGGCGTAGTGAAGCTGGCAAATGCTCTCGTTTGTACGTACGATGGCGCATGGAAGCATCGCTCACACGCAAACCTACCAGAGCTTCGCTACCTCCGACCCAAATCCAGAACTCAATATCAGCATCATCATTAACAAGACGCATACCACGCGGCATGATGCGTCGGAGCGCATCACTTACCGCTTGACCTGCGTCATTTCGTCGAAAATCGTGAGTGCCAACCATCTGACTCACAACACGCCATGTCTTTGGCTGTATAGCTTTATGAGCGCGCCGCCATACGGAAAGTGTCGCGTTCATGTCCTCGATATTTAGCATAGCACTATGAAACACACGCACAGCATCACGCCCACGTCCCAGTCCTGTGATATGTTTAATCGTGATAAAGATATCTTCGGTGGTACGTAGTTGCAGTAGATCATCAGGAGGCGTGGCGGTGCGAAAAAGAGCGATACCGCGCGCGAACTTGACCAGTTCGGCATCTGGCATCTTCGCACGAATCTCGCTAAACGCCAGCGTCTCCAACCCTGGCATCGTCATGGCATAAAAAGAACGTAACATCCTACTACTTCTCTCGCTTCCTCGTGATAAAGAAGGCAAGATAACATGAAAATGAGCGCACAATCCACCTATCATGTGGAAAGGCGCACAAGTACAACACTCTATTGACTACCAGTGTATCATGCCCAGGCAAGTCTTGACGAGGGGCTTACTGCACCCGTCATAGCTCTTTTTCACTGATTTCTTATACTACCTTCAATCGCTTGACGCGTATCTACGACCCAGGGTCCATCAGCGTTTAGTTCGATCTCAAGAA
>CAXUIS010000073.1:0-19661 GCA_964250915.1 uncultured Ktedonobacteraceae bacterium | reverse complement strand
GTATGATGAACTACAACATGTTGAGAGCGTCTTTGGGAGCAAGGGCACCCGCAAGGGGATGCCCCTCCCATAAACGATTGAAGTTGGAACAGCACATTATATGGGAAGGGCATTCCCTTGCGGGTGCCCTTGCTAAACTTACAAAGAGGTCAATTCATGTCAACCCTCTTATCTCCAACAATCTGGTCTAAATATCGTCTCGAATGGGGCAACCATACACACATTATGGGGATCATAAACGTTACTCCTGACTCTTTTTCTGGCGATGGACTCAGGCGAGACGAGTCGCTAGAGGATGTGTTTGTACAACGTGCAGTAACACAAGCACAAACATTCGTAGCAGAAGGGGCAACACTGATTGATGTTGGCGGTGAATCAACACGTCCAAATGCGCCTATCGTCATTTCGGCGGAACAAGAACTTGCCCGTGTACTTCCAGTTATTCAAGCCTTGCATGCAACGTTGCCAGAAACTGTGATGATCTCAATCGATACCTATAAAGCAGAGGTGGCGGCACAAGCACTTACGGCTGGTGCCTGTATCATCAACGATATTTGGGGATTACGCCAGGACCCTCGAATGGCGGTGGTAGCGAAAGAGTATGACGTTCCCGTTGTGCTCATGGCAAATATGCGTGGCACCGTAAAACACGATATCGTGAGTGATGTGATTCGCTACCTCGCTCGTAGTATTGACATGGCACTTGCAACAGGAATAGCATGGGAACATCTGATTGTTGATCCGGGTATTGGTTTTGGAACGACGCCAGAAGAAAATTTGATACTTTTGCGTCGGCTTGGAGAATTGCGTGCGTTAGGGCGTCCAATTCTGCTCGGCGTCTCGCGTAAATCGACCATCGGACGTGTGCTTGGTGGCTTGCCCGCCTCTGATAGACTAGAGGGAACGGCTGCAAGTGTGGCGTTAGGGATAGCACAGGGAGTGGATATTGTACGTGTGCATGATGTACGCGAAATGAAGCGCGTCGTCACCATGAGCGATGCTATTGTACGTGGCACATTCACGTTAGCACAGAATTGGCAATAGCAATAGGTCTTCAAATACAAAATGGAAAGAACAGGAACACGATGAATTATCAAGAAGCTCTTACCTATATTTACAGCTTTAGTGATTTTGAACGTGGTTCCTCGTTTACACGTGACCGCAACGAAAATCAACTACGTGAGCAAGCTTTGCTCGAACTGCTTGGTAATCCTCATCAGCACTACACAAGTACGCTCATCGCTGGCACAAAAGGGAAGGGATCAACAGCAACATTTATAGAGCGTGTTTTGCGACAGGCAGGTGTGCGTACTGGCCTCTACACGCAACCAGACCTGCACACGTTTCGTGAGCGTACACGTGTAAATGGACATTTAATCACTGAAGAGGAGCTTGCAGCCCTTGTACCAGAGATACGCGCATGTGTAGAGCAGGTACAGGCACGGCAAGAATTTGGTCCGTTTATTACCTATGAAGTTGCGACCGCGCTTACCTTTCTCTATTTTGACCGGCAGCACGTCGATCATGCCGTTGTGGAAGTTGGTATCGGTGGGCGACTTGATGCTACGAATATCCTCAATCAACTTGTTTCTGTAATCACCTCTATTAGCTATGACCACATGCAAATCCTTGGGGACACGCTCACGAAAATTGCCACTGAAAAAGCTGGCATTATCAAGCCAAACGGTCTGCTTGTCACTTCGGCACAAGCACCAGAAGCACTACGCGCTATTGCCACAGTTGTGCAGCAACGTCAGGCACATATGGTACGTGTTGGGTCATATGATAATGACCCTGCACAGAGCGATGTCGAAGCTGGCAATATTCCCCCATTGATGTATCGTTATAGGCTAGAGGAACGTAGTGAGGCAGGGCAACGTTTTACTATTATGGCACCTGATCGACTCTATACTGGATTGGAAATTCCACTAGCGGGTCAGCATCAACTTGAAAATGCAACTGCTGCGCTTGCAACACTTGATTTGCTTCGTGAACGTGGACTTTTATGGGATGAGAACGCGTTACGTGAAGGCTTTCGTGCCGCACATTGGTCGGCTCGTATGGAGGTTGTGGGTACGAAGCCAACGATTGTCGTCGATGGTGCTCATAACGCAGATTCAATACAAAAATTGCTTGTTGCACTGCGAGATACATTTACAGCACATCGGTTGCTCTTCGTATTCAGCTCTAATCAGGATAAAGACCTTGTGGGTATGGTGCGTGCATTAGCTGATATAGATGCCGTCGTGCTTACACGTATGAAAAATCCTCGTGCTACACCTATCGAGCAACTCGAAAAACTTTTTACTGAATATGCTCCCCATGTTACTGTCTATAGTGAGCAAGAAAGCGACAAGGCAATGAATCGCGCACTAAGTTTAGTGCAACAAGATGATCTCATTTGCGCTACAGGTTCGCTTTATCTTGCCGCAGAAGCATTGCGCTGGGCGGCAAGGCATGGCAACAAGGATGTGGCAAAGACAATTGAGGGTGTTGATCATGAGTAAGATATTTTGCATCCGCGTTGTAGTGAATGCATCTTTTCAGTAGAGTTTTTCGTGACAATGGTAACATATTCTTTTAAAAAAAAGTAGGCTAGAGGATAGCGTAAAGGAAAAAATAGATGAGTAATCAAGAGTATCCGCCTGATCCTCGTTCTCAGGGATATCAGCAGCCAAATCAGCCTTATCAACAGCCATATGGCCCTACGAATAACTCTGTTAGATCGTCTGAAGCAGGTGGAGCATATTCACAAAGTCAGCAAGAAAGCTACGTAGACCCAATGGGTAATCGTGTTGAGAATCGTCAGGAGGTGTATGAAGATAAAAACCTGAGTCGAGCCAATACTCGCTACTGGATCACAACTATCACCTATTTTGTGTTAGGCGTATTAGAAGTAATCTTAGCGTTACGACTCCTCTTCCGACTTTTAGGAGCGAATCAGGATAATGGTTTTATCACGTTTCTCTATAGTCTCAGTCATATATTCGTAGGTGCTTTTAACGGCATTTTCAATGATCAAACTATTGGTAGTCGTGGTGTATTTGAAGTTTCAACCGTGATTGCTATGCTTGTTTATGCATTAATCGCGTGGGGTATAGTGGCACTTGGTAGAGTAGCCTTTGCTCCTGTTGTTTCAGGAAGACAGAGTATTACGACGACGCGGCGTGGTCGATACTAAAGGCAGGAAACGCATCTCTTAACTTAGGACAAGAGATGCGTTTCCTGCCTTTAATAGTTTATGCGCCAAAAGCTTCTTCGCTGAGACCTTTGAACTTGTCCCATTCTGCTAGACGCTTCTCATATTCGGCGTGAATCTCGTCGTGTGCTCCCTTACCAAAGAATATACGGAGTGGAGGTTGCTCCATATCGACCAATTTCAGCATGACCGGACCAGTTGCCTCTGGATTTCCGCGAGTAGACGAGCCTCGGCGCTTCTGCATAGTCTCTCGTGCATGTTCGTATGCTGGTAATTGCTTGGCAAACTTTAATGAAGAGCCAGCGAAGTCAGTCTCATAGCCGATTGGCTCTACAAGTGTAACCTTGATGCCAAAAGATTGCACCTCCTGACTGAGTGCTTGGCTAAATCCCTCAAGCCCCCATTTACTCGCGTGGTATGCGCCAATATTAGGGACAGCAATGACGCCGCCGATACTTGAGACCTGTATGATATGTCCGCTACCTTGCTCACGCATGTATGGCAATACTGCTTGCGTCATCCATAATGCACCGAACAAGTTTGTCTCAAGCTGTTCACGTGCTTCTTGCTCGCTTAGTTCTTCTATTGCGCCAAACTGACCGTAGCCAGCATTATTTATAACGACATCTAGGCGACCAAAGTGATCGTATGCATGTCTTATCACCTCGTCCACGGCTGCTTTATCGTTGACATTTAAGGTCAGCGTCAGAACATTCTCGCCGTATTTCTCGTTAAGTGCTTGCAAATTGCTCAGGTCACGTGCGGTTGCCGTAACCTTGTCGCCGCGCTCTAGTGCCGCCTCTGCCCATATACGTCCAAAGCCTTTCGAGCTGCCAGTAATAAACCATATCTTCATCAGAAAATCCTTCTTTAACTGTAAACTATTTTAACTCTTTGGCGATCTCTTTGATCTGAGTAGCAATCTGCTTTGCCAGTTCTATATCACCTTTTATACGTGCATCCCAATACGCAACCTTGCCTTGCAAATACCTCTGACGTATTTCAAGCTTATGGATTTGATTCGCTACTTCTTCGGCATGAGCCAGAAATAGTGCTTTCTGCTCCGTTGCCGCTTCGTCGCCACGTTCTCGCTGCTGCAAGTACGTCCGCATTGCATCTAAGGAAAGGCCGCTAGCACGAAGAAATGAAAGTGTCTCTACTATCTTTACTGTATCTATGCTATAGCGGCGATGACCACTGCTTCTATCTCGTGGAATTGGCTTGATAAGCCCGACCTTCTCGTAGTAGCGTAACGTGTATTCGCTCAGGCCACTTTGTGCCGCCATCTGCTTGATAGTTAATGTTGCTTCTGGTTGAGCAAGAGTATCTTGTATCATGCTTCTAGTATAAATAACTTAGAGTGCTCGAAGTCAATAGCTTTTCAGTTTGCGTTGTCTGTCTTGAAGGAGATGATTTCAATTTTTTGTGGTATAGTTGCTCTAAACCATAATTTCTGACAGAGAGGAAGGCTTAGAATATCGTGCAAGGCTTAATGATGGATTATCCATTGACATTGCAGCACGCGTTCAACCGTAGCGTGCGTCTGTTCGGGAGAAAAGAGATTGTGACACAAACGGAAGGTGAAGCCCATCGCTACACCTATCGGGAATGGGGCAAGCGTACAACACAACTCGCTAATGCACTTGCGAAAAATGGCGTGCAATCAGGCGAACGTGTTGCCACTTTTGCCTGGAACAACTATCGTCACCTGGAACTGTATTTCGCGGTTCCTTGCATGGGAGCGGTTCTACACACGCTCAACATTCGACTGTTTGCTGAGCAGTTGGTGTACATCATCAACAATGCTGAAGACAAAATTGTTTTTGTCGATGGAGATCTTGTACCTCTTTTAGAAAGTCTCTCCGATCAATTGCCAACCGTGAAACTGTATGTCATTATGGGGGACGCTCCTCAGAGTACGGGTAAACTTCAACCCTCTGTGGACTACGAAGCGTTTATTGGCGAGCAGCCGACAACATATGAATGGCCTCAGCTAGATGAAAATGCCGCCGCCGCTATGTGTTACACCTCTGGTACAACGGGCAATCCGAAGGGTGTTGTTTATAGTCACCGCTCGATTACACTGCACTCGATGGCACTGGGAATGGCTGATAACAAAGGGCTGAGTGAGCGTGATACTATTCTGCCCATTGTGCCAATGTTTCATGCGAACGCCTGGGGTCAACCACATGCAGGCATTATGCTTGGCTCAAAGATTGTTTTACCTGCACGTTTTATGGACCCAGGACGAATCGCAAGACTGATGGTGCAAGAAAACGTCACGGTTGCCGCAGGTGTGCCAACCATCTGGATTGGTCTACTTTCGCTGCTCGAAAAAGAACCTATGGAGTTCCCTACATTGCGCGCTATCTATTGTGGTGGTTCCGCTGTGCCAAAAGCCTTGATCGAGGGCCTGTATCGCCAGAAAATCAATATTGTACAGGCGTGGGGTATGACCGAGACTTCGCCGCTTGCCTCTGTTTCCAAATTGCGCTCTTATCAGGACGACTTACCATTGGAAGAGCAATTCCGTATCAAAGCCAAACAGGGAACAGCCGTCCCCGGCGTAGATTTCCGCGTGGTCGATATGGAGACAGGGAAAGAGGTCCCTTGGGATAACGAAACGTTCGGAGAATTGCAGGTACGTGGTCCGTGGGTTGCAAGAGCGTACTACAAAGACGAACTAGCATCAGCAAAATTTGTGGATGGCTGGTTTGGTACAGGTGATGTTGCTGTTGTCGATGAAGATGGAATGCTTCAACTCGTTGATCGTACAAAAGACCTTGTAAAGTCCGGTGGCGAATGGATATCCTCCGTTGAATTGGAAGGCTTAATTATGGGTCATCCGAAAGTCTTGGAGGCATGTGTGGTTGGTATTCCAGATGAACGCTGGTCCGAGCGTCCACTTGCCTGTGTGGTTGCGAAACCCGACTATGTAGGCCATGTCACAAGAGAAGAGATACTTGACTTCCTGCGTCCCCAGGTTGCCAAATGGTGGCTTCCCGATGATGTTGTCTTCATCGACGCTGTACCCAAAACCAGCGTCGGCAAATTCGACAAAAAGGTTCTACGCAGTAAGTATGAAGCACATAGTAGCGTGAAGCCAAGTTAAGTTAATACACTATGTATTGTCCAGCATTTTATAGAAGAAATGCTGGACATTTTTTAGGTATTGGTTAAATAAGTTAGGATAGAGATAAGAGCATGATATACTGTAGTTAATCGACGGCGTCGTAAATGAACAATATTGTTGAGGAAGAGAATATGTTATGAGCGAGCTAATTTTACCTTCATTAGAAATTCGCAACTTTCGAGGCTTCCGTCACTTACAGATTGAACGGCTTGGGCGCGTTAATTTGATTGTGGGGAAAAATAATATAGGAAAATCCAGTTTACTAGAAGCTTTGAGACTTTATATGCGTAGAGGTCATCCGAGCTTAATATGGGAAATTTTAGAGTTTCGGGATGAAAGTGATACGCGTTATCGGCGCTTTCCATCCGCAAGTGAGGATGTAGATGAGGAGTTACTTCTTAGTGCATTGAAAAACCTATTCTATGGACGTGGAGATATTAGGCCAGGGGTTGAAGCTGTCTCTATAGGCCCTCTAAACTTATTGGATAAAACCCTTATTGTAGGCTTAGGTTGGTATTCTCTACGGCTTGATGTAGAAGGAAATCGCAAGATGCAACTGTTATCTCCTGAAGAATATGATAGTGCAGATAACCCTTCGCTTCGCTTTGTTGTTCAGGTTGGTCAACTACCACAAGTGTCATACCTCCTTAGACCTTCCGCTGCTAATAGATTATCCAGTACAGAAATTAGAGAAATTAATGGTACTTTTATAGGCTCAAGTGGGTTAACTAGAGCATTATTAGCTAGATTATGGGATAATACTACTCTTAGTCCGTTTGAGGAAGATATTCTTGCAGCTGTACATATTGTTGCTCCAGGAGTGACCGGTATAAGTATTGTTGGAGAAGATGGAACTACAGCAAGAGGACGCACACCTATCGTTAGAGTTAGTGGTATTGAAGGTCGTCTACCACTTCGTAGTTTAGGTGAAGGTATGCAAAGAATATTTGGTATTGCTCTAGCATTAGTAAATGCTGAGGATGGAATACTTCTTGTTGATGAGATAGAAAATGGACTTCATTATTCTGTACAATCAGATATGTGGCGTCTCATTTTTCAATTAGCTCATCGTCTTAATATTCAGGTTTTCGCAACCACTCATAGCTGGGATTGTATTGAAGCTTTTCAGGAAGCAGCTTTGGAAGATCAACACGAAGAGGCGTTGCTCATTCGTTTGGATGAAAAAGATGATGGCATAGGAACCACTCTTATTGACGAAAAAACTCTTGATGCTGTTGTGCGTACCAAGACGGAGGTCAGATAATTATGAGTGTTGGGACCTTGATAAGGAAAGAAGGTCTTAGAAATTTGCTGCTTCTCGAGGGAAAAGAAGACGGACATGTGTTTTATCATCTTTTAAATCACTATAAAATCTCTGAACAGGTTAAAACTAAAGAAGCTGGCTCAATAGGTGAGCTAAAAAATGAGTTTCAGGCTAAGTTAGTAAGTAGCGAGATAAAGTTATTAGGTATTGTTGTGGATGCAGATAGTGATCTACAAGCTCGTTGGGACTCTCTACGAAATATAATGATTAGTGCGGGTTACAATTCAGTCCCAATGATGCCTGATGTAAATGGAACAATTGTAAAGCAACAAGAAAAAATAACTGTGGGAATCTGGCTCATGCCTGATAATATACTTCCCGGAATGATTGAGGATTTTATCAAGTTTCTTGTGCCAGAAGATGATGTACTTTGGCCTTTAGCAGAAGACGTTGTCCAAAGGGTCATTGAGACAGATCAGAAATTTCGCCCGTCTTACAAAAGTAAAGCACACTTACATACATGGCTAGCGTGGCAAGAGGAACCGGGGAGTCCGATGGGGCAAGCGATTACAAAGCGATATCTCAATGCCGATGAAATTCACGCGCAAAAACTTATCGCATGGATACGCTAGCTTTTTGAACTTGAAACCACTTAGGGTATTTCCATCTCAAACATCCGACAAAATAACTGCGTTGTAAATACTAGCACAAGCTCCCTCGACACTTTTTTCTGCCTCAATAATTTCTCAACTCGCTCGGTATCAAATATCCCAGTTGCCTGTATCGCCTCTCGCGAAAGTGTCCCTTTGAGTACATCAGAGGCATCAACACGAAGCAATGATGATATGGGGAGCTTTAGTGGCAGATATGGTTGTATATTTTCCAATGCAGGAAAATGTTTTGTTACAAGGAAGGGTAAAAGTGTTTCACTACGTACATCATTCTTTAAGGACGTAAGCGCGTCTATGACATCACTTCTGAGATAGGGAGAGCGAATGACTATTCCCTCTTGCATCGCTAGCTGCTGTGCTGGATGAATCTCACTATCTGGCATATACAGATGTAAATCAAGATAGTACTGTTTCTGTTGCTTACTCTCAAATTTGTCAGCTTGCCTGTATAGCTTACGAGCATGTAACGAGTCTTCCCATTGTTCCTCGCTTGCTATTTTCTGCTGTGCCTCTTGTGAAAAAATGCTGGTGGCTATTTTGATAGCAGATGCTTTATGCCCACCAAGAAGTGTACTTGCCCCTAAACCACTGAGTGCAACTTTTGCCCCCACTTGTGCTGTTATCGTACTTGAAAGTTGATAGAGTGCAAGTGGTCTTATATCTACACACGGAGCCTCAAGACCAGCAAGCGTACCGAGCCAGAACTCTGGCTGATCTACTCCTGTAACAGTTAGTAATTGACGATTGCATGCATTAGCAACACGTTGTGCCTCTATCCACGTGTCTAAACGGGCATTCTTATAGCCGAAGGATACTGTGGTAAACGGAACCTCTGTTTGTTGACTGGTTAGAAGTGCAGGCAGTGCAGAGGCTGCGTCTCCATTAACAAGTGCTACCAGTTTTTCGTGTGGAGGCAATAGAGCTTTTGTGTTTTCTGCAAGTAATGCATCAAGTTGCTCTACAATATCCTGTTGTGAATGCTTTGTTACCTCCTCTGAGTTTGTGTCGAATCGAAAATCTACTGCGGAATTGACAACAGTTTTAGCATGTTGCCAACGTAGAAGAGAGCCAGCAGGAACAACAGAAATACGCTTGAATGCTGTCCACGGAGCAGGGATAAAACCGAAACGGAGCAGCGCATCGAGTGCAGTCAGGCGAAGTTCGCGTGTCACACCGACCGTGAGCAGTGCTTTTATCTCGCTCGCAAACAAGAGGTTACCTTGTGCAGGCCAATCCTCAACATAGTACAAGGCATGCGCTCCTGAAAGTGGACGGCGGTACACAAATGTGCGACGGTCCGGCACCCAATCGAGTACAGGTGGCTCATTGTTATGCTGCATCGCATGTGCGGCATTGGAAAAGGTAATAAGTCCCATTCCAGGTTGCACGATACGTGCAGGAGTACCGCCATGAGAGCCTAATATCGGCTCCATTTCGCCAAGCATCCGCTCGATAATTTCTGGTGAAACCTGTTCTCCAGTAAGCCATCCTGCCAATACAGGCATATACTTCTTATAGCCTTTCAATACAATTACATATGCAATACCATCAAATAAAAACTCTGTTAGTTATTTCTGTCTTTACGCCACGGCGCATCAGAACGACGCATCCAACGTCCATTAAAATTGATATAGTTGTCTTCTCGATTGAAGAAGTCATCGGTCAAATCACATTCCTCCCATTCGCCAATTTCACCCTCTTTTTGTAGTTTCTGTACTAGAAAGGTAATAACATCGGGGCCGTTACCAAGATCAACTGTAGGGAAATCAGTTTCGTTAATCTCGCCGTCAAGCTCTGTAAGCTGATTCTTTTGCGTACCTCTAAGAACATAATATGTATACATAGATAAGCCTTTCTTATAAAGATGCCGTGTTTCCACATGCATTCTATAATACAACAGTTTGCTGACTCATACCTAATTTGAACAAGTTTTCTATTTTTGCCTAGGACTTTAGGAAATTCGGTGTTATTTCTATTGAAGCGAAAGAAGATGTAATGGTATAATAAATGATACAATAGAGTACATGAGTGTGCCGGGGTTCTATCTCGTAGAGGGTACGAGTGGGGTGGCTTCTCATCTAGTATCGCAACAAAGTAGGAGTACCGCGTCGCATGATTATTCTTCTGCTCGCGCTCTTGGCATTTGCTATTTGTATCACGCTCGCGGGTTTGTGGCTTTCACCAAAAAAATCTGTACCTCCTCAAAGGAGTGTTTCTTATGCTGGACAGATGAATGTTCGTCGTCCAATGCGACGCAATCATACCGTTGGTGAAAACAGGCGTATGAGTGTGCGACGCTCTTCTGTGGAGGTAGAACGACGCGCGTGGGCAGATATCCTGACGTCGCTAAACATCAGTCGTCTTTTTGCTCAACAAAGAAGGCGCAGAGATACACCGTGGCTAGGTATTACGCTTATCTTGCTCGCGCTGTTTTTGTTTGGTGTGTACTTTCTGAGAACTGCGTTACCCAGCCCGACGCTGTTCGCCTTACTGCCCGATAACTCGACTACCACCGGTACGAGTAACGCAAATAATAATGGTTCAAATACCTCAGGGAAGCAGCCGTTTACAGGTGCATCAAAAGCACTTGTGCGACTGAGCCAAGTCGATCCCGCTCAATATAACTCAATGCAAGAGTTTAATACGTGGTGGCCTTCCGCCTGTTCCGCGGCTTCTATGACTGTGATAATCAACTCCTATGGTCATCATTATCGTGTGACTGACATACTCAAGGTTGAGACAAGCATCAATGAGATTACTGCGAATGATGGTCTTCTCGAACCCCACGGGCTTGATAAAACCTTGGCTAAGTTTAATTTCACTACGCATTGGTTATATGACCCTTCAGCACTTCCTGCCAACCCTTCAATAGATTATCTTGTAAATACCGCAAATAGCGGGACGCCTGTGATTATTAACTTTCCCCCCTCTCGGTGGGCAGGTGGTCATATTCTTGTTGCGCTTGGTGGCAACAAGGACTATGTGTATCTTGCGGACTCTTCTCGCCTGAATATGCGTGCGATGGACCGCAAGACGTTTCTGAAATATTGGATTGGTTTCGCTGCTGTTGCTACTCCAGCGTAATAAAATTAAGATAATAAAGATAGGGAAATGACGCTACATCATTTCCCTATCTTTATTATGACTCGAACTTACTTCGCCTTCACTTCTTCCTCAATGCCTGGTGCTTCTCCTTCTGTCTTGTTCTCTTCGGGAATAAAGAGTTTGATTCGGCGGAATGATTCGGCATACTGCATATCGAGTCCCAATTTCTCCTTTGCCTCTTTTGCTGTAGCTTCCGCACGTTCTTTCACACGCTGTGGTATTTCGGAGTCCGGTGAGAATTGTGTCGCGTGACAGAGAAGTCCTTTGCCTTTAAGGTCAATGGTCTCAGTTACGTCCACGTACGTATTGACGCCTGCCGAGAAGAACATATAGAGTTCGTGAACTTTATATGGCTGAAGACCCTGTGCAAGTAATTCTCGAAAAGAACGTGGATTACCTACGAAGGGATAGAGAGCATCGAGCACTATGTTTCCAGTTGCCCGATGGTCCGAGTGATTAAGAAAGCCCGTATCGTTCGGTTTCTCGTTAGGGTCGGGCGCATAAATGTGCGTTGTTGGATCATGAGTAATGACGACGCGTGGTCGATACTGACGTATCAAGCGTACAAGCTCTTTCCGAGTTTCGTCGTTGTTCTGCAAGTGTCCGTCGGGAAAGCGCAGGAACTCAACAGCTTGTACTCCAAGTGTCTCTGCAGCCGCACGTTGCTCATGTTCACGTGTAATCATGAGCTCTGTATCGACCATGCTCGGAACTTCGCTTCCTTCCGTGCCATCGGTCATGATAACCCACACGACTTTTTTCCCTTGCTTAGCCCATAAAGCACTGATTGCACCCGCACCAAAATCGTCATCATCTGGATGGGCACCAACAACCATTGCTTCAAAATCAGGTATCGTCACTACTGGTACTGCACCAGGTGCTGTTCTATCTCCCATAAAAAACCTCTCTCTACACTGTTCGTTGTATATTTCATGACAGGAAACATTCCTGCTATGAGTTCTTATATTACACTCTTTAATTTAGAGTAACAACAAAGCATGCTCAAATACTTCCTTGATTTCCTCTGCCTTAACAGAGCGTCCTGCGAGCGTATCTACTCCTACTGCACGGTCAAGTAAACCTCTACGTAACAGGTGTTGTTCCTCGTCTGTATGACCCAGTAGATACGCGAGAAGTTCGGTATTCCAATGCAAAAGCACACCAGCTTGTAGTAGCGTTCCAGCACGACGGCGAATCATGTCAAGCCCAACGACTTTACGCTGCCCTGCAACCACTTCATAGGGCGAGAGCGTGCCGTAACAAGCACGATGCATCAAGCGTTCGTAGTGCTGGGTATGTGGCTGTTTGAGTAGAGAACGTTGTGCATGTGCATCCTCAATGGAAACAATACGCGTCTGAATTCCCACTGTTTGCAGTGCTGCTACCCATGCTTCACCAAACCAGCGATAGGACTCTACCACATCCGATAGAATAAGCGGATGTCCTGCCGGTAAGAAAACATCAAGACTGAGCAGGTGTGGCCCTACGAGAACCGCCGTCCCTCCTGCCCGTCGATGATAAATTGGTGTTGCCTGTTTCTCCTGTAACGCTACAGGATTGAGTATATCATGCTTTTGCGAGAAGCCTAGCACAAGTCCTGTCGGCTCTGCAAGTGACCAGTAAAGCGTTGGTCGCTCCACTGTAAACAACGCTTCGCTTTGGTCGATATGTTGTTGTTGGTCGGCAACAACAAGCGGTGAAATGCTCCAAGAGAAGCCGCTAGTCTGCGCTTGCAGCTTGCTCCAATAATTCGGCTTCTTGTTCAGCTTCTCGTGTTGATTGGGCAAAACTCTTCTCCGCTGGTGAACGTAGTATCCAGCCTGCTACGGCTGCAATGAAACTAAGCCCTGCACCAGCTAATAACGAAATGGGTGCTCCATAGAAGTGCGCTAAACCACCAGTAAAAAGATTACCTAATGGTACACTGCCCGCGAAGACTAACATATATACACTCATTACTCTACCACGCAAATGATCTGGTGTCACTGTTTGTAATGTAGTATTCGCCGTTGCTGAGAAGGTAATTTGTGCGAAGCCAACGGCTGCTATTAAGACAAGTGACAATACATAGAGTTGTGAAAGAGCAAAAGCGGCTTCGAGTATGCAAAAGATGATTGCACCAACCAACATATGTTGAATATTTGGTTTCTTGTTGCCCCATGCTAGCCATAATGCAGAGACAAGTGCTCCAAAGCCAATTGCGGACGAGATCAAACCAAAGCCAACAGGTCCAGCGTGCAATACATCGGTTGCAAACAAGGGTAAGACAACGTTGAAGTTGATACCGAACAGTGAAACCGTGCCAATAACGATAATGATAAGCAAGACTGAAGGTGTCTTAGCAATATACGCTAGTCCCTCGCGTAAACTTTGCATCGTGCTTTGCTTTTGTGTTGCCACACCTGCAATAACAGGCTTTGCATGTGAGTGTAGCTTACTTGTATCGATTAAGGCTAAGCCAATCAGTACTGGAATAAAGCTAATGGCGTTCAGCAAGAAAAGCGGTGTAACGCCAAGCCATGCAATGAGTAAGCCACCTAGACCGGGACCAAGAATACGCGCCATGTTGAATAGTGATGAGTTCAGCGCAACCGCATTGGGCAGGTCTTCGCGTCCAACCATCTCTACAACAAATGCCTGACGTGTAGGCATGTCAAGCGCGTTGGTCGCACCAAGCATGAGGGCAAGTACAAGAATATGCCAGAGTTGTACTGTGCCTGTGAAAACAAGGAGCCAGAGTATTACTGCTTGTACAGTAGCAAACGATTGCGTGAAAAGAAGTAGTCTCCTCTTTGGTAAACGATCCGCAACGACACCACCAAACAGCGAGAACAGCATCACCGGCAAGAATTGTAATGCACCAACAAGCCCTAGCCACCACGCACTATGAGTCAGTTGTAAAACGAGCCAGGCTTGCCCAGTTGTCTGCATCCATGTACCAACGAGTGAGACTAGTTGACCAGTCCAAAAGAGGCGGAAGTTGCGATGTCGTAATGCGCTAAACGTGCGAAGAAAGCTCCTCGGATGCGATGCTTCAGCAACCGAAGAGGATGTTGTGTTATCAGAAAGTGCTTTCATAGATAAAGTCCGTTCTATTTTTTAAAATGTTTTAAAGTATATAGTAGTTTATTCTTCATGTTGTAGCGTCGCGCGTTTTAGCTCGTGACGCTCTAATCTTGTGTGAAGCGAGGTACGCATCTGCTCTAAAGCAGTAAGCTTTTCCTCTATCAGGGCAAGTTGCCCACGAATTAACGCATCAGCGCGATCAAGTTGTGCTATCTTTGCGGAAGCTTCTGTTTCTTGTAGATATGCAACCTTAATAGAGTCGCGCTCTTCTTCTGCATGCATAAGTTCGCGGATATCTGTTAGTGAAAAGCCTAGTAGATCACGCAACTCTTTAATCCGTTCCAAACGTTGTACATCCTCTTCACTATAGCGTCGGTAGTTCCCTTCTGTACGACCTGTAGGTGAAAGAAGTCCTACCTCTTCATAATAGCGCAATGTGCGTTTTGTCATACTTGTACGCGTTGCTACTTGCTCAATAGTGTAGAGAGCGTGTTCCTGTTGTATATGTTGCTCCTCTTGAGGAGGAAGTGGTGAATAGTTATCCGTGACGAACATAGTATTTCCCTTATTGTTGTATGCAATTTCACTTAGAAAGAACGTACATACTAAGTATATCACAAGTTTAACGTTTACGTCAAAGTCAGCTACTATACAGGTCTCCCTGTTTCCCCCGAAAGGATGGAGACCCTACTATACAAAGGAAAAACGGAAACTGCTAAGTTGACTTTCTTCCCACTACGCTGGTACAATTACATCTATGCAATATCATCCTCCAGTAACTGCCGCGTAAGCTAGGCGCAGTGCTTACACGGTAAAGAAAAAGCGTCATCATACGTTTCCTACTCATCCTCCACTGGATGATTTTTCAACGTACGCTGGTGGTGCTATCTACTCTCCATATCTTTGCTCGCACTGAGCCTCCTTTTGCTCGTTTTCATTATCCTCAACAAGACAAAGAGAGGTTTTTCTGTATATGCGAAATGACAGGCAGCTATCTAAACAACCGCCATCGCTGTGGCACAATCGTGATTACTTGCTCCTCTGGAGTGGTCAGACAATCTCATCGCTTGGTACAAATATTTCACAAGTGGCCTTTCCTTTGCTTATGCTAAACCTGACCAATTCTCCCTTTCAAGCAGGTCTTGCGGGAGCGTTACGCCTGCTACCTTACTTTCTTTTTGGCTTGCCAGCAGGAGCATTAGTAGATCGTTGGGATCGCAAACGTGTGATGCTTCTTTGTGATCTTGGGCGTGCTGTGAGCTTAATAAGCATTCCGTTGGCACTAGTCCTTGGACATCTCACCCTACTTCAATTGGATACCAATGCCTTTATTGAGGGCACGTTGTATGTCTTCTTCGATCTAGCTGAGGCCGCTAGCCTCCCACGAGTTGTATCATCTGACCAGCTACCTAACGCTACAGCGCAAAACGCGTTGACCGGAGGCTTGACTAATCTAATTGGTCCTGCTCTCGGCACAGTCCTCTATGGTCTTCGCTTGCTCTTGCCCTTCGTTGTAGATGCTTTCTCTTACCTTTGCTCAGCTCTTTCGCTTGCTTGTATCAAAACACGCTTTCAGCAAGAACGCCAAACGGCGCAACGTCACTCACTCCTTACTGAAATCCGTGTCGGCCTTGTTTGGCTCTGGCATCAGCCCTTCCTGCGTCTCCTGGCCCTTTTCACTGGACTGATCAACCTCGTCTTTCCTGATACAAGCGCACTAATTGTCCTGGTGCTAGCCCGCCAACAAGGCACTACAACTGCGGCGATTGGTCTGATTTTCTCAGTCGCTAGTCTAGGCTATATCACAGGTTCACTATTGAGCGAACGTTTATTGTACCTCCTACGCCTACGTCGCCTGATCATTAGCTCCTGCTGGCTCTTCGCCCTGTTCTGGTCCTTTTACTTGTTTTCAACTAGCTTTGCTGCACTCCTGATGATTACCACATTGCTCTCGCTGGTCGATCCAATTTACGATATCGCGCAGTTCAGCTATCGTGTAGCACTCATTCCCGATGAACTCCAGGGGCGCGTTAACAGTGCATATCGGCTGATTGCGCTCTCCACGCCGCCATTAGGTTACTTTCTGGCTGGTTTTCTCTTGCAGGTAGCTAGTGCACGCCCGACTATCCTGATCTTTCTGGTCTGCTTGTTTTTCCTCGCTTTGCTTGCAACTTGGAGCCGTGCGCTACAAAAAGCTGGTTAGAGCAGAACTGTATTTGTTCTTGGTAAAGCAATTTCTTGCTTGACAGAGATGCATCTTTCTCGTAGATTAGTGAAGATACAGTACAATGACTTCGTGTGAAGGTTGTTTTTATTGAAGGAAAAGACATGAAGAGAGTTGTTGCGGGCGTTCTTGATGTTGCTTATGTTGAAGTAGGGCCGCCGAATGGTGTTCCTGTCTTCCTGCTACATGGCTTTCCCTATGATGTGCATGCCTACGATGTTGCGGCAGAGCATCTAGCTATGGCAGGATGGCGTTGCATCATACCGTTCCTCCGAGGCTACGGCTCTACACGGTTCCGAGCGACCAATACGCCCCGATCTGGACAGCAAGCGGCACTCGGAGCAGATGTATTAGCCTTGATGGATGCACTTGCGATTCCAAGCGCAGTGCTCGCTGGCTATGATTGGGGTGGTCGAGCCGCTTGCGTTGTAGCTGCTCTTTGGCCTGACCGAGTGCGAGGATTGGTTAGCTGTGGGACAGGCTACAATATCCAAAATATTGCGAGTGGGGGGACGCCGGTTGCTCCCGAACAGGAACACCGCTCCTGGTACGTGTATTACTTTAATACGGAGCGCGGACGGGCTGGTCTCAACATCAATCGGCATCCTCTGTGCCGCCTGATTTGGCAGCTTTTTTCACCCACATGGGCGTTCGATGACGCGACGTTCGCTCTCACTGCCGTTGCCTTCAACAACCCAGATTTTGTAGACGTGGTGATCCACTCATATCGCCATCGCCTGGGGGATGTTCCAGGAGACCCGACGTTGGACAGCATTGAAAGCTACCTCGCTACCCAGCCCCATATCACTGTTCCGAGCATTGTGTTACAGGGGAAGGACGATGGCGTCGATCCGCCGACATCCTCAGAGAGTATCGCTTCACATTTTACAGGACCATTTCAACATCATATCCTCGCAGGCGTCGGGCATAATCTTCCACAAGAGGCTCCTTTCGAGTTTGCAGAGGCTGTTCTCGCACTCGGTGTATGATGTACCATCACGCTGATCTCGTCAATACCCTTATCCAGAAGTTTATTGAGGACGAACTTGCATGATAAAGCAGCACTTATTTGAAAATGAGCCTGTGTATGTTGGAGAAACCATTTGGTAAGTTTTTGACCTTGCTTTATATCAAAGAGGATGTTCATGTGATAAAATTGTAGACGTTGCAGTAAGACAGTGATGTACTTACTGTCTTACTGATTGCCGTCCCCTAGTTATTTTTGATGCAAGGATGTGTTGACGTGCATGACACTCTTTTATCCCTGGTGGAAAGGGCTTTAACGGGTAATTCACGCCCTCTGGAGTTTTACCTACGTGATCACAGTCGTTTGCCAGGGCCGCGTGCAAACCTGGAGTTAGCAAACGATGTCGGAGTGCTCCTTGCCTCCTCTGTCCCTAAATACCACGAAAACGTGCGCACTCTTATCACTCAGTTTGCGAATGGTGATCGCAAGAAGATTGCCAGCAATACTCCTGAAGAATTTGTGATGCTTTGTGGCATTATGGCGTTTGGAACATGTGCTGCTGCCTATGCTCCTTGGCGTGAAGAAAGTTATGAGATGCTTGAGCATTATGCGACTAGCGCACAATGGCGTGTGCGTGAAGGTGTTGCTCTTGCGTTTCAGCATCTTCTCAACACAGTTCCTCATGAAACATTGCTTCGGCTTATGAGGCTCGCTACGGATGGGAACTACCTACAACAAAGAGCTGCCGTTGCTGCCATCGCAGAACCACCACTTTTATACAATCAAGATATATTAGAGACCGCCTTCACATTACAACGTATCGTGCTTGAGCGTTTGCGAAATGCCCCTAAGCTAGATCGTAAAACAGAGGACTTACGAACGTTGCGTCGCACACTTGGATATACCGTAAGTGTCGTGACCGCGGCACTGCCTGAGCAAGGGTTCGCCTTGATGCGTGAATGTGCTTCTTGGAACGATGTAGACATCACCTGGATATTGCGTGAGAACCTGAAGAAGAAGCGCTTAGCAAAGTTTGCTGAAGACACAGAGGTGCTAGCAAAAATGCTGGCATAGTTCATATTATGATAATGGTTGGTATTATCGCTAATCCATCAAGTGGCAAGGATATTCGACGCATTGTTGCACAGGGGTGGGTTGTCTCGGATCAAGAAAAGATTGCCATTGTACGTCGTTTGCTACGCGGATTAGAGGCGTCTGGCGTTGAGCGTGTATTGTTTATGCCTGAGCCACTCAATATTGGCTATAAAGCCTTGGAGGGCTTAGGGGAGACGACGTTACAGGCTGAAACGCTCGCAATGGATATCACGGCACAGCAAGAAGACTCTACACGTGCTGCTGATATGATGGTTGCACAAGGAGTTAGCTGTATTGTAACGCTTGGTGGTGATGGAACGAATCGGGCCGTTTTTAAGGGTTGCGGTAGTCGTGTTCCTATATTGCCTATTTCGACAGGAACAAACAATGTCTTTCCCGAATTTCAGGAAGGTACCACCGCTGGCCTTGCGGCTGGTATGCTTGCTAAAGGTGCGGTAGCGCGTGAAGTTGCATGCTGGCATTCCAAAGTCTTAGTTCTCTATAAACAGGGAAAACCCGTTGATCTCGCGCTTGTCGATCTTGCTGTCTCAACTAATAGTGTCATCGGCTCTCGTGCTATCTGGGATGTGAGCAAGCTGAACGAACTTTTTCTTACCCGTGCTCAACCGGAGAGTATAGGTTTATCTGCCATTGGTGGCATGATTCACCCGTTGAATGCTCGTAGTCCGTTGGGCTTACATTTACGTTTTGGCACGGGTGGCAAAACTGTTCGTGCCGCCATCGGTCCAGGATTATTTGCAGACATCAATGTGCAAGCTATACGTGAGATTGTTGTCGGTGAGCCTATTTCATTGCATCTCAACCATCCTGTAACGTTAGCTTTCGATGGTGAACGCGATATGACGGCGCACCCAGATGACGTTCTTGAGATCGAACTAAACGCTGATGGACCCTGGGTCGTAGATACGCGTCAAGC
>CAXUIS010000072.1:6859-19740 GCA_964250915.1 uncultured Ktedonobacteraceae bacterium | reverse complement strand
AAGCAGACCCGTACAGCAGCCATCACTGAAGCCGAGGACGCCATGCAAATCCTGTACGGGTCTGCTTTAGCACACCCTTTCACATTTGTATCATTAGAGTTTTACATCTTTTAGCGTACAATATCACGTAGATCGAACACGGGACCATCACGACATACAAGTTTTTGACCTGCGCGGGTTTCTACACTACAGGTGAAGCAGATGCCTGTACCACAGACGAGAGGACCTGTTATTGTACCTTGTGCAAAGCCTTTACCGCGTAACCGTTCAAAGTGAGTGTAGAGGGCAAGGGATGTTTCATGTGAAACACTACTATAGGACGCGTCAGCCCAAGGAAGTATTTCTGTGAGCATCTGCACCAAGTTCTTGTCTTGCTGCTGTTCCGTCACAACATGATATTCGACTTCTGGCGAGAGTAACGCGGGAGGATAGCTTTCTTCTGGAGTGCGACTTTGATTGATGAGGGTGACAGCGATATCTTGTTCCAGGGCAACTTGTGCAAGCAGCGTAAGAGCACTGATAGAACGCTCCTCGCCAATGAGGAGCGCGTTTCGCGTGGTGGGACGCAATGTCCAACCATGTCCTAGTGGTCCCAGGATATCGAGTACCGCACCTTCTGGTTGCGTCGTCAACCATGTTGTACCACGTCCCTGCACTTGAACATAAAAAGTACACATACCACGACTCCTATTGAGGCTATGCACATAAAATGGGCGACGCAACAATGGGTCGCTCGCATCCGTGGCACTGCAACGCACCATACAAAATTGTCCTGGTTGTACAGTTTGTGCTAAATTTGGAGCGTGCACTTCCAGTAACTGCACCCCCGAACGTATCGGAGTCGTCGCGGTAAGCGTGGCGATGTGAACACGCATTATTCACCAATCATGCCTAAGAAATTGCGTGTACGCTCGTTTTCCGTATGCTCGAACACTTGCTGCGGTGTGCCTTGCTCCACAATCACGGACTTATCCATGAAGATTACGTGGTCCGCAACGTCTCGTGCAAAGCTCATTTCATGCGTCACCACCGCCATCGTCATGCCTTCATCAGCAAGTTGGCGCATGACTTTCAGCACCTCGCCGACCAGTTCGGGATCGAGTGCGGATGTTGCTTCGTCGAACAACATCAATTTAGGGTTCATCGCTAAGGCGCGTGCGATAGCGACACGCTGTTGCTGTCCACCAGAAAGTTTATGCGGAAATGCGTTCGCCTTTTCGGAAAGACCGACTTTGGCAAGCAGACTGTGTGCTCGCTCTGTAACCTCATCCTTTGCCTCACCTAACACGTGAATTGGAGCTTCGACGATATTTTCAAGTGCGGTCATATGTGGAAACAGATTGAAACGTTGGAAGACAAAGCCAACACGCGAGCGTATGCGCGCTATATTTTCCTCGCGGTCCTCAACAAGCTTACCATTGACATTCCGATAGCCCACCAGTTGACCATCAACATAGATGCGTCCACTGTCGATTTTCTCCAGATGGTTGATGCAGCGTAACAGCGTTGTTTTGCCCGAACCACTAGGTCCAATAATCACGACTACCTGTCCACGCTTCACGGAGAGATCAACTCCGTTTAGCACAGTCAGACTACCAAAACGTTTTACAATTTTCTCTGCATGCACCATCTCGTCTGTTGGTATTGTTACGCTCATCTACCTGCTCCTACACGTGGCATTCCTAGACCAAGCACGCGTGATGTAAGACTTTTGCTATCAGCTAACTCGATTTTCTGGTTACGGTTGGGGTCGAGCCGTTTTTCAATTAAGCCCTGTACATAGCCCCAGAGCGTCGTCAAAAGTAAATAGTACAGGGTGGCAACACATAATAACTCGAAGACGCTAAAGGTGGGCGAGCCGTAGACGGTGGCAACATTTGTCAGTTCAAAGACGCCAATCACCGAGGCGATTGAGGTTGTTTTGAGCATGTTGTTGAACTCGTTGCCAAGTGGAGGAACAATGACACGCGCAGCTTGTGGCAGGATGATGCGACGCATCGCCAGACTAAAACGCATACCTAATGCCTTGCCTGCCTCCATCTGCCCAGGATCGACCGAGCTAATGCCTGCGCGTATGATCTCAGCCATATACGCACCTTCGTTCAGCGAAAAGGCGACCAGTACACAGCCAAAGTCGGGCAGGAGCAGATACGGGTTGTTGGCGGCGAGTTTGGGCAACGCATCCCAGAGCAAGAGGACTTGCACCAACAAGGGACTACCACGAAAAAACCAGATGTAGGCTCCAGCAATCCAATTGAGCCACTTGAGGCGCGACATACGCATCAGGGCCAGGAAAAGACCAAGTACGACGCCAATGATTTGCGCGATAACTGAAATCCATAGCGTGGTCCAAGCCGCACGTAAAAAGATCAGATTGGGGTCGCCGTACAGGTAGTGCGCGAAAAGGTCCCAACGAAACATAGGGCCTTCCTTCCTTAATGTACAGTAGTGCTACGAACTCGGCGGTTCGTTGCCAACAATTGTATCACATAGGTTCAACCCCAATGAACGTTGACAACTGAACAGAGAAGCGGTAGGGGCAGCAATTCATTGCGCCCAGAGATGGGTCAGGAGGGGTCCCCGTTGCCACAGGCTTCGTATCAGGGACGTTTGTCCCACTACCACCATCTTTAGGCGCAATGAATTGCTGCCCCTACCGATTAGGAAGCATTTAATTGTCATAACACATTTCATAACACATGTGTTGTGACAATGACATTAATTTGCTGTTAATTTGTATGTATAGAGAATGACAAATGGGGTAAAAAATACTGTTTTTTAGTAACGATTATGGTACACTCTGAAGTATATACACGCATTGTAGCGTTATTAGTATACAGTCATATACACTACGAATGAGGGGCTTGGAGGGTCTACGATGCCCATCACACTTGACCGCGGTATCTGCTGTAATTTGCATGAGACTAGTTCGCGGGAATGGCTCATCACGAATGGCTTAGGAGCATACGCGTCTGGCACTGTCGCAGGCGTTCTTACACGTATGGAGCATGGATTGCTGGTGGCATGTCCACCAGAGAGTAACACACCACACCTTTTCCTGGCAAAAATCGACGAAGAGGTCATTTTTGATCAGCGCACATATTACCTTGGCACGAATGAATACCGCGACGGGACACTTAATCCATCTGGCTTTGTTCATCTTGAAACGTTTCGGCTCGAAGAGGGCTTTCCCATTTTTACCTATCGGCTAGGCGGCATTGATGGCATTGTGCTGGAAAAACGCATTTGGATGCAACAGGGGCGCGACACAACCTATATCCAATATCGCGTTATTCGTACCACCACCTCCGATGAGACAGGGCATCGGCGTAGTGGCATCACAGGTGCGATCAGTAACAGCACTGGTAGTGCTATGGAGTTTGGCGAGTCAGCGCAACAACCAATTACACTGACCCTCTTACCTTTTACAGCTTATCGTCCTCATACGCAGGCACAACATGGGAATAATGACTGGCATTTTCAGATTCAGCAGTACCAGCACAATGCAGAAGAGAACAGAGACGACAACGGATCTGAACGTCCCATATTGCTTCCAGAAGGTGTCGCAGGCTGTACAATCCGTGCCTGGGATAATGCTTACCCCTATCATCTACTCGCGGTGAGTCAACCGGAGAGCGAGGCAACCTTTATTCCTACAAACGTATGGTATTGGAATTTTCTGCATCGTCAGGATGCCGCAGAGGGCAAGCCAGCGTTAGACGATCTGTATCTACCAGGAGTCATTCGTGCAACGCTCTGGCCTACCGAAGACTCAACGCTCACAGTTATGGTTAGTACGGAAGAGCTGGCAACACAGACCCTACGCCCAAATCAGCTTGTTCATTCCTATCGGCGTAGCGTCGAGGGACAAAAAAAACTCCTTGCAGATGTGGCAACTACACAACGCTACTTTGGTGAGGGAGGTGAGGCCGCACGAGCGCAACGCCTTTCCGTATTACCACTTCATACAGTCTCTACGCATCCTCAAATAGAAGATGAAGCATTTCTGCGTTCGCTCCTACGTGCATGTGAGCGTTTCTTACTCCAACGCAAACTTCCCGGTACAGGTAAGCGTGGCGATCATGAACTCCTGTTTGGCAGAATTGAGCGTATACCTGATGTGCTCTCAGAGTTTTACAGTATGAAACGGCGCACACGCGACACTTTGATCGTCCTTCCTGGTATCATGCTTGCGACAGGTCGCTACAGTGAGGTAGCACACATCCTTCGTAACCTTGCGTACACCTTCAAGCAGGGAATGTTGCCAGAAACACTACCTCTTCCAAGTGATAAAATCGACGAACGAGTATATGAGGGTGCCGACCTGTTGCTCTGGTACTGTTACGCCCTTGATTTCTATCTCCGTCTGAGCCAGGACTATGAGTTGCTCAACGAACTCTATCCACATCTTGTCGAGGGCATTCGCTGGTATATTCAGGGCAACGAGTACGGTGTGAAGATGGATGCAGATGATGGACTTCTCGCGCTTACACGAAGTGCAGCTACATGGATGAATACCTATCAGGATGGTATAGCGGCACGCAAAGGGAAGCCTGTCGAGGTAAATGCACTGTGGTTTAACGCGCTCTCGTTGTTGCACGAGTGGTCACAACGACTCGCACATACTGGTCGCTTCACTCATGTAGTAGTTCCTGATAAAGAACTACTTATGCGCTGTCAGACAAGTTTTCAGCAAAAATTCTGGTATGCAGAGAGGAAGTATCTCTTCGATGTTATCGAGGGTCCTGATGGCAATGATGCAGCGTTACGCCCTAATCAACTGTTTGCTTGTTCACTACGTTATCCAATAGCGACGGTAGAGCAACGTAGATGTATCCTTGATATTGTGGCAAAAGAATTGCTTACGCTCTACGGACTACGTACACTTGCATCGGATGCAGAAGCATATCACGGTACGCTCGGTGTAAGACGAGAGGAGCAGCAAGAGGCACTGCATCAGGGAAGCGTCTGGACATGGCTTCTCGGCCCATATATTGACGCGTTATACAACGCTGTATATACATCAGAGTACGACGAGAAGATATGGGAGCAAAGCTTACGCCTGCTTGCATCATTCGACAAACATCTAGCAGAAGGTATGCTAGACATGATTGGTGGCGTGTTTGATGGTGACTATCCACATTCTGCTGGCTACGTGCCCGCTTCTCTATTGGGCTGTGCTGAGCTTCTCCGCGTATATCACACTCTGACACAGGTGCACGTGAGACAACCGCATCTAGTGCGATCTCGATAAGAGGGTGTGCTAAAGCAGACCCGTACAGGAGTTTTATTGTCCTACAGAGGGTGTGCTAAAGCAGACTCGTACAGGAGTTTTATTGTCCTACGCCATCCTCACAACCCCTGTACGGGTCTGCTTTAGCACACCCTCTCGTGTTTCACGATGCGTTCGGTGAGTGAAGCGACAACTTGAATTGTGGATTGTAGCTTTTATCACAACTGCTACAGGAGACCGAATGAGTATAGCGGCGCACTCGTGGATACTGCTTACCGCACTGTGGACATTCGTAGAGGTAGCGAATAGGCCGCCGTTCGCGTCGTACCCGTTCGCGCTGCATGCTTTCCTCGTGCAATAACACACGCAAATCTTCCACCGGATAGCCAGTAATCAGAGCCTCGTCGTCGGCTATCGAGTCGTAGCCATGATGATGATGTCGGCGTGGTGTGCCATTCACACGGTCGGCGAGATGAATAAGTTCGTGCGCGACAGTTACTTCTATCGACCGTGGTTGCAGTGCCGACTCGATAAAAATGAGGTGTCGGTGAGTAGTGCGTCGTTCCTCGTCGGAAGCGGTGCGTATGCGCCGCGCGGATAGTGGCAGTGCTGGTACGTAACAATAACAGCCAAGTGCCATGACGTTGAGCCGCTTGCCCGTCCACTGCCTGTACTCGTTACGGTCCTGGGTGATTGCGAGAAGAGAGAGTTCAGAGGCTGGAAGGTGCAGTTTGTGCCAGTAGTGTGTTAGCCAATGCTGAAGTGTTACTTCATTGCCATGAAGAATTGGACCTGTCTGCAACAACGGCAGCTTCGGCACTGTTCTTCTCTGTGCTGTAGCCATCAATGGCACTCTTGCTCCTAGTGAAAAGACGTAGATGTCTTTTTAATACTCATTAACGCACATAGGCGACCTGTTGTCTCGCCTCAAAAGTCGTACTATTAGTATATCAGGCAGTAGCGGTATATGCAAGCCTTAAAGAGCAAGAGGGTCCCATCCTTTGAGGGAATGGTTGAAAAGCAGGGAGACCCAGAGTAAGAGGTCTCCCTGCTTTTCAACCATTCCCTCAAAGGATAGAGACCCCAACTGCGCTCTACATTGACAATTCTTCTCAGTCGTGTACCTCCGCATCAATAGGTTTGAACGTGCCGTTATTGGACATCTCGGCTGAACAGGCCGTGAGACCAATGTACATATCCATCTCCGCACGCAGCACGATGAAATCTCCTGGGCGAGAGAGGGGAGGGCCGATTTTTATTTCCCCATTAGGCAGTATATCTACATTCATAAAGATGTTAAAGGTCGTAGGAATAGTACTACTCTCGATACCGAATTGGGCAAGGTTCTTTGCCAAGTTCTCGAAGCAACTGGGATGATGACCCTCGTAATGGTAGAGCATCTTGAACATTTCCGGGCTGCACGGCGTGAGCAGAAAATCGTGCTTGCCGACTTTGTCTTCGAGAATGGTGAACATGGGATTGCTTTTATTCGAGTAGAGAATATGGCCCTTCGTCAGGTAGATCGTATTGTTGTAGTCAAAGCTGCGCCCTGAAGAGAGCCACTCAGACGTGTCTGGGCGCGCAAAGGCCATCAGGTCGGAGACCTGCTCTCCTTGTGGATCAATGACCCTCAGGGATTGCCCTTTCTTTAGCTCAAATCCTCTTCCAGTTTGTGGTTCCAGGTGGTAGCGCGTTACATTTTCCACGGCTATCTCTCCTTGCTGTCAAATTTCTGCATGTAGTTCTTCTTTTTACCTGTGTGGTGAGAAGGGACATTGCCAGCCTTCTTCCACAATGCGTCCCGCATATTGACGTGCCTCAGAGGTCTCACCAAAATCACTGAGGGACGCGTTGACGTTTCCTTGCAGCACCTGTTCCCGCTGGCGAATAGCCTGCTGTATAGGCATATATTTCCCTCGTTCACGCAGTCGATCAAACTGGTAGTGTGCATTGAATACGAGAGTGGGCCAAGCAAATCGGCGCGTCAAACGCGAACTTACAGGAGATAAACCAACGATAAAGAAGGCCCGTCCTGCAAAGCTAAAAGCAAAACGCGGGTCTTGAGGATCGGAGGCCACCGAGGAATCCCAGTTGTGATGCACCTGATCCAGTTCGTGCAGACTTTGAAGTTGTGACCAAAGAAGCTGTTCAAAGCTTTTTTCATCAGCACTCTGCGGTCCTGTAAAACTGGCGACAAATGTGGTAAAAAACTCGTCTAACTCCATCTGTTCTTGAACGAAAGTAAACACATCCCGCGCCAGACCAGCAGTCGTCTCAGGTGTGTTCATCTCCCCATACATGCCGAAGCGATAGGTTTCTCGATGCATGGCCGATTTTGCACCAACGCAGGAAAATTCGGGCTGAAGCATACGTGAGCGGAAAGAATTGTGAACATGTTCCATGAGCGCACTTGGCTCTTGTTCGATAGAGGGTAGTCGTACTAATTTGTTCCCCTGGAAAGTGGAGTAACTGCTATTCGCACGGGCGAGATCACTGTTAAACGGGTTGAGATACTGCCAATCTTCATTGATAGGTGTCTGAGTCATAGTATAAATTGTCCTTGTGAATTATCCTTGTGTAAACGTACTTTCCCTCAAAAACATCATCATTGATGTCTCTCTTGCGTTGTTCAGGAAGAGAGGACCATGCTTTTCGTGTGTAGAGGGGGTATTTGTACGTTGCTATGGTGTTGACGTAGTTCTTTCATTGGCGTAGCAGCCAGTATAATGATGGACCCATGATAGGGAATACCACCTAGATAAAGACGTGCTCCGAAAGCAAACCAGGTACAAATTGCACGCTCTGCAAGCCAAACAGGAGCGAGCAGAGAAGCTACGAATGGGAATACAGTGCACCCTCCATCCCTTCTTCTTCCCAGTTCAGCTAAGCCGATGACTGCCAACATGCCAGCAGCGAAAACAGCCCAGCACCGGAAGAGAGCGAGGACGAGGGTGAGGGGGAGCAAGAACAGCAGCAGGATAAAGTGCCACGGGCGAGCGAACTCATCGTATGCTTGCCGTACGCGCTGCGACCAGAACTGGCGAGAAGTCGGTGGAAGACGCCGCACAAAAAGGTCGAGCGGAACAACCTCAACTCCTCCAGCAGCACGTACAGTGCGAATGACCTCTAAGTTCTCGAAGAGCACGTTGCCATTGTAGCCCCCCGTTGCTAAGAGCATTGAACGTCGCACTCCCAGAGTGCCGGGCCAGTCGCCTCCAGTAGCCCGGTTGAGAAGTGTACGTCCTGTATCCCACAGAGCATGCCAAGGCAATGGTTCAAAGTAGTTCTGCGGTTTCACAATGTGAGCATCTTCCAACAGAGTTGCGACTCGATGAAGAGCGGTCTCGTCGTAGCGAACATCGTCATCAGCGATGATGAGCTTCTCGCACGTTGCATATCGTAAGCCAGTAAGTACGCCTCGAACTTTCCCATTCAAGACAGAGATGTCAGGGTCCGGGGGTATATGAACTGCAAAGGAGTTCCAACGTGCAGCATGAGCGGCAAACACCTCCGAGGAAGAACCATCTACTATAATTACTTCCACGTACTTTGAAAGCATGCGCAGATAGAAAGTTAATTCATCAGTGTTCTCTTTAAAAAACTGAAGCTGTTTAATTGGCAATATATATGTTACTTCGATGATGGCCTCCTCCTACTATTATGCCTGCTCCTAGTACCATCACTCTACACGCAAAAAGCTATTCAAACGTTCCACTTTTTGGATATGTATCATAAGATGTTGTGAAGCTATTGGGCGAAGGAAGAGTGTAAATTTGGAATGAGATTCTGATATTCCTAATACTCTTCTCTTACACCTAGAAACATGGTATCGTGTCTGTGGATGTAGACAAAACGTGTTCTCTAATAGTATGCGAAAGAGAAGGTAGCTCATGCGCTATGTCGTTCGAGAAAAGTTTTTTCACCTAGGCGAGGATTCGATGATCACCGACGATCACGGACACCCACTTTATATTGCTGATGGCAAAGTGTTTTCCATCCGCAATACAGTTATACTCAAGGACCTGCACGGCAACGAACTTGCTACGATCAAGAAACAACTCCTCGCGCTCGGTTTGACCTATCATATTACGCGACACGGACAAGAAGGTGCTGTCATACGCAAGAAAATCTTTAGTCCATTCGTCGAGCGTTACACCGTTGACATTCCTGGACCTGACGATCTGTCCGTCACGGGTAGTCTGCTCGAACATAACTTTACTGTCGAACGCCACGGGCAGACTGTCGCAAGAGTTTCTAAGCGTTGGGTGTCGCTCACTGAAAGCTATGGCGTAGAAACGGCACCGGGCGAGGATGATATTCTTATTCTCGCAACCGTTATTGCGATGGACTTAGCGGAAGACCAGGAAGAGCGCAACCGCGAAAGTGCCGAATAAGCTACATACGGATGATGTGTAACCGACAACTACACATCATCCGTATGTAGCTTTTTATTATTTGACATATTAAATTTTTGCTAGCAGCACTATAAAAAAAGGAGAATAGGGCTATAGAACTACTTTCCCTTCACAAGCACCATCTCTTCCTGTATACTCCTCTTTAAGGGGAAACAAAAAAGATATTTAAGAGAAAGTGAAATTCTTCATGAAGCTATTCCGCGTCTCGCGCTACCTCGTGGCCTCAATGAGCACACTTGCAATCTTATTGAGCGTGCTATTTAGCACGGTTGCCACTTCTGCTATATCATATGCTGCAACACGGAGCATACCACAGGACATCCAGAAGAGTATCACACCTAATCATATTCTTTTGAATGAAGCAGTAAAGGCTTCTTCGTCAGCACTGTTGCCGTGTCTCAACAGTAAAAAGCTGCCATTATGTTACAGCCCACAGCAGATTCGTCGTGCCTATGATATTCAGCCACTTCTCAATGCTGGTATCACAGGGAAAGGGCGGACAATTGTAATTATTGATGACTACCAAAGCCCTACTATCCGCACTGACTTGGCTCTCTTCGACAAAATCTTTAATTTACCTGATCCGACGCTCAATATCATCGCACCAAAGGGCTTAAGACCTTTCGATCCAAACAACCCAGCCGCAGTTAGTTTTGCGGAAGAAATTTCACTTGATGTGGAATGGTCTCACGCAGTAGCACCCGGTGCAACAATTGATCTGGTGCTCGGTAGTCCGTCCACTGATTCCATCGGTGGCGAAATTCAGGGTATCGTCGATGCGATGAGTTATGCAACTACTCAAAATCTAGGTGGTGTGTACTCGTTGAGCGTTGGTACAGGCGAAACTTGTTATAGTGCTGCACAATTGCAATCGCTACACCGCTCGTTTCAAAAAGCATATGACAATTACTCCACCGTGTATGTCTCGGCTGGCGATAGTGGCTCGGCTGTTGATGCATGTAACAAAAATGGTACTCCTGTAGCTGTCGTAGAAGGTGTAAATTATCCTTCAAGCGATCCTCTTGTCTCTGGTGTAGGAGGCACAACTCTATTAGCTGACAATTCTGGTAAATATATCGGCGAGACAACTTGGAACGAGTCTACTCTTGGCGCAGGCGCGACAGGTGGTGGTTTTAGTGTTGTCTTCCCACGCCCATCTTATCAAAATGGCGTCCCTGGTATTGGTGCCTATCGCGGTGTACCTGATGTAGCATACAACGCAGACCCACTAACAGGTGTACCTATTGTGTTTAGTCTTGGAGGCGCAACGCTTATCGCCCCTATTGGTGGTACAAGTGCAGGTGCTCCGCAATGGGCTGGTATTACAGCTCTTGCGGAACAAGCGGTAGGCAAGCGTCTAGGTTTCCTCAATGGGACATTCTATAGCATTCTCAAGAGCAAGTCCTACTCGAAGGCGTTCCACGATATTACAATCGGCAATAACGCGTTTACCTTCCAGGATAGCAATGGTAAAATAGTGACTATTCCTGGCTATAAGGCGGGTACTGGTTGGGACGCAACAACAGGCGTTGGTTCACCCAAAGCAGCAGGGCTGGTAAAACTGTTGATAGAGTATAATGACAAAGACTGATAGATGGTGAAGACCTCTAAGAGGTAACATAAAGAAAAGAATCCCAGAGAGCAATTGGAGTCCTCCAATTGCTCTCTGGGATTCTTTTCTTTGTAGAATAAACAAACCAATTCCGCATTTTACCCGAAATCTACTCAAACTTCTTCTTACTTTTAATAATATACAGGTTTGCTAGAATTCTATAGTGTTTCATAGAAAGAAAAAGAGTTACGAATGAAGCAGAGCAGGCAGAACCAGCCCACATTGGAGACATCGACATGGCGTGAACAACTTGGCATACGTATCAGGACGACGGAAGAGCGAAGACGTATTGCCAATCAATTAGGGGTCAATCCACTTACTTTAACCCGTTGGGCAAATAACGAATCCTCGCCTCACAAACATTCATTACAAAAATTACTCACTTTCTTACCATCTCATCAAGCAGAACTAGTAGAATTATTACAGCAGGAAGCAAATCCTGAATCGGCTGTAGAGGAACATAGTCATGTTTCACTGTCACTCTACACAAGCGTCCTGAATGCATATACCACGACACATCCAACACTCCTCTTCTGGTCCATTTCACAACTCATTCTCCGTCATGCGCTTACTCATGTGGTAACAGGGGAAGGGGCTATAGAAATCTCGGTGGCACAATGTATGCCGCCTGCTCATACAGGGAAGATACGAAGTTTGCGTGAGACTATACAAGAAAATAGCAACACGTATGATAGCCATACACAACATCGCAGCGTGTTTCTCGGAGCAGAGTCGCTAGCGGGTGCTGCGCTCACTGCGTTACATACAAAAGTCGTGTACAATTTCTCAGAAGAGCGCACGATCTATCCACGCACACTAGAAATCGGCGAAGAGTGTAGCGGTGTTGCATGCCCAATCCTCTATACAAACCGTGTTGCGGGTTGTTTACAGGTCTCAAGTACAAGCCCCAACTACTTCTCATCTCAGCAACAGCAACTGATAGAACGCTATGCGGAACTGTTTGCACTTGCATTTAGTCATGAGCAATTCTACTCGTTTGAAGCCCTTGATCTTCATCCTATCCCAGCAGAACATGAGCAACAAGAACATATTGCTCAGTTCCGCAAACGCGTAGGTCAGATGATGAAGGATGCCGGAACTGAGCAACCGCTCACCTTAGTACAAGCAGAACAACGTGTATGGCAACAAATCGAAGAGGAACTACTTACACTGTGATTTCTCCTCTTGCGAACACTTGCATGATGTTGTATTATAAGGATGTTCGCACTCACATGACGAGAGTGCTAAAAACTATTTACACTAAGGTAATCTGTCTACCCTCTTAAAAATACATATGTAGACAGGGAGGAACATCGTATGTCAACAGTAAGCGTAAAGCTACAGCCGCTTGGCGACCGTTTGGTCGTGAAGGCTACAGAGCGCGAGAGCACTACCAAAAGCGGTATTGTACTACCAGATACCGCCAAAGAGAAGCCCCAGGAGGGCGAAGTACTTGCAGTTGGTCCTGGCAAGGTCCTGGACAACGGTAAGCGCACGACACTTGAGGTACAAGCGGGTCAGCGTGTGCTGTTCGCAAAGTACGCAGGAACCGAAGTCAAAATTGACGGAGAAGAGTATCTCATTCTCCGTGAGAGCGATATCATGGGTATCGTCGAATAAC
>CAXUIS010000072.1:0-6759 GCA_964250915.1 uncultured Ktedonobacteraceae bacterium | reverse complement strand
GGAGAAGAGTATCTCATTCTCCGTGAGAGCGATATCATGGGTATCGTCGAATAACTCTGTACGGGTCTGCTTTAGCACACCCTGCCGCATCACATGACGCGAAGAGGGTGTGCTAAAGCAGACCCGTACCGGGTGTTCCTCAAATCCATTCTTAATAACCTAAAATAGGAGAATACATCGTGGCAAAGCGATTGCAATTCAATGATGAGGCACGCCATTCCCTGAAAAAGGGCATTGACGCGCTTGCAGAGGCGGTCAAGGTTACACTTGGACCAAAGGGCCGCAACGTGGTATTGGACAAGAAGTTCGGTGCGCCAACCATCACCAATGATGGTGTGACTATCGCACGTGACATTGATCTGCCCGATCCCTTTGAGAACATGGGCGCACAACTTTTGAAAGAAGTAGCGACTAAGACCAATGATGTCGCAGGTGACGGCACCACGACTGCAACAGTTTTGGCTCAGGCCATCGTGACCGAGGGCTTGAAAAACCTTGCCGCAGGTGCGAATCCAATGATTCTGCGCCGTGGTCTTGAGGCGGGTGTCGATGCAGTCATCGCGGAAATCAAGTCGATGAGCAAACCTGTCGAGACCCGTGAGCAGATCGCGCAGGTCGCCTCTATCTCCGCCGCGGATGCCGAGATCGGCGAACTGATTGCCGAGGTCATGGAGAAGGTTGGCAAGGATGGCGTGATTACGGTCGAAGAGGGCCGCAGCATCGTCATGGAGAAAGAGTACACCGAGGGCATGCAGTTTGACCGTGGTTTCATCTCGCCCTACATGGCGACGAACCAGGAGAACACTGAGGCCGAACTACCAAACCCCTACATTCTTATCACCGACAAGAAGATCAGTGCAGTAGCCGACATTCTGCCAATTCTTGAGCGTGTGCTACAGGCTGGCAACAAGAACTTTGTCATCATCGCGGAAGATGTCGATGGTGAGGCGTTAGCAACACTCGTGGTCAACAAACTGCGCGGTGCCTTCAACGTGCTCGCAATCAAAGCTCCTGGCTTTGGTGATCGCCGCGAGGCCATGCTTGAGGATATTGCAGTGTTGACTGGTGCTACCGTCATCACTGAGAAGCGTGGTCTTAAACTTGAGAGTACCACTCTTGAGGACCTGGGTCGTGCTCGCACCGTCACCGCAAACAAGGACAATACTACCATTGTCGAAGGCATTGGCGGAGAGCAGGATATTCAGGGCCGTGTGCGTCAGATTCGTGCACAGATCAACGACACCACCAGTGACTATGACCGCGAGAAGCTCCAGGAACGTCTGGCGAAGCTCGCAGGTGGCGTCGCTGTCATCAAGGTTGGTGCCGCAACTGAAGTGGAGATGAAAGAGAAGAAGCATCGCGTAGAGGATGCTCTTTCAGCGACACGCGCAGCCATCGAAGAGGGCATTGTCCCAGGCGGCGGTTCCGTGTTGGTTGCAGCTATCTCTGCTCTTGACAACGTGCATGTTGCAGCAGGTGAAGAAACCACAGGCGTCAGCATTCTGCGTCGTGCTTTAGAGGAGCCACTACGCCAGATCGCCTTTAATGCAGGGCGCGATGGTGGCGTGACCGTTGCCGAGGTACGTGGCAGCAAGGCTGGTGTTGGCTTCAATGCTCTTACTGGCGAGTATGTTGATATGTTCGAGGCTGGTATCGTTGACCCTGTAAAGGTCACACGATCTGCATTGCAGAACGCATCAAGCATTGCTGGCATGGTTCTTACCACAGACACTCTCATCACCGATGCTCCTGAAGAGGCTGGCGCAGCACCTGCTATGCCTGCTGGTATGGGCGGTATGGGTGGTATGGGTGGCATGGGTGGTATGATGTAGTCCTTTCTCAAAAGGAAACAAAAAAGCGTCTGAACACGCGTACACGCATGTTCAGACGCTTTTTTGTTTCCTTTTGAGAATAATTTTTACTGGAAACTACTAAGCTCGTAAGGGTTCACGATTCAGGACTTCTTCTTGTGTTTGTAATGAAGTCACGTTGCTTGGTAGTTCGTTCATAACGGAAGGCTTCTGTTGCTGCTCAAACTTATCGAGTACGAGCAAGAACACTTCGACGACCTGGGGATCGTATTGGCTTCCTGCACCGCGTTGGAGTTCGGCCCTCGCGTGAGCATCTGATAAGGGTTTCCGATAAGGCCGCTCTGAAGTCATAGCATCATAGGAATCTACTACTGTAAGGATACGTGCCCCAAGCGGAATCGCATTTTTCGCCAAACCATGAGGATATCCACGTCCATCCCAATGTTCATGATGAGCCACAACGATGTGTGAGAGCAGTTCAAAGAGTCCCCCCACTTGCTCCAGAATGCGCTGTCCGAGTACTGGATGGCGGCGCATGACTGTCCACTCTTCCTCTGTTAGAGGGCCTGGCTTGTGTAGTATGGCATCGGGAATACCAATTTTGCCGATATCGTGGAAGAGGGCCGCGAGTCGGACCAGCTGAATCTCTTCCTCAGGCCGCCCTAACCCGCGTGCTGTCTCCTCCGCAAGCCTGACCATACGACGAGCATGTGCGCTTGTCTCTCCATCATGAATGGTGGCTACCGCAGCTAAGGTTTTGACACCAATCGTTTCCGTGAATTGCCCCTGTGACATACCTGCAAGCACCTGTGATGTGGGGACTATTTCCTCTCCCGCCAAACACACCTGATTGCGTCCTGTCTGCTTTGCATTGTACATAGCGCGGTCTGCTGCCTCGATCAAGGCTTCACGGGTAGTCCCATGCTCTCCATAAACCGCTACTCCAATACTGGCGGTGAAGGGAATGCTGTTTTCATCCGGCATATCTTTCCCGACCTCCACGATACATGGCTCTTCAGCAAGGGCAAAGCGGAAGCGTTCGGCTGCTTGTTTGGCAGCTTGAAGATTCGTGTTAGAAAGCAGCATAACAAACTCTTCACCACCATAGCGCCCTACCACATCTCCCGAACGACTGCACTCCTTCAGTCGGGAACTTGCCTCACGCAATACAGTATCACCAGCACGGTGTCCCCATGTATCATTAATATGTTTGAAATGATCCAGATCAATGAAGACGACCGCGCAGGACTGCCGTGTTCGTTGACACCGCACTAGTTCCTCCTCTATCTGGTCCATCATGGTTCGATGATTAGGTAGACCTGTGAGCGGGTCGGTTAAGGCGACTTGCTCCATGTGCAGCAATTCCTCCTGTGCAACCCTGTGCAGTCGTTGCTGGTACCCGCGTATCACACGCCAGAAAATGAGCATCAGGAAGAGACCGACGACAAATACTAGAACAGTAGAAAAGATAACGAGACGTTGTATGATATCTGTATGGGCCAAGCTTTGTGTAGCAAATTGCTGGTCTACGTTTGCAACTGTGCCCACCTGATTTTCCATAGTACTGAAGAAGGGAGCGATCTTTTCATTATGGAAGGTGAGTGCATCGTGAAGGGTGCCCTGATCAATGAGGGCAAAAAAATCGTCAACGAGTAGCACGTAATGTGTTTGCTGGGTATCCACAGCTCGAACAAAGGTACGGTCCCCACCGTCACCATCGTGTGCGATTGTGTCCAGAACGTCGTTCAGTGCCCGCGCGACTGCGTGAAATTTGTCCTGAGTATCAAATCCAGGCTGAAGGGTGTATTCATGCATCATCGAACTCTCTGAGCTGACCAGGTAGTGCGCTTGCTGATAGAGGTCACTCATATGCACAGCTTTGCTAGCCTGTTGCGAGGTTGCCCGAACGATCACGGTTGCGAAAATCGAGGAAACAGTAAAAACAAAGAGGACAGCAATCAGGCCAAAGGTAGCCAGGCGTCCTCTCAGAGAAGTATCTTTCATCAGCAGGTTCACTTTCAATGCAACTCTTGTGGAAGTTGCAATCGATTTGAAAATATGACGTAATCCTGCTATGAACAATCGGCTGTTTTGATCTGCTTCTTAATGTATTATTTTGATGCATGACTCATAATGGCAAGAGAGAGAGAACTTTATGCCCATCGACTTTCACGCACCGCAAAACCGTCTTTCATACGCTATGAGGGAAGCTAACCTGACTTGGCGCGAGAATATTCAAGACCATATCGTAGATGTACGAGGCAAAACAGTTGTTGATATAGGCTGTGGCGGTGGCATCTATACTCTTGCTCTCGTGGAAATGGGAGCCGCTCACATTACAGGAATTGATTTTTCGCACGCTGAGATTGAGTCAGCACGGGAACGATTGCAAGCGATTTCCAACATCACATTTTCGGTTGGGAATGCTTTCTCCACAGGACTACAGAGCGCACAATACGATATTGTACTGGAACGCGCACTTATCCATCACCTCGAACAAAAAGACCTTGCAAGATGTTTCGCAGAGGCACGACGCGTCCTTAAACCAGGAGGTATGGTAATCGTCCAAGATCGCACATCGGAAGATTGCGTGTTATCAGGAAGTGAGGCATATGTACGCTACCATATCATCACAAACTTTCCTAAGCTACTGGAAAAGGATGTAGCACGTCGCCATTCTACTGAGGTTGTGATTGACGCGTTACGCGAAGCTGGTTTTGAGCAAATTGAGGACCAGAAGGTGTGGGAGACGCGCCAAATATATAAGGACGTTGAGGAACTGGCTCAGGATATATTACAGCGTACAGGTCGCTCGATTCTACATGATATGACTGATGCAGAACTTCAAGAGCTTGTAGCTACCATGCGTGAACGCTTGAAAGACCATAAAGGCAAGATTGTCGAGCAAGACAGGTGGACGGTGTGGAGCGCGGTAACAACTTGAATACGTCATATGTAGGGGTCTAATTCATTACACCCTCGCAACCATTGACTATGTTGAAGGATATGTTGAAACGCGGCATCAATCCCTGCTACTATGGTCAATAGCCGCAAGGGTGTAATGAATTAGACCCCTACGAAGCTTCTATAACAAGGGCATTAGGGTGTTGACGCTCATACTCAGGCTTCCAGGGAAGCGTTATCTTTTCCCAGTGCAGCCCTGTATCGGGTGAACGATAGAAGCCTTTGTTGCTGAGGGCGTAGAAGACGCCTGGTTCGCTTTTGTTGCTTGCAAGTGTAGGTACAACTGTACCTTTTGCTTCTGGTAATCCGTCCTCTATCATATACCAGGATTCACCTGCCTGCTTGCGATAGATGAACGAACGCAACCCTGAACGTCCATCGTGCGCCTCTGCTGGACTTGCAGCCGATGAAATCACGATTGTATCGGGGTTTGCGGGGTCTACTGCGAGGCTCCAAAGATAGTTATGTTGCAACCCTTCATCAGGGTGTTGCCATGTCTCGCCGCCATCGTAACTTTCATTATAGCCTCTACTAGGGCGTCCAAAACCATCACCAGCAGCAGAATATAAACGATTGGGTGCGGAGGGATGCATAACAAGTGTGTGAGTATCATATGGCCCATCAGGTTTGCGGTCCTCCCAATGTTCGCCACTATCCAAACTGCGAACCAATGCACCAGCCTCGACTGCCGCGAAAACACGTCCAGAAACTAATGGATCAGGCGTAATCCAGCGTACATGACTTGTGTCGGGTCGTGGGGGAAAGCTCCATGATGAGGCGGAAGGAAGTGTATTCAGTGTCTTGAGTTCCCACCATGTATTGCCACCATCCTCTGAACGAAACAAAGCACTCGGCTCAGTGCCTGCATAGACAACACCGTAGCCATTTGAACGGTCCGTTGTACTCACAGCTATGGCCGTTATTCTTGGTTGGGAAATGCCTTCGCCGTTCCATGGTCGCATTGCTGTGCCGGGGTCTCCAATTGGCTCCCATGTTTCGCCTGCATCGTTGCTCCGCCACAATCCACGCCCAAATGTACCACAATAGACGCGCTCAGGCCGCTCTGGGTCTGTTGCTAAACAGGTGGTTTGCGTCCCGACAAGGTGAGACTCTGTATGCCATTGCCCATGCGTTAAGCGTGCGATGAGCAGTTCTTTTTCCAGAACAAGGTAGATATTCATGCGTACAGCTCCTTTGTGTACTACCAGTAAGTCAACGGACGCCCACAAGGGGCTACCCTACTATACATGGCGTGCAAAGCACGTATGAGAGTATAGTAGGGTAGCCCCTTGTGGGCGTCCGTGATCTACTTTCATCGTCTTCTAAACCGTTCTAGTGCACTACGAACCAAACACAATATGACTATTCACCAGCACACCTTTACTATCATACAACAAAGCCCGCACAGGCGGAAATATATCTTCTCTATCGGTCACGAAGAGGACACGCCCATCGTCTACTGTGTCATCAAAAATAATGCCATCCACAGAAAGAATATCAACACGCACAATGTCCGCACCATTCGCATTGACACGTCCACCGGCAGAGAAACCACCCTCGGCCCAGCCGCCTGCGAGATTGACATGTGGTTGGTGCTCAACGTTTTTCTGGCTCACAGACCCCCCGCTTTTAAAAACCCAGTTATGTTGCCCCTCTTGCACCACGAAACAGGCAAACTCCCAGCTTTGTCCCTGTATGTCTTCAAATGTGACAAGTGATGCATAATGTAGTGGAACGATCCGTTCTTTGAGAATACGAATAGTTGAGGGAACCGCGCCAATGCCACCACTCGTACGTACGCTTCCCTCACGCGGCCCCGTAGCACCAACGATTGGCAGAGAACTACTTGTTGCGCTTAGAGGTGCGCTCAACACGTCGATAACGGTTTGTCGGGGATCGTGTGCCACAATCGTTCTCCTCTATCTATGGTGGGGTGTGCTGAAGCAGACCCGTACAGGAATGCAACCTCTTGTACGGGTCTGCT
>CAXUIS010000071.1:0-19835 GCA_964250915.1 uncultured Ktedonobacteraceae bacterium | reverse complement strand
GGCGCAACAAATTGTGCTCCTATAAGCTCTTGTTCTGTTTCATGTTGCGTAGTAGTCATATATCTTCCTTCTTTGTTGAATCTCTATAACTTTAGCTGAGAGGTCCTGGGAAAACAGGAAGTCCTGAAAAAGCCATATGATGGTCGAAGGCAAAAATTGCGTTAATATCAGGGCGTGTGTGAATTAATGCAAGGGTAAATGCATCTACATAAGAGAGGTCTTGATCTTGAAAACGATTAAGAATCTTCCGAACTTCAATTTCCATCTGAGCATTTGGGTAAACTACTTGAAGATAACCTTGTTGTTCAAATGACTCCTTCAGTGTCGGCCAGTATGTAGCTTCTCGCTGACCTACATGATAGCGCATCCAAGTGAATGTTTCGGATACGACTCCCCAACTTGTTATACGTAGAGTTGCTGGCTTCAAAGATTTGTGGAATGCTACAGCACTTGCATAATGCTGTTCTTTTTTGTTTATGAGACTGATCCACGCAGATGTATCGACAAATATACGATGGATGTTAGCGGTATATGTCGTCATGATCCACCTCAACAGGTCCTTCAACCATCCCTATCATGTCGGCAAAAGGGTCTTCGATTTCTTTAATACCCTCCCAAGCAAGAAATTGATCTATTGCCTTACGCAAAATTTCTGCTTCTGTTGTTCCCTGACGCTGAGCAAGTTGTTTTACTGCTTCGTCTTGATCTAGTGTAATATATGTTTGTTTAGGGATTAATTCCATAGCTATCTCCTCACTGTTATTTTACAACATCAATTATTGTTTGTATCTTCATTCTTGAAGACAAGATTGTCAAATTCTAAGCGCAAAGAAAGCACACCCAAATACACTGCGGAAAGCACTCGAAGCATAGCTCAAAGCTAAGATATTATGTACCCTAAACACAGAAGTTTTTTAAGCTTCGTAGTATGAAACAAAGGAACGTTTCGACGTATGAGAACACTTTTATACATATTCAAATCAACATTCAAATATTGGCTTGGAGCCACCATCATCATAACGACAGTCTGTCTTTTTACCTATATCGCGGTTCAACAAGCTATTAGACTATCCGCCAACGATCCGCAGGTTCAAATGGCAGAGGATACGGCTACGAAGTTGGCAAGTGGACAATCACCACAAGATATTACGCCAAAGGAGAATGTTGACATTGCCGCAAGCTTAGCAACATACATGATTGTCTTTGATGCCAACGGAAAACCAGTCGCTTCATCAGGACAATTAAACGGTCACACACCGACTATTCCCTCCGGCATCTTTGACTCTGTACGAAAAAATGGTGAGGATAGAATTACATGGCAACCACAAATTGGTGTACGTAGTGCTATTGTTGTAACGCAATTTAAGGGATCGAACTCTGGCTTTGTGCTTGCTGGCAGATCATTACGGGAGACAGAAAAGCTAGAGGACACCATTTTCTCCCTGTTTACATTTAATTGGCTTGGTCTAGTAGTCTTGACGTTTCCTATTATCGCTATTCTATTGAGAAAGCCTTTGAACGCAAATACGCTTTAAGTAGTGCGCCACTGCTCTACCCATTGTGCCCACGTTTCAGCATTCGTAGCTAACGCTCGCAGAGTCGAAAGTGTGCGTGTCGTCTCACGTACACCGAGCAGACGTTCCTCTTCGCTATTGACCGATTCTCCTAACGAACGATGCATGTTGAAAAGCAGCCAGCCGAGCCAGTTGCCTATGACGCCGTGCAAAGCGACGATACCAGGATCGTGTATGACACCACCAGTTGCGACATAGCCTTCGAGGAGTGCATGAAAACTTTCTTCTCGCGGAGGTTGCACAGTTTGTCCACTCCAGTAGAGTGCGGCTCCGACAACATCCATTGTAGGGTTTGTCAGGCCAGCCGCCTCCCAATCTATCACAACGGGCGAGACTGCATCACGCCATATCACATTTTTCTGATCAAGGTCACGATGACTGATAACGAAGGTCTGACGGAGTATCTTGCTCGCCTCTGTAGCCAGTTTGCTCCACTCGACAAGCAAAGGAAGTGCACTGCGGACTTGCTGCGTCCAGGGAATATCTCTATCAGAAGCTTGAAATGTGAGCATATCCCATTCATCTTCGGGAAACGACTCCCAATCGGGTAGTTCTAGTTCTGGAAAGTCTTGTTGCGACAAGCCATGCATACGTGCCAGGATTGTCCCGATAAGCCGTGCTCGCTCCGGTTCAACGGCTTGCATGGAAAGCGTTTCGCCTTGTACCCAGTCATACACAATATATGTTGCATCGCCAATTTCTTGCACGGTGCCGTCGTCATTCTCTCCTTTGAGGGTGACGACGGCTGGTACACCACGAACAGCCATCGCCTCCGCGATACGTTCCGTTAGCCTATACTCATCGCGTATGCCAACTTTTCGCATAATCACAGGGTTAAGTTGCTTTACCGCAAAGACACCTTGTATCGTGTGAAGACGCCAAAGCCGATGCAACAGTCCACCTTGTACTGCTTGCGGTGCGTCTATCGGCTCTCCTAAATGAAAGAGGGCGCAGAGACGTGCTGTTTGTGCTGTATCCAAGATTTCCCCTATTAGAACTTAGGCAACATAGGTTGCCTTTTGACTTGCATGATATGGTGCCAGTGCATTGTTCGCGTTGACAATCGTATCAAGTTTGTCTACCAAATCAGAGAATTGTTCACCGGGAATGGTCAAAATCATTTCATTCGGCGTTAACTCGACATAGGTACGTGCACCAACACAACCAAAGCTCATCGACACTTCGTTCTTTTGCAGTGTGCGCGGAATCACGCCGCAAGTTGGGCGCCCAAACGCTGTCTGTCCACCCTGTAACCAATCCGCTTTGCCCAATGCCTCGGCGATAAGCATAGCCTGTTGCGCATTGAGCCTGCACAAAATAACATCCGGCTCGATAGGAAACTGGTCAAGACGCCCATAAACAATATTCTCATGCGGTTTCTGTACTGTTGGTAATGCAGCAACTTCGGCGGGTGAGAAATACTGAACACTTGCCATTGTTCCAACCAACTCTTGCGCCCGTTGCTGATCGGCCTCTGGCATGGTAAAACCCATTGTCATCATGCCAATGGGACACTCTTTATGTTCTGGTCCGTTCGCGTAAAATACACCTTGTTCGGCGAGACGCCAGAAGGTACAAGCGGATGGAACATATGTCGTCTTGTGTTCAACAGATACAGGTACGTCTTGTACAAAGGCCATCCCTACGGGGACATGCTCTAACTGTAAAAGGTCTTTGAAGCGGGTAGTAAGTTCTGGATACAAGATGAAACTTCTTTCTTTTTGATATGATGATACCGTAAAGGGTCTAACTATGCATACGGATCATCCCTGTAGGGACCGATTCATCGCGTCCTAGTCAGCAATTGAAATGCCAAAAGGACATGATAAATCGGTCCCTACAGGCGACGTATGATAATTAGACCCAGCGATTGTGTTCATAAGCATCATTTTATCACATGACAACAGAGTTGGAACCGATCAACGCCTCCACATCATTCAACATGATGTTTCTTTGCTAGCACGTTGACCCAGTTACGTTGCTTCTCACTGGGCGCGAAATTGTTCTTTTGCAGCTGCTTCGTCATATCGTTGATAAACGAGCGTTCTTGCGCGTTAACGCGTGTACTGTCGGTGGCGATGCCTGCAAAAATTGATTGAAGCTTCTGCACTTTCTGGCGAAGTACAGCCATCTCAGGTGATGCGGAAGCATTTCTCGCTTCTGGTGCTTGTGATGCTTGCCATCGCTCGTATGCTTTAGAGTCGTTATTCCAAGCACCAAGTCCCGCCAGTTCATCGGCGCGTTCGTTGTGCTCATGTCCTGCATGTCCACGCACCCACTCGAACTTCGGTGGTATCTTACGATAGCTGAGTAGTTTGCGGTATACCTCCCACATATCAGGGTTTGCCTTCATTTGATACACGCCCTGTGCTACCTTGATCGTATATTCACTATCACTATGAATGAGGAGTGGCAATGTTGGAGGAGCGAGGCTGAGTACCGCGAGTACAGCCGCAATCTCAGCCCTATTATTTGTGGTTGTAGGGGCTTTAGGAATATGTCCGTAGCGTTCGAGGCATGGTGCTCCCTCGCGTACTCTTCCATCGGCATTGTCGGAGACCGCCCAGAGTAGCGCACTCCAGCCAGCCGGACCACCAGGATTTTTGAGACAGGCACCATCGGTATATGCCATGACGCCTTTTGCATCTAACGTTGTCAACGTCGCACGGATATCAACATCAAGAACGGCGTTCAAGACTGAACGCCATTCTAATGACTCTTGTGTTTCACTCACCACTGACGACCCTTTCATCGCAAAAATAGAAAATGATATCTTTTTGCAATGCCAGTGTAGCATATTCATGCGCTTTTCGGTAGTATTGAAGCCTATCATCACATGTGAATTGAATGGTCCTAGTCAGGTACAATCTGGCAACGTTCTGGTGGCAGTTCGAGCCAAACACGTTGATCGAGTTCTAGCTGTGACGATGCAAATGCAAGCACATTGTGCTCTTTTTCATCGCCCACCGCAGTCAGAGTACGCCAGCGACCACCAACAAAAGATGAGTGAGACACAGTACCCACAAGTATATTTGGCTGATTAATCGGCTCTCGATGCACAAGAATATCGTCTGGACGACACATAATGCTTGCATGTTCCTTCAATTGCTCGCGCACGCTTGCTCGCACGACACCAACGATTTCTTGCTGTACTGTACTATTCAGGCGCAACGCGACATGTTCGATATGTGGAACAACAGTACCCGCAAACATATTTGCAGGTCCCATGAATGACGCCACGAATGCGTTTGCGGGCCGAGTATATAGTTCCATTGGGGTTCCAACTTGTTGTACATGCCCATCACGCAATACCATAATGCGATCTGACATATTCATCGCTTCATTCTGGTCATGCGTCACATTGATCGTTGTGATTTTCAACCGTTTAAACAAGCGCACAAGTTCAGCACTCATCACTTCTCGTAACGCTGTATCCAGGCTGGAAAGCGGCTCGTCAAGTAGAATTATGCGTGGCTCTGTTGACAAAGCGCGTGCCACTGCTACACGTTGCTGCTGACCCCCTGATAGCTGATAGGGAAAGCGATTTTCAAAACCTGAGAGGTTGACGAGTTCGAGTAACTCTTGTACTCGTGCTGCAATGGTACGTGCAGGCATGCGGCGTAAGCGCATCCCGAAAGCAATATTTTTCGCTACCGTCATATGAGGCCACAACGCATAGTCTTGAAATACCATACCCAAGTCCCGCTCTTCAACAGGCATTTCGTGTTTCCCGTCATAAAGAACGCGATCCCCTATACGTATCAATCCACCATCGGGCCTTACCAGGCCCGCAATCATACGCAATATGGTTGTTTTACCACAACCAGAGGGTCCTAGCAACGAAAGGATTTCACCCTCTTCCATCGCTAGATCAACGTTGGAAACAACAGTACGATTGCCATAGATTTTATTGAGTTGCTTGATCTGTAGAAACATGCCCTCCCCCCTTCTGTTTCCCTAGTTGTAGCAAGCGCGTAATCACCCAGGGAATGCTACGCAAGATAAGTAGTGCAGTGATAACAAGTCCAATATTGAGCATGGATAATGCCATACCTGGTCCTAGCTTAAAATCGTTGAAGAGTCCGATAATACGTACAGGCAGCGTAGGTTGTCCAGGAGGATAGAGCAATTCAGAAGCAGCTAACTCGAACATGGTACCTGTAAAGACGAGCAACCAAACTGACAGAAGATTCGAGCGTAGCAGAGGACCCACAATACGTATCAAGAGTTGAAAGAGGCTTGCACCTTGCACACGAGCATTATCAAGCATATTCTGTCCAACCTGATCGAGTGCGCCAATACCCAGTCGTGTTGCATAGGGGAGGCTTCCACCAATGTAGGCTGCTAGAAGTATCCAGACTGTACCATAGAATGGAACGCCAAAGTCACCGCCAATACCGATATATTGCAAGTAAGGCGCGTTCCAGGCAAAAATGTAACCACACGCAAGAATGATGCCCGGCACAGCAATAGTCACGAGAGTAAATAGACTAAGCAATCGTCGCCCCGGTAGTTGTGTACGTCGAATGACAAAAGCAATGGGCAGCCCAACAGCGGCAGTGATTGTCGCGGTACCGAGAGCCAACCAGAGAGTACGAAACAACGAATCCAAGTCATCCGAACCTTGCGACAACACCGCTGTGTAGTTATCAAGCGTCCAGTTGTTCGGTACTAACCCTTGACCAAAAGCATGAAGCAGCGATAGTACGATACACATGCCAATAGGAATAACAAGTGCAAATAGGAAGACAACGATGCATGCCATCGTTATCGGCCATCGCCACACACCAAGTTCTACAGGCCGTGCGGGTCGGCTACGACCACTAATAACCTGGAACGAGCGTGTACGTAGTATATCCGCTTGTATAAGCAAAGCAAGCGTGATCGCAATGAAGAGGAGTAACGAAAGTCCTGCGGCAAGCGAAAAGTTTACAGGTGACGTGTTGATTGCAGAATAAATCTGATAGGTTACAAGTGTCACACTCGAACTTTGCGCAATGGTTGCAGCTGTCCCAAAGTCAGAAAGTGCCTCGGCAAAGGCAATGAGTCCAGCCGCAAGAATCGCGGGTAATAACAAGGGTGCATTAATGCTGATCCATGCTCGCCATGTATGTGCACCCGATAGCCGCGCAGCATCTTCAAATTCCGAGCCAAGCCAACGTAAAGCCGCACTTACTGAGAGATAGACATAAGGAAACGTCTTAAGGCTAAGAATGAAGATCACGCCAACAGGCGAGAAAAACCAACTGATAAAGGCATCCGAGAAATGGAAATACTGGTCAGGAATGCCGCCACGAATAAAGACGAGCGACCACGCTTCACCAACGAGGAAAGACGGCGTGAAAAATACAATCCATACCAGAGTATCCATTGCACCTCGCAACGGGATATCTGTGCGCCTCGCCAGAATTGCTAACACCGTTCCCAGGAGAGACGCAAGAATTGCAGTAATAGCCCCTTGCCACAACGAGTTTCCCAGCGCAATATAGTTTTCTTTATTCTTTGCAATCTCTTGTAGTGCTGCAGGGCTTGGTATCAAGTTTGGATTCGTGGTGTACAGATTGGGGAAGATACTTTGCAAAATAATTGCAGCTAATGGATAGAGCACAAAGAGAAAGAGCAATACTGTTGGAATCAGTATCACCAGTATCTGCCCAATACGTCGTACCCATGAAGGAATGGGAAACGGCGAAGAGGGTAGTGCGACATGCGTCACACTACCTTGCTCCTCAACTGAGGTTATTGTATGATGTTGCTGTGGAACCATTGCTTCAGTTCTGCCTCAACTCCTGCCCACTTAGGCACATCTAATGTAATGAGCGTGATACCATCAACTTTACGTGATACAACAGGCGTCACACCTTGCACAGCTGGGATAAAGTATGTATCTCCATCAGTAGGATCATGGTGCGTCATGACCGCCTGTCCTCCAGTTGGGGAAAGAACCCAGTTCACGAATTGCTGAGCACAGGCTTGATGCTTCCCCTTTGCAGAGATACCTATTACTGCTGGCAATCCAACAACGCCCGATGTTGGATAGATGATGCCAAGTGGTTGACCAGCCTTGATCGCCGCATAAATGGCTGAGTCCTGCACAATACCGAACTCACGGGCACCAGTTTCAACACTGTTGAGTGTAGGATCGTTCGTTTGGAAATTCTTGAGACCGTTTGCTTTCAACTTCGTAAAGTACTGTTTCCCTTGATCTTCTCCACCCATCATCTGTGCAATACCGGCGACAAGTGGATAGGTAGGACCAGAGTATGCAGGATCATTCATTGTAACAAGGTTCTTGTACGCGGGTTTTAACAAATCATTCCAATCGGTAGGAAGTCCCGCTGCGGGAACATGCTTTGTATTGTAGGCGATTGCCCCTACAGTAGTAATACTGGTAGGATAATAACTGTTGTCGCTCGCTACATACTTCTTCGCGGTGTCCGTTAGACCCGATGCGCCAGAAGCTTGCCACTTAAGTAATAAATTCTGGTCAGCAAGCGTCTGCATCGTTACGTTGCCATCAAACCATGTAACATCCCACTGTGGATTGCTACCCTCGGCAGATATTTTTGCCAGCAAATTACCCGTGCTATCATCAACCAGTTTGGTTGTAATACCGGTCTGTTTCTGAAATGCTTTTGCAGCATCGGAGTCATATCCTTGCGCCGAATAAAGCGTAAGTCCAGTCGTTTTATTACATGTCGCCGCGACAGTGCTCGAAGAACCTGTTGTTGTCGAGGATGAAGTTGTTCCTCCACATGCCGAAAGCAAAATAACAAAGCACGAGAGCGCAAAAAATACGTTGAAACGCGACATATTCCAATGTCGGAGTAACCTGAGAGGGGTGAACATGCGAGTATGTATCTCCTTGAATGAGGTAGCAGGACATAGTGAGATAAAGTAGATAATTCCCACTTATCCTAATGTAGGTGATACATGTTAACGCATAGTTATAGTGATGTTAATTTAGTATTAATTACATTTTAATATACTTTTAATATAAAATCAAGCATAGTTTTCATATTGGTAGCTATTCGCTCTTATGAAGAGGAGGGTGCGCCGCTAGCAAAAAAAGAGGAGCAAAGATAGAACAAGCTACCTTCGCTCCTCATGAGAACATGAAAGTTTCTATATGTTTTTTGGGAGATATAAAACTTATTACATCACCATACGTGTCGCGTGGATCACGCCACGCTTACTTTTCGTGCCCTCAACCACAAGCACCATCCCCTCTTGCACGTTGCGTACTTCGTTTAGGGAAACGCGTGCCCCTTCTCGATTAAGAATAGTTGTGTCTCCATTCACCACAACGGCAACGGGTTTTATCTCGCCCGTAGCTTGTTTTACCGAGCCACCAGCGATGATATAGGTATCTCTTTTCTCTGGATTTCGAGCCTTACCAACGGCAGTTACCTTGCGACCACCTGTAAGTAAAGAACTCACCAGTCCTGGCAGTTCCTTGCGAATATCATCTTCACGTTTTTTGTTATCTTCTTGTTGTGTATCTAGCTGTTCAGCTGGGCGCGCCTCCTCAGCTTCTGTTCGCTGTTGCTGCTCTGTTTGCGGATTATCATCATGCTTGTGGTGATGATGTACCTTTAGATGTGGCTTCTTATGACTCTCGTGTTCGTTCGCATGATCGTTAGGGCGGTTTTGCGCTGTCTCGTCACGACTATTCGAGCTTTCAAACAAGGCATCGTTATATGCATTTGGAATAGCGACCTCAAGTGCATGTGGCAAGGCATCAAAGCGGTAGGTAATCATGGCATGTTCAGAAGTCGGAGTATGTTGTAGTGCCTCATAATCAGCTTTTTCCAAGTAGTCTTTGAGCCGAACAGCACTTCCATCAAGTTGCATCGGAACGGAGGCGGGAACAGTGATAGAGAGATGCGCTCCATGAAAGTATTCCGCACTGAGGTTATCTGGTTTACGACGGAAAACGAGCGATGAAATCTGCTGCATAGTCGAAAGTGGATCACCAGCCGTAATTACGCATACATCCAATACACCATCATCAATGTACGCATCAGGTGTCATCTCCGCAATATCTCCATAACGTCTCGTATTGCCTATGACAACTTGTGATGCTTCCCCTTTCCAGAGTGGTTCAGCATCATGGCTGTTATTCCCTGTACGTATCTCAATAGGGAACGAGCGATGCGTGGGAAGTTCTTTCGCAGCCGAAAGCCCAACGGCCAGAGGACCAATGCGATACTTAAGAGGCTTAGACACATTGCCCATAATAGCGGCGTCTATGCCTAAGCCCGCCATAAGGAGAAAGTGGTGCTTGCCCTGACTACTATCTTTAGAAACCTTGATTTTCTTTTTTGCCGTCTTTCGCTCTTCTGTAGACGTTTGCTCTTGCTCATCTCCATTTGGAAATACGATATTTTCAATGGTGACATGTCCAACATCCACTTTACGTGACTCGCTATTGACAAGTGAAAGTGCTGCCTTCACCGGATCAATAGGAATGCCAACTTCACCAGCCCAGACATTCGCCGTACCTCCTGGAATGACACCGACGATACTCTGTGGGTCTTTACTCGTCAACACGCCGTTGACAACTTGATTCAGCGTACCATCACCACCATAAGCAATGATGAGGTTGCGACCCTTACTAGCAGCTTTGTTTGCCAATTCCATCGTATGACCACCATACTCTTTGATCGCAATATTCGTCTTCCAACCCGCCGCCGACAGCACAGCCAGCACATCTGTTATTTTCGCTATATTTTGTCCCGTCCTGGGATTAATGACCACCGATGCATTCTTTGCACGCATATCAGCATACTCCTTCGTGTAGGGATAGGTTACATATTTGTTACTGTAAGCACGGAGGAGTATGTAGTTGAGTTTCAAATAAGGACTTAGCGGCTAAGTGCGGCAATAGCTTGTAGAATACCGCCAACTGCCGCCCAGATACCGATAAGGTAAGGCCATGCTCCACCATGTCGCTTACGTGCAACGACACTACTCACGGTGTCGAACCAGCGCGCAGAGCGTTTCCCAGCCATGCGCCACGCGATAAGTGGCGAGAAAATAAGCAGAATTACCTCGGTCACAAGAGGCCAGTAGTTTCCTTGTTTCACCCCATTCCATGTGCTTGGAATAGCGATAAGACCAACGACAAAAAGCAATGCATTCGCTATAAGCTGTACGATCCTCGTCCAGCGCCAGCCACGCCGTATTCCCTCACCAAAAATGGCGAGAAGCGCGGCAACAGGTAGCGTAATTAATGTTGAGAGCAGTGTTCCAACAACTGGACCAAACTGTTTGAACATAACGGGGCGACTGAGTAACGTCGAAACGGTTGGCATCACGAGAATCTGTGTAGCAAGTCCCCAATCAAATGCGACAGCCATACCAACGCCTTGTGGTCCTGGCTGCGTATCAGATACGATCTCATCGGTTTTCGTCTTAATGGCATCAACAGCGTCTTTCATATGAAAAATTCTCCATTCACGTATTTAGAATAACGTAACGTATAAGCGGTAGGGACCGATTTATCGCGTCCAAAGATGGGAGCGGCGGGGCCTGCGTTCCCAACACCAATCTTGTGGCAATGTGGCCCCTTCCCGACCCATCTTTGGACGCGATAAATCGGTCCCTACCGTTGACGTATCTAGCATTATATCTTACAAAAGATGACGACGACTAATACAGTTTAGGATAGAAAGAAGGGACGGAACAACTCATTTGTATTGTTCCGTCCCTTCTTAGTTTTTAGTTGTTGTTAGAAGACGACTATTACTTTGTAGATAGTGCGTCGTCTACTTTTCCTTGCACAATAGCCTTGACCGCTTCAACGATATGGTGAGCACTGATACCAGCCTCTTCGAGCAGTTCAGCAGGTGTACCAGAGGTTGGCATTGACTGCACCGCAAGTTTAGTCACCTGTGGAAGTTGACCATCGCGTTGCGCGAAAGCGGATAGCACAGCGTCGCCAATACCACCTTCAGGCCAGTGGTCTTCGACGGTGATGAACTTATTCTGGGCTTCTTCTGCCGCCGCGAATAGCGTCTCTTCGTCGATAGGCTTGACTGAATAGGCATCTATAACTCGAATAAGGATATTGTCTTCCTTCAGCTGATCATACGCCTTGAGTGCTTCATGCAATGTGATACCAGCCGCGACAACCGTAAGTTGATCGTTCTCTGACTGCCGAACAATCCTGCTGCCACCAACGGAGAACTTCTCGTCGGGGCTATAGAGTGTAGGCAACTTTTCGCGTGTGGTACGCATGTACACAATACCACCATGATCCGCCATTTCAGCGACAAGCTGTGCTGCTTGGTTAGGATCGCTTGGGTACAATACGGTGCTACCAAAGATGGATCGCATCATCGAGAGGTCCTCAAGTGCCATCTGTGAAGGACCGTCTTCACCAATCGAGACACCCGCGTGTGAACCAACGAGGCGAATATTTGCGCGTGAGATAGCAGCCATACGAATGAAGTCATACGCACGTGAGAAGAACGCTGCGAAGGTTGAAGCAAACGGGATTTTGTGGCGTACACTCATGCCAACTGCCGAAGCGACCAACTGTTGCTCCGCGATATACTGCTCAAAGTAGCGCTCTGGAAATGCCTTCGCAAATTCCTCTGCGTAGGTCGAGTTGCTTACTTCACCATCGAGTCCTACAACATCTGGGTTTGCATCACCAAGAGCCTTGAGAGCATCACCATACGCTCGACGGGTGGCAACTCCATTATCTTGTCCATATTTTGGTAATTCAACAGCCTTTTTCGCCGCCTCTTGTGGCAGTTGTCCAGCCACAGGCTTCTGCACAGGAAAGGTCATGCTGCGCGCTTGAGCGTTCAACTCCTGCAATGCCTGCTCTTCCTTGTCCTTTGGCACGGGTTTGCCATGCCAGCCGTCTTTATTTTCAAGAAAGGAGACGCCCTTGCCCTTCAGAGTCTTTGCAACAATACATGTTGGTGAACCATTGCCCTGAATAGCTTGTGCATATGCCTTGTCGATTTCTTCGTAGTTATGTCCATCAATGATGATGGCGTTCCAACCAAAGGCACGAGCGCGAGCCGCATATGCATCCGTATTCCAGCCAAGATCGGTCTCACCACGCTGTCCCAGACGGTTCACGTCGATGATGGCAATGAGGTTATCGAGCTTGTAGTGAGATGCCTTATCGAAACCCTCCCAGATGGAGCCTTCCGCCATTTCGCTATCACCACACAAGACCCAGATGTGATAGGGCAACTTGTCAAGATATTTTCCCGCCAATGCAACACCTACGCCAATGGGCAAGCCCTGTCCAAGTGAACCTGTTGCGACATCGACCCATGGAAGGAGCGGTGTTGGATGTCCCTCAAGGCGGCTACCAAATTTACGTAAGGTCAGGAGTTCTTCGTCTTCGATTGCGCCTGCCGCTTTGTACATTGAGTACAGGAGAGGAGCGGCATGACCCTTAGAAAAGATGAGATGGTCATTGTTTGGATTCTTGGGTTCTGAGAAGTCATACTTGAGATAGCTATTCATCAGCACTGCCATCAAGTCGGCTGCCGACATCGACGAGGTTGGATGGCCTGAACCCGCCGCTGTCGTGGAACGAATGCTATCCACGCGCAACTGTTGCGCAAGGTTTGTCCATTGCTGCACTTGTGATTCTGTTTGTGTTGTTGTCATTACAATACACTCCTATCTAAAAAGAGCTTTTCGTGTTTTCTCATTCGAGTTCTCCTCCATTGTAAAACGTGAGGTTACTTAATGGCAAGCTGATGAGTGTCTCGTTCTCTCATCAGCCTTTTCACCCTGGAAAGCTCTTCTACTGCTATACGTGTAACCTGAAAACACTCCTCTATTAGTATCACGCATAAAGGCACCAAAACGCTTCTCAAATCGGCAAGGAAGTGCCATGCATTATTACACGTTTTCTCGTGCCGTACGTGCATTGCGACAACGTTCAGAGCAGTAGCGCACTTCGTCCCAATTACGCTCCCAGCGTTTACGCCATTCAAATGGTCTTCCACAGGTTACACATATCTTTGTAGGAAGTTCACCCTTTTTTCTATGTACAGCAGGTTTCTTTGTATTTTTCATTCGGTACCTATTTTCTTTGCCTTTCACCTTCAAACAAGACAAAGAGAAAGAGCTAGAAGGCATGAAGAATATCCATGTCTTATTGCGACAAGTCTTTCCTGACGAAGAGGTTTCCTAGTATCGTGCGCTTTACTCCCCTGTCCTGTGCGTCAGAGGTTTCTGCTTTACCCTCCTCTTCACCATCGGACGCGTTCAACACTAAACGCTGTATAAGAGAAAGGTTCACTCGATAGTCTCTATGTGGACGTGTATGATAACGTTCATTTATGGTAAGAGCATCCAACACCAGTTCGCGCCCTTCCACTAAAGAACACTGCTTCAAAGGTACATCAGCCAAACCTGCCGACATACGATCTACAGACTTCATAAAACTACGCTTACTTTCAACTCTGGTAAAGGCATCTTTGACGCCATCATGATAGAACTCAAGCAAAAAGCCAAGAACCCGTACAGTAGATGGATTCTCTTCGCGCTCAAAAGATAAAATCAGTTGAGCCTCACCTACCTCAATTGAATCAGTTACAAAACCTTTCCAAAAGCGATATGCACCATCTTCTTCCAAACCTTGTACCACAACCACCTGTGGTGCCGCAGGAACGCTCCATAACGGGTATATCTTAGCACCTTCGAGTTGTATAAGCGCGCGTCTTGCTTCCTTACGCACACTTTTCTGCACACCTAGCTCATTAAGAGCGAGTAATACATCAGCAGCATCGGTATGGCGTTCTTTTGCTAATGATTTCGACAGAATAATCTGAGCATTTTCAGATAGTGTATTGATTTCAGTGAGTGCCGCTTCTACTTGCTCTCGCTGACTAGCGATATGCAGTTGTTGAGCAAGAGTATGAGAGTACTCAAGCACTTGCTGCACACGCTCATGCTCTTCTTGTGAAATATTTTGTACTGTATCTTTTTTCTTTGCCATATGTTCATAATCCTTTAAGAAAGACAATGAGTCACTTCCTAGACTATATTGCGCTCCCGACGTTGCTGACCAGTTGAGAAGCGAGTGATGCGCAAAGGATCAATATCTATCGAGCGTGCCTTGCCAAACACAACCTCTTCAGAGATAAGTCGCCCAACAGCTGGTGCTTGCTGCACGCCATGACCAGAAAAACCGACGACGTTGATCCAGTTTTCTACTCCAGGCATTCTACCAAGAATCGGGTTATCGTCAGGCGTCACTTCATAGTAACCCCACCAACACGCGTTGTTATCTAGTTTCGTCTCCGCTAGCCACGGAAAACGCTCAAGTCCAACGCTAATTGTTGGCTCAAACCAATCCCAATCCATGCCTTCAGTAAAGCCAGCAGGTTCGTCATGATTTGAACGACCAAACAGGATACGCTCGCCCTCGCTTCGTAGATAGAAACCACTCGTCAGGTCGATAGTCAAAGGGTAGACGTGCTGCCAGGAAGTGGGAGCGGTCATATAGATCATGCGTCTCATTGGTTGTACTGGTACAGGCGTTGTCAGTCCTGCACGCGTTGCGACTTCCCCTGCCCATGCACCCGCTGCATTTATGAGATACTCGGCTTCAAAGGTGCCCTTCGGCGTCTCCACTCGCCAAACATTAGCAACTCGCGTAGCATTTACAAGAGGTGCATTCACGTGTAGAGTGGCACCCCTCTCCTTCGCTAATCTTAAGTAAGTAAACGTCACACGGTGTGGGTCTACGATACCATCAACTGGTCCATACGTGACGCCAGCGATACCTGTCGTATCAAACGCAATAAGTCTTTGAGCCGCTTCAATCGTCAGAGCATTCACAGGAACACCTAAACGCTCTTGTAAGCTTGCACTCATCTGATGCTCAACCCATCGTTCGGGTGGAACAAGAAAGAGGTAGCCGACTGGCTGGTAGCCTGCGTCCTCACCATAGAGTTCCTGAAAATATTGGTACTCTTGAATACTCTCCCAGGAGAGACGAATATTGACCTCTTCGGAGTATTGGACACGCACACCAGCAGCACTTCGACCAGTCGATCCCATTGCCGGAGCCGCCTGTGCCTCTAACACAGTCACCTTTACGCCCTGTTCACTGAGAAATGAGGCGCAAGAAGCTCCCATAATGCCAGCTCCAATGATTAACACATCGGTTTCTACACGTGATGACATGCTTGCCTACCTCTGTAACTTGTAACAATAGTTGGTATATAGTATAGCACATTCTATGTATTGTAGAGTTAAAAATAGCCCATTGACGCATCACGTAAAGCGAATTACAATATAAGGATAAGTAAACTATTTTCGCGTGTGTGTATGGTTAAAGGGAGCCAAAAAGATGGATTCGCGTCCTATGTCAGAGACTGCATTCTACAGAAACATTCTAATGCAGAGACGGAAAACGCAACGTCAACGAAGCACGATTGTGATGGTTGTCTGCGGTACACTACAAATGCTCTGGTTAGTTCTTGGTGGGCTACTTCCCCTACGCAACATTCTTTCGTTCAGTACATTTCTTATACTCTCTCCATTCGTCTTTGGACTCCTGACTGCGGTCTTCGCGCTCTTTGGCTTTCGTAGCTTTCGACGCGCCCACAAACCTCTCACGGAAAGCGATGTATTTCGCTTGCGTCAAGCGGAACGCATTCGTTTATTTCAACAAGCACAAGGGAAACTTTCTGGTGCATACTCACCGTGGCGAATTGGCTTCGATGTCCTTGTTGGCCTGCTTTTTGCCGCCAGCGGTATTACATGCCTGCTGCTGTCCATCCCCGACAACGGGCTGCTCAAATATATCTACGCGTTTAGTCTGCACGGTACCGCCTTGTACCTGCTCTATTCGGCCCTCTACACAAAAACAAGACGAGCGAAGGATATACCAGCCGAAAGTGCGCAAGAACTTAAGCGTCGGTTTGCGCTTGGCGAAACAATGGAAGAGTCGGAGACGCAGGACGCGCACGAAACAATGTAGTATATAAGCTCTGCTCACAGTCCAAGCAGTAGCCAGGAGAAAAGTGCGGCAAATGGCATCCACGCGCCAACGACAAGGCCAATTAGAGCGACATGGAACCACGCACGACGCTCAATACGGTCATAAAGAAGAGGCAAAGCTGCTACAATCAAACCTTCAAAGAGCAGTACATAGAGTGGCGTGTGCCCAAGCATAAGGTGTGTTGGCTTATACTGCCACCATTTACCATAATAGGCCAACTCCTCGTAGATCGGTATTTGGATCGCGCCTAGAAGCCCTGCTATTAAAGCCGCTTTACGCCATCCTAATAGGGCACATAGTCGCCACGAGACATAGCCAAGATGAGTTAGTATGACCATCCAGGAAAGTGGCATATATAGAGGTGAGGCCCAGAGCATAGGTTCACTTGCTGAATAGATCAGCGAATGCGCGACAGACTGACCGGAGGCGTCGGTAAACAATTCACAGATGCCTGCAATAAAGCCAGCGAGCAAAAGTCTTCCCACCAGTGGGCGTATCTGTCGCGAGAATAATAGCGCGAGTAGATACAGTGAGAGCATAACTGTGATAGTGCCAACATTGCTCCAATGAATAGTAACATTGAGCAATGACAGCACAAGGTCCGCGATAATACCAATGCCAATAATCAGGTCAAACCATGTAAATGTACGAGCAGATGCCTTGTCTTCGAGATATTTTTCTGCGTTCGTTATCGCAAATGACGAAGGTGCGAAGCGTTTTAGAGTGCTTATATGTAACATTGTATTTCTCTTAACATGACCAGCTTCGTAGGGACGCGATACATCTCGTCCTTACCAAATTATATGCATATCTATAATAGATTATATATTCACCTTAGTCGGGTAGAGTCTTCTTGCATAGTCGGATGAAACGCGATTACGCATGTCGGTTGCATAATTAACACTTGAAAAATCGCTCCCATACGTTCAGGCGTATAAGGCATGTGATGCTCTAGCCACCATTGAATAAGAGAAATAGACGAGTTAATAAGATGATAAGCTGCAATCTCGGCGGGTACTACACTACCCTCTAACGGCTCGTTCTCATTGAGAACATCTTGTGATGTAATCTCGATGATGTGTTGTACCAGTGAAGAGGTACCACGACTCTGTAACAGAACGTGAATGATATTGGCGTGTTCCTGCACATAACGAAATAGTGGTACTCCGACAGCGTCTACATCCACCTTTGGCGACCCTGGTAAAAGACTTTTCAAATCCGCTAGCACCACGTCTGATACATCACGTAACAGAGCGTCCTTGCTTGTATAGTGCCGAAAAAATGTGGCATAACCTATATCCGCATGTTCGGTAATATCACGAATAGTTACCGCCTCATAGCCCTTCTTCAATGTAAGAGCAATGAGAGCCTTTGCGAGTAATTGCTGTGTGCGTTTAATACGCCTATCATGGCTCTCCATACCTTTTTCCTTCGTCAAGTGCAATCGCGCTCAATATATGTAGCCTCTATCATAACATAGCTATATCCGTTTACCAACACTATATGATGAATGCTTTAACGCAACATGTACAGTAGACCTCTCACCACAAAAATTTCTTACGATCACCTCGTCTATGCGTTACACTACACACTCAGGATTGTCTTATTGCATCCTCCAAAAGAGAAGAGACACAAAAGGCAAAATTATGATATATTGTATATCATAACAATATTACTCGTCTCTCTGGAAAGAAGACTTCCCTACTGAAAGAAGTGAAACACAACATGGATTCTATGAAAGAACAGTCTGTGTCAGATAGCACAGCATCAACGATAGAGACAACTCCTTCTACAAGTTCCTGCCCGATAGATCATAGTGCGTTCTCGTGGCAAAAAACTGTGCCTACCGCCCCTTCTCACGGTCCTGCTGTTGAGCAAGATGCGGACGGATTATGGCATGTACGCAGTTTCGACACGTCGCGTGCAGTTCTGCGTAGTGCTGATACAAGGCAAGCAGGCTTTGGTGCGGAAATGATTGCCCAAATTCCCCAGATGATGAACCAGCCTATTTTGTATCAAGATGGCAAAGTTCATCAAAAACAGAGAAGTTTGACCGCACGTTTCTTCACACCAAAAACGGTCAGCGACAATTATCGTCAGGTTATGGAGCAACTTGCCAGTCAACTTATCAAGAAGCTACAGCGAAAAAAACAGGTTGACCTCAGCCAATTGAGCATCACATTGGCAGTCCGTGTAGCATCGCAAGTAGTTGGCTTGACCAATAGCTATCCAGGATTGCCTCAGAGACTCGAAGTATTCTTTTCGGGGAATTTGACAGAGGTACGTTTGACACCACGGGGCATTGTGAACCTACTCAAAACGCAGTCGCGCACACTAGCATTCTATTATCTGGATGTGCTACCAGCTATTCGTGCACGTAAACGCAAACCACAAAACGATGTCATTTCGCACCTGCTCACCCAAAACTATAGTAACACAGAAATACTTACGGAATGTATTACCTATGCCGCCGCAGGTATGGTGACAACACGCGAGTTTATCAGTGTCGCGGCATGGCACTTATTGGAACGTCCAGAACTACGTCAACGTTATGTCGTCGCCTCGGAAGAAGAGCGATACGCGATCTTGCATGAGATATTGCGCGTCGAGCCTGTCGTCACACGCCTCTATCGTAAGACCACTGATGCTATCGAACTAGAGTATGAGGGTACAAAGGTGGTCATTCCGCAAGATGCCACAGTCACGGTTGAGATTGATGCGTCCAATGCTGATGAGAGCATTGTAGGAGAGCTTCCCCTTGCGGTCTGTCCCGGACGCACAATTCACGGAGACCGTGTACCAGAGATGGTGATGAGCTTTGGTGATGGTGTCCATCGTTGCCCCGGTGCCTATATCGCTATTCAGGAAACCGACATCTTCCTACAACGCCTGCTCGCCCTCGACAGCCTACGCATCGTCAGCAAACCCAGCATTCGTTGGAACGATCTGACCACAGGCTATGAGTTACGCAATTTTGAGATTGCCGTGAGGTAGTCAGTCATTTCAACGAAAGAATTTTTACCATCAAATACGGTAGGGGCAGCAATTCATTGCGCACAAAGATGGGGTTATGGGGTAAACGTACCCAAAAAGCATCTCGTGGTAACGTGTTCCCTCCCGACGTTTTCTATGTTCGTTGTTGACATCACCCTGCCCTCATGCTATGTTCTCATTGCAATGATGAAACGAAGGAGGACAACGTGTGAACACACATCTACTTCATACTGTTGGAAAGCCATATGTCGATGAGCCTCTTGCTAACGTGG
>CAXUIS010000070.1:3696-19890 GCA_964250915.1 uncultured Ktedonobacteraceae bacterium | reverse complement strand
TCCACACTACTGTATATTCCTATTTTTCCGTATATTTGTGTAAAATGCCTCTTTTCCCAAAACTTAAATTCTATTCCATCCGTTTTATAGGTATGAAGTACTTTGGTGGAGGATTGATGGGTACAACATCATCTGAGACGTAATTCTTTATGAAAGAGGATATATACTATGAGTCTTGATGTTACGAACAACATTTTAACTATGAGCATCCAAATTCCCTATCTCGTAGTAATCATTATCATTATCATTATCATTGTGCTACTTAGACGTAAGTAGTGCCTTTGCTCTTTATGCTCATATAAGGGGATAGATAGACAGGGCATGTGATAATCCTTTACATGCCCTGTCTATCTATCCCCTTTTTTGTGTCTTTGCCAGTTCTTAACTTGGCACTTCTTCGGGGCTACTAATGAGAATGCGTAGGAAACGACGCACGGCCCAGAAGAGCAACCAGTAAATTGCCATTGCAATCAACGTTGACCACTCGAAGCGGTCCGATGGGGTATGCACAATGGACTGGAATGGCACCAGCACAATGGTCGTGAGCGCATAGAGGAAACCCGCGAACAGATTGTTCGGGTCGGCTCCAATCAGTTTGAGCAGGAAGCGTATCGCCAGCAATACTTCTAATACAGTCACGAACCACTGGATAAAATCGTTAAGTTTGCCAATGGCGTACCGAACAGTACGGGCCTCTTCCTGACGGACCGCCGCCTCTTCTTCTGGTATCGCATCTGCCGCAGGCGGTGGCGGTGTTTGTGGTGCTTGCTTCGGCTGGAGGTCCTCCATTTGCCGAGGCTGCACACTCGTGGTATCATCTGGAAATGAACTATTAGGCATCCTGCTTCCCTTCATTCTGCTGGCTTGTTCCTACATATATGAGGGAGCCAACAAATACAGATAATGAATGAATTATACCATGTACCATGTATATTCTGCTACGTATTGTTGCGTACCAAAAGTTTCACACCCTCGGCCTCGCGCAATACACGATATTGCTTTGAGTTGACAAGTTGGTTCAACAAATCCGACACGCCAACGCGATCTTCTGGAAAGATACTCTGTACATCTACGATGATATACTGTACTTTGTTGTTGATATTTTTCGATGTAGAAAAGGTAATTTCTGGAAACACTGTGATATATAAACGCTCACTCAGGTGTGGGTTAAGGCTCTCGCTTGCTGATACTGAAGCGTTAGAAGGAATCATTGCCAGCAGTTGGTTAACATGTTGTTCACGTGCACCAGGAGTTTGGTCCGCCCAGAATACATTCAATTGTGGAGCCAGGATGACCAGATTCAGGGCTACCATTGCGATAATCCAGGTACTCGTCCACCCCTGCATACGTTCAAACGAGGCACGTTTTGCTAATGGTGCCATGTGCTCGTGAAGCTTCTGTCTCTGGCTCACGTACGTATCTTCTAGCGCGGGTCGCACCTGTTGCACGCGTACTAGTGAGTGCGCGAAAGCAGGGCGTGCAAGAACGGGACGCACGAAGGCAAGAAATGCTGTATATGCACTATTCACTCTTTGCTTTGTTACTTCCAAAAGCAAAACACGCTGTTGTGGAAAGGGCAGTTCACGCGTAAGCCAGCGTGAAAATGCTGTTTCTTTGACCTGTATCGGAGCAGCATCACTTTGTAAAGCACGTTCGCTTTCATCCCGCCAACTACTCCACGCAAGCAAGAAACGGCTCAGCCCACAAATAGATGCCAGCATAATAAAGGGAATGATTACCGCGTTGTAGTGATACACACCACTGTAGTAGAGCGGGTAATCACTGAATAAGTTGATTGCCAATGCAGGCAATGCAGGCAGAAGCCATTCCGGTGCAAGCAGCGCGAAAAAGCCTGTACTACGTAAGAGGCCAGCGATATAGTAGAAACGGTCAAGCGTCAGAAATGTCGCAAAAAGCAGCCAAGGATGTAACAAGATATTGACAATCGCGGCTCCCGGCGAACTTCCCAACGACTCATAGCGATACCAATAGTTACTATGTACAGCTCCTGAATAGAAATGCGGAATGACAACGAGAAATGCAGTGAGACCCCACGCGATGCCGCTTGTGAGCAAGAGCACACCAAGCCGTGGCTGCTTATACTTCCAGATTACCAATATTCCGAGCAACGCAACTGCAAATGGAACATCCTCTTTACACGATGCCGCGAGTACGCACATTAGTAAAAACCAGCCATAGCGTTTGTATTCAAGCGCTAGTATGGCATAGAGCAAAAGTGGTGTGGCAAGACTTACAGGATGAAAATCAAAGAGGTTAACGCTTAACAAGGCAGGCATAAGATAGTATGCTAGCACCATAACTGGCGCGAGCAGTGGCAATGCTGGTATATGTTTACGAGTCAGCACGTAGATGGGCCAGCCGCCAGCCGCAATCATTAGCGTTTGAAAGACTAGCAACAAACGGGCATCCGCGTGAATGAGATAGAGTAACGAGAGTGGCAGAATGATTGGTTCTACGTGAATGGCAAGACGTGTTGGTGGTCCATAAAAGTCACTACCCTGATTTGTAAACTGAAAGGGGCGTCCATGAAGCGTGTTCCACAAGACCTGATCCATGTTGCCCAGATCAAACGCTGTCGCCTTGAATGTATTATATCGTAATACTGTTTCGTAACTCATCCATACAACGTATCCCAAAATGAGTATCCATGTTGTGATGAGCGCAACGCGTTGCTGTGTCTCTTGTGTGCGGATGTCAAATGTATGCATAGCGTTAGTTATACCACAATAATAGACTGCACAATACCGATGCCGACGAGTATCATAAACGACCACACAATCACAAATTCAGGCCATGTTCCTGTGCGAAAGCGGAAGTGCGGGTTTGGTGGAAACCCAAAACGCTTTCTGTTAGGCCAAAATAGAGGTATGCCGCCAAGTGTGAGTGCATCGGCTGCGATATGTATTATACTGCCAAAGAGGACGCCATAAAAGACGAGATGAGAGCCACGCACAAACTGCGCTGGCAATGCTAACCCGTGCTGGCTCAGTATAAGAGTGACTAATTGTTCTAGGCCAAGTGCCAGCAGTGAGCCTAGCACAAGTCCTAATAAGCTATGAAACAAAGTACGATGGCCCGCGATATGCTGAATTTCCTTACTCACCCAACCAAGTCTATGTCCCAACGTGCTACGTGCATTATCAATATCTGGCAACAACGAGCCAAAACCCACCGAAAAATAATAGACCGCCTTATTAACAATAAGTGCTAGAGGTACTACCTTCGCGCCTGTCAATGGGTCGCCCGTCAAATGTACGACGCTATCGAGCACGATTCCCGCTGTTAAACCGACCAGGAGATGAGACCTACCTTCCATACAAAACAACCTTCCTACCTGTTATTTGAGTGAAGATATTGTAGAGAAGAGTAGTACAAACGTCAAGAGGCTCAAAACTCATCAGGTAAATCAATATAGATCGCGTCATGCTCTATTTTCACGTCATACGTGTATAAGTCTTGTCGTGCGGGACCGCGTAGAACCTTCCCAGTGCGGATATCGAACTCGGCAAAGTGCCACGGACATTCGAGTACATAACCCTTTAATTCGCCTTCATTGAGGGGACCACTGATATGCGTACAATTATCGGTAAAAGCATACACAATGCCCTCATACTTTGTAAGGCAAATTGGTTCGCCCTCAACCTCGATAGCGGTCAGTTCACCTTCCTCAACCTCGCTGGTCTCCGCGACCTTAATAAAACCTGCCATCTGTTCCTCTTTTTTTGTCAAAAGGATATGTGGTGTGCAAACAATGAGAAAAACAATATATCGTTTTTCTCATTGTTTGCACACCACATATCTTAAAATTTCTAGGGATGGGTAACGGGAATAATCACGCCATTTATACCGTCACTTGCCGATGATGCAAGGAAAATAGCGGTCTCCGCGATCTTATCGAGGCCAACCCATTTCTTGTTTTTTTCCTCTTCGGATGGCTTCATGGACTCGATATTGGATGCGGTAATCAACAATCCTGGGCCAATAGCATTGACGTAAATACCAGCTTGTGCACCCTCTTTGGCAAAGGTGTAGGTGAGTGCATCGACACCCGCCTTGGCACTATTGTAAGCCGCCATATTCGCGCTCGCGCTCTCGACGCCACCCGCACGACTGAAGTTAATAATTTTGCCGCCGCCCTGATTGCTCATAGTAGGCCAAACCGCGCGTGTGCAGAGAAAGACGCTACGTAGATTGTTATTGAGTTCATGGTCCCAATCGGCAAGACTGAGTTCAGTTGATGGACCATATTTTGTGAGACCACCCGCGAGGTTAACCAGGATGTCGATACGTTCAAACGTACCAAGTGCTTCCTGAATAAGCTCTTTGGCACCCTCCTCTGTTGTTAGATCGGCTGCAATGGACAACACTATTGCATTCTCAACCCTGTCGCGTATCTCTTGCGCACGCAGCTCAACCCGACTCTTAGTGCGCGAACAGATAGCGATATCAGCACCCTCACGTGCAAACGCTTCTGCTACCGCAAAACCAGCCTGCCCTGCATTGCTTACACCTGTGATGATTGCAGCTTTCCCTTTTAAGCGCATTTATTCGTCTTCTCCCTCTTCAATCGTTTCAAGACCTGCCATTGCAAGGCCACGATGTAGTACACGCAGTGAGAGAAACGCGCACTTTGTTCGTGCTGGACTAATCGGCACGCCTAATGCGTCTAGCACGTCCTCTTTGCCTAACGCTCGGACCTCTGTCACGGTTTTGCCTTCGATCATCTCTGAGAGCATGGAGGCCGCTGACTGACTGATTGCACACCCGCGTCCTTGAAAACGTACCTCTTTCACAAGGTCGTCCTCAATCATTAAGTCTATGCCAAGCTGATCACCACATAGAGGATTCGAGTCCTCGGCATGTATGTCAGGATTATCAAGCTTGCCATAGTTACGCGGGTTGCGATAATGTTCCAGAATATATTCGCGGTAGTCCATCGACATAGCGAACCTCCCCAATATTATTTATGGTCCTAAGGCCAGGGCACCCGCAAGGGGATGCCCCTCCCATACACGAACAGATATACACAATACAACGTCGTATGGGAAGGGCATCCTCTTGCGGGTGCCCTGGTTCACACACAACTATTTTCCATACAAGATACAGTATCTCATTAAAAACTAAAAATTTGCTTTGCTTTATGCAGACCTTGCACAAGTATATCAATATCAGCATTATTCGTATAGACATAGAAGCTGGCACGAGCCGTTGCCGCCAAGCCATATTTTTCGTGCAGAGGTTGCGCACAGTGATGACCCGCACGAATGGCAACGCCAACCTCCTGATCGAGAATGGAAGCCAAGTCATGTGGATGAATATCGCCAAGTGTAAAGGATACGACACCTCCACGCTGGCTTGCGTCGGGTCCATACACTCTTAATTCGGGGATTGTCTGCAACTGTTCCAACGCGTATGCTGTCATCTCTTGTTCGTGCTGCAATACACGTTCCATACCAATAGCGTTCAGGTAATCAACGGCTGCGCCAATACCAATGGCCTCAGCGATAGCGGGTGTACCAGCCTCAAATTTCCAGGGCAGATCATTCCAGGTGGACTCACGTAGTGTGACAGTGCGAATCATATCGCCTCCACCCATAAATGGTGGCATGGCTTCCAATAGGTCCCGTTTGCCATACAGGACGCCAATTCCTGTTGGTCCGAGCATCTTGTGTGCGCTAAAACAGAGGAAATCTACATCAAGAGCTTGTACATCAACGGGCAAGTGTGGCACACTTTGGGCTGCATCGAGCAATACAATTGCGCCAGCTGCATGTGCTGAAGCGATCATCTGTTGTGCGGGAGTGATTGTGCCAAGCACATTCGACATATGTGTGAACGCAACGAGTTTTGGCTTCTGCTCTAATAATTGTTCGTAGACATCCAGACGCAACAGGCCATCTTCGTCGGCAGGAATAAATTCGAGACGCGCTCCCGTGCGCTGTGCGAGCAACTGCCAGGGGACAAGATTGCTGTGATGTTCTATCTCAGACAAGATAATTAGATCGCCTGCGTGAATATTAGCACTGCCCCAGCTATAGGCGACGAGGTTAATACTCTCGGTGGTGTTGCGTGTGAAGATAATTTGTTTACTCTGCCGTGCGTTGAGGAAGCGCGCAACCTTGACTCGTGCCTTCTCCATTGCCGCCGTTGCCTCTTCGCTAACCTCGTAGACGCCGCGATGAACGTTAGCGTTGTAGTTCTGGTAATAGAAGTTCATCGCGTCGAGGACTGCCGTTGGTTTCTGTGAGCTGGCAGTGCTATCGAGATAGACAAAAGGTTTGCCATGTACCTGCCGCGACAAAATAGGAAAGTCGCTACGGATGTCCTCGAATGTACGGATCACTTTTTCTGTCGCTGCTACCTGCTCTGATGTTAACATGCGCTTTCCCTTATTTTTATAATATGTTTTTCTGCAATGGCAACACACATGCGTGTTGCCATTGCAGAAAAACATATTAATATTCGTCTAGCTTGATCTCTTCGTCATCGCCTGACTTCTTATCAAGGCTGATAGCACCTTCGTCAACGCCTTCAATCTCCCAACGCTCCTGTGCATCTACCCATGTGTCGGCCTCGCTCTCGTATTCGCCACTCATGCGACGCACGATACCGCGACGCAAACGAGCGCGGAGGTTTTCCAATGGAATACGTTGTAGCACTGGCTCGAAGAAACCTTGCACGATGATTCGCTCAGCCTCTGGTCGTGCAATACCACGTACCATGAGGTAGAAGAGTTGCTCTTCGTCGATCTGTCCACTTGTGGCACCATGACTGGCACTCACCTCGTTCGCGGCAATTTCCAGTCCTGGAATGAGTTCCGCACGCGACTTCTTACTCAACAAGAGTGCATGGGCCGAAAGGAACGAGGCTGTTTGCTGGGCCTTAGGCTGAATACGAATCATGCCATCAAACTCAACACGCGACTCATCCGTCAATACACCCTTCACTAATGTCTCAGCATTGGTCGAGAGGGCATCATGGTTAGACAGCGAATTGATGGCGAAACGCTGGTCGTGGTCGGTGAAGAAGACACCAACAAGCTCGCCCGCGCTACCATTGCCCTTGAGTCCAGCACCGATATTAGTCATATTGACCTTGCTACCAAGCTCTGCTAGCACGAAGGTAACGCTTGCGTCTTTCGCAAAAATCGCGTTTTTGTTGGTGATATTCCAGATGTTTTGTCCAAGTTCCTGCAAGTTGCTGAACTCAACACTGGCGGCATTTTTAGCATATACCTCGACGACATCATCTAAGAGCGTTGCTTGCTCTCCTTCGACACCAGAGCTATACTCGGTGACGAAACGCACACTGCTCATTTCGTCTGCCACAATCAGTGTATGCGAGAAGAAAGCCGAGCCGGGGGCATCAAGCCAGACCTGCGATAGAATTGGGGCCGCAATCTCTACGCCTTGTGGTACATAGAGGAAGATACCACCACTCCAAAACGCGGCATGTAGAGCTGTATATTTGTTGCTATCAACAGGAATACAATCGGTCATGAAGTATTGCTGTACAAGATCGCTATGCTCACGAACGGCGGTCTCAAGGTCAGTCAGGATCACGCCTTGCTGCTTCAGGTCCTCGTTCAATTCGATACGTACAACGGACGAGTTATGTTGAATGATGGTGCCAGAACGCTCATCAACAAGGCCCTCTTGCCGAGCCTTCTCGAATGAGGTAGGCAGTACGTCGCCGACTTGCCCTGGCACATAGGATGTGAGGGCATCAAACTTGAAGTTCGAGAAGGCGCGTAGTGTGCCCAAGTCGCCACGGCGACCAAGGGGTACTGGCATTTTTTCGTAAGTGTCCCAGGCATCCAGACGCTTTTGCAGCATCCATGCTGGCTCTCCCTTGCCGTGTGACAGTTCTTCAACTGCGGCACGTGAGAAGCCAGGAGCTAATGTGTTAAGCATTGGACGCCACCTCTTCTGATGAACTCGCACTTGCCTCTTCATCTTTTGGACGCAGCCACTCGTAGCCCTTTTCCTCAAGTTCAAGTGCAAGCTCTTTACCGCCGGACTTGATAACACGTCCATTGAACATGACGTGTACATAGTCGGGGGTGATATAGTTTAACATGCGCTGGTAGTGTGTGATGAGCAAGACGCCGAGGTTCGGTCCTGTCAATGCGTTGACGCTTTCGGACACAATCTTAAGCGCGTCGATGTCCAGACCAGAGTCGGTCTCGTCCATCAATGCAATCTCTGGCTCAAGCAAGGCCATCTGTAAAATCTCGGCGCGCTTCTTTTCACCACCAGAGAAACCGTCGTTAATGGAGCGGTTAATAAAGCTGTTATCAACCTTAAGAAGCTTCATTTTGGCCTGTAGCAGTGTGCGAAACTCTTTTGGTGGCACAATGCTTTTACGCTTGTTCGCCTGGCCCGTTGGGTTCTCGCCCTCTTCGAGGGGCTTGTTGCCTTCGCGTACAGCCTCTAGTGAGCGGCGCAGGAAGTTTGCCACGCTGACACCAGGAATGGACATAGGATACTGGAATGCCAGGAAGAGGCGCATACGAGCACGGCGGTCAGGGGAATACTCAAGAATGTTCTCACCCTTGAACCAGACTTCACCTTCGGTCACTTCGTACTTAGGATTGCCCATGATAACGTTTGCTAACGTGCTCTTACCAGAACCATTTGGTCCCATCAGCGCATGCACTTCGCCCTGCTTGATGGTCAGGTTCACGCCACGGAGAATTGGTTTACCTTCAATATTCGCATGAAGATTTTTAATTACGAGTTCTGATCCCATTCCAAAAACACCTTTTCTTACATCATCACAGAGACTAGAAGATAGCTATGTGAGATAATTTTTCATCAAAAACAATTATGACGCAGAGCGAACCTCTGACTCTTCTGCTATGTAAAAGCCCTTTGTGTTTGGGCTAACATGAATATCTGAAAGTGCTATGAAGCGTGTTGGGTCCGGCTCTGAGTTGTCAGCCATCAGGTCAGCCAACGTCATCATATCGAGGGTCTGCGCTACCGCGTCACGAACCTTTGACCATAGTACCTTCGTTTTGCATGAGTCAAGAAAGTTGCAGACCTGCGACATCTCGCCCTCGGTCGCGCATATCATCGGCGCGATAGGTCCCTCAAGGACGCGTACAATTTCGCCCATCGTGATCTGCTCTGGAGGACGGCTCAACTTGTAGCCACCATGCGCTCCGCGTGTGCTTACTACGAGTGGTGGTGTGGCTTCACGTAGAAGCTTGACCAACTGCTCTAAATAGGCCAACGGCAGGAGTTCCACCTGCGAGATATCGGTGAGCGAACGAGGACGACCACCATAGTTGCGTGCGAGATCAACCATGATCCGCACTCCGTATTCGCCTTTTGTAGAAACTCGTAACATCAATGGTCGCTCCTCTCCAAGCCAATTCCGCAGTCTGACGACGTACTGCATGGCTAGATTAATCCGACTTATTCACTAGGATATATTTTAGCACCGATATGGAAGGGCGTCAACTACGAAATGAGAGAGGGTCTGCATCCATTAAGGGGAAATTGGTGAACCGACAGGGAGACCGTAAGGATGCAGACCCACGAGAGACGAGCCGTTGCCATATGGTTCAGCATCGGATATACTCCTAGCTAGAGAGATGCATGAATACCTGAAACGTCATGAAGCAAGACTCGTCTCGCTTCTGCTCTGCTAGACATCAATGCATTAAAGAAGGAAGATGAATTGAATACAACATTTCACTCGAATGTATTTTCGTTAGAGAAGATTCAGTTGGCGAACACCGAAGAATACATCTTACGCGGTGGTCGTAATCTTTTCCCGTTGTTACCCAAAGCATTTGAAGGAATTCAACAGATCGGCGTTATTGGCTGGTCATCACAGGGACCAGCTCAGGCCCAGAATCTGCGCGACTCCTTGCAGGGAACGGATATCAAAGTCGTCGTTGGTCTGCGCGAAGGGTCTAGCTCTTTTGCATCCGCCGAGAAGGTTGGTTTCACCCGTGAGAATGGGACGCTTGGTGAAATGTATAAGGTTATCGCTAACTCGGATCTGGTTTTGTTACTCATTTCTGATGGTGCACAGACTGAACAGTATGAACGGATATTTGCTGCCCTTAAACCAGGAGCAACGCTGGGTTTGTCACATGGCTTCTTACTTGGCTATCTCAAAAGTATCGGTGTTGCATTTCCCAAGAATATCAACGTTATTGGCGTCTGTCCAAAGGGAATGGGACCTTCTGTGCGACGGCTGTACGAGCAGGGGAAAGAGATTAACGGGGCAGGTATTAATTCTAGTGTTGCCATCGAACAAGATGTGAATGGTAAAGCTGTTGATTATGCATTGGGCTGGTCGGCGGCATTAGGTTCTCCATTCACCTTCTTCACGACACTTGAGTCTGAATACCGCTCGGACCTCTTTGGGGAACGAGGCATTTTGTTAGGTGCCGTGTATGGCATCGTCGAGAGCTTATATCGCTGGTTCTTACGTCATGGAGCATCACAAGAACAGGCGTTTATTCGTTCAACAGAATCAGTCACAGGACCAATCACCTCTCTCATCTCGAAGCAGGGTTTGTTGGCAGTGTATGAGAGCTTGGACGCGCAAGGCAAAGAAATCTTTCAACGAGCATACACGGCAGCCTATCATCCCGCATTTGAGATTCTGCTAGAAATCTATGACGACATTTCGTCTGGCAATGAAATTCGTAGTGTTGTTGACGCCGTTCGTCGCCACAAACGCTATCCAATGGGACGTATTGACGGAACGGAGATGTGGAACGTCGGTGTTGAAGTCCGAGCGCAACGGAAGGAGAATCAGATTCCTCTCGATCCGCTAACTGCTGGCATTTATATCGCTGGAATGATGGCACAGGTTGACCTGCTCAAGGAAAAAGGGCACCCTGCCTCAGAAATCGCCAATGAATCTATCATTGAAGCTGTTGATTCACTGAACCCCTATATGCATTACAAGGGTATCTCTTATATGGTTGATAACTGCTCAACGACTGCGCGTTTGGGCGCACGAAAGTGGGCACCACGCTTCGACTATATCCTTACGCAACTCGCGTTTCCAGCATTCGACAAGAATTCCCCGGTTGATGCCAAGCTCTTTGAGGATTTCTTGCATAACGACATTCACGAGATACTCAGTGTTTGCGCCACACTGCGCCCTTCCGTTGATATCGCTGTTTTCGGCTAAACGTGTTTACTCAAACGTCATGAGTCATCCTAAACTTCGGGATGACTCATGTTCTCGTCATAGTTATCCTTTCTTATTCTGCTCTTGTTCCAAGTCTGGCTCAAAGATTTGTTCAACTGGTAGCTGAAAAAGACGTGCAATCTTGAATGCCAATGGTAGGCTAGGGTCGTATTTGCCCGTTTCTAGGGCGGTGACTGTCTGACGCGACACATCCAAGCGTTCGGCGAGGTCTGCCTGTGACCAGTTACGCATGGCTCGCAGGACTTTCAATTTGTTATTCATCTCCGTCTCCATAAGCTCATGAATACTTCCGAGACGCGATTCCTGTTCCTATTCCCCAAATTGCAATCATGAATGGAAATACCCAAAGCAAGCTAATATGTGGAAACCCAATATTTTCAAGAAAGCCATAGCTGAATGTGAGAATGCCAGCCACACCAAAGCCAAATGCTAGTCCCTCGAACTGAATACGACGTTGTAGTTCATCTATGCGACCTACGAAGCGCATATAGGCAATTATGCCGAAAATGGCTGGAATAACGGGCGCGAGTGCAAGTGGGACGCGCCACCATGCTGTATGCGGGCTGATGTTGATAAGGGTAATCGAGATAATAACCACAACGACATAGGCCGCCATTGCCGACAAAAACTCTTTCCGATACTGTCTTTCTGCTGTCTTCACCATAATTTTTTCATTTCTTTCTTCCCGTAGGGACCGATGTATCGCGTCCTTGTTGGTATCTGATCGCCGAGAGGACGCGATACATCAGTCCCTACAAGATATTATTTGCTAAGCTCACTTGCCTTTATGTAAAGCTTACTTGTCACAGTATAGAAGTTTATTTTTATTTTGTCAAGCATGCTTGTCTTTTTGCTAAGGGAGGTTGTCAAAATAGGAAAGGGGATGATGCAGATATGCTAACGGTAGGGGCAGCAATTCATTGCGTCCGAAGATGGGTTGGGAGGGGAACGCATTACCACGAGATGCATTGTGGAAACGTTTGCCCTACCGCCCCCATCTTTGGGCGCAATGAATTGCTGCCCCTACCGAAATTCCCGTGTTCAGTTATCAAGGTTCGTAACAGTTATTGAATTGGTGCGTTTTCGAGGATACGGGTCCAGCCCTTACGCCATGTATCACGATGTATCAGGCTTAGGTTTCCATGCATGTTGGTATAGCGGTAGAACGCGCTAGCACCCGTGTTGCTGTTGTAGAAGAGTAAGCCACCAGCAGGACTTCCGAAGGCGAAATTTGACGATGAGGTTATACTCGTCCAGCCTTTGCTCCAAGTGTCGTGCTTGAGCAGTTGAATATTTCTGTTTTCGGCTTTCCCTAGATATATTCCTACGAGAGCACTTTATGAAATGAGGTTCTTTTCCCTTGACAACAAGAGAATAGATTGCTATACTATTACCGTACACTGTTCGGTAATGGTAAGGAATGCAAAAGTGACGAGACCTCATGAGAAGAGACGAGCCAGGACCAGAGAGGCAATTTTGGACGCGGCAATGCAGGTTGTGAGGCAGAATGGCGTCGAAGCTTTATCGATCCGCGAGATAGCTGGGCGCATCGATTATAGTCCATCAGGTCTTTATGAGTACTTTTCTAGCAAAGAGGAAATTATTGACGCATTAGTGAATGAGGGCTTTGCGCTCCTGACGACACGCATGGAACATGGTATTCATGGAGCAACAGCACTGACGCGCTTGCAAGAGGCTGGAAGAGTGTACATGCATTTTGCCTTACAAGAACCACAACTATACTTGATGATGTTCAATCACAAACCGCTCACTCCACTTCCATTAACCGAAGTTGAGCAGAACACGGCCTACTCTCAATTAGTTCAAATCCTTCAGGATGGTCTCCTGTCAGGTGAGTTTCATTCAGCAAGTGGAGCAGGGTCGCAAGAATTGGCCTATACCAGTTGGTCCCTCATGCATGGCTTAGCGATGTTGCGGCTGACATTAATGAGCTGTACCACAGAAGATATAGACAGTATACACGAAAGAGCACTTCAGGCTTTTATAGAACAGTTGCGGTAGTGTAAAAAATTTTTGGGTCTGCCGTACAGTGTATGGTAAGCGTTTGTTGTTCTGAAAAGAAATTTAGTTTGAAAGGAAAACTTCTATGGCAGAGATTATTCAAGAGCGTATGACGGTCGCAAACGAGCAAGAGTTAGTAGTGTTTCTGATTGGAATGCGTGTCAATAAAATATGGAGGCCGCAAAAATGGGTCCCAGTAGGGATAGCAATGACACGTATGCTGAAAGAGCTGAATGAGCATCCTGAGATGGGCTTTCTGGGTGCAGAAACGACGCTGAACTTTCCCACGACACTCATGGTTCAGTACTGGCGTTCGTTTGAAGACCTCGCGGTCTATGCAGGGAACAGAAATGCTGTCCATCTACCAGCGTGGCGGGAATTTAATCGACAAGTTGGAAGCAATGGCGACGTAGGCATCTGGCATGAAACCTATCGCATTCCTGTAGGAAACTACGAGGCTGTTTACAATAATATGCCTGCGTTTGGACTAGGAAGAGTTTTCCCTCTCGTTCCAGCAATCGGGCAAAGAGAGAGTGCTCGCGCTCGTATGACGGCAAAACAGAAAGAAGTGTAAGACATTCAGGAATAAACTTCAGCTTCTGTCCGCAAAATCCTGGGATTTCCACCCTGACTGCTGTACATCGTTCCAGCACGTCAGGGTTTTTATTTCCAATACTCAGTTTTTGTCTCATGCATTAGATGTGGAAAGGTCTTCCACTAAAGAGAGCAAAAAAAAGAATATTATAGAACAGAAGGTGTCAACATTGATATGGTACACTTGTTCTTGTAAGGCTGATGACAAGGCAATCTTCGCTAGTAGCGAGAGTGTTTGTATTGATGTGGTATGCTATCATAGCTATTCTGTATCCTCATTTCTTAATCGTCTATCATGCGTCCATTCATCTGCCTGTTGACTAGCCCTTGTATGGAGGTTCCTCTTGCTAAAACGAGAATTTACTGTGTCCGATGAATACCGCTATAATCATACTACTCCAACACGCTGGATTGTCTCACATCTTGTACGTTACAAGTTTATTGTGCTTGGCTTCATGATCGCGGCAACACTAGCAAACGCCTTCAATGCCGCCGTACCAGCACTGACAGGAATAGCTTTCGATGCTGTACGTAACAATAGCGAAGCTCGATTGCTGACGGTGGTTATCGAACTGCTCGTAGTTATCGCACTGACGGGTGTAATCGACCTGGCTGCACGTCTCTCTGCGGAGATACTGGGCAAACGCTTCGCACGTGATTCACGGGACGAACTGTATTTAAGTTTGTTGAGTAAGAGCCAGACCTTTCATAATCGGCAACGGGTGGGCGATGTGATGGCACGTGCCTCAAACGACATTACACAACTGAGCGATATGGTTGTACCAGGGTTTGATATCATTTTCGACTCGTTCACCGCAATCATTGTGCCAATGGTCTTCATTGCCTTCATCAATCCGCAGTTGCTGCTAGCTCCGCTTCTCTTTGTCGTCCTGTTTCTTATTGCACTGCGCGATTACTCTCGCAAGCTTAATCCGGTTTCCGATAATATGCGCGAGCAGTTCGGCACGATGAACGCGGTCCTGAACGAAGCGGTCTCAGGGGTCGAGGTTGTCAAAGCCACAGGACAAGAGAGGCAAGAGCAGCATAAATTCGGGCACAACGCGGCATTATATCGTGACTACTTTGTCAAGAATGGGCAGATACAGGGTCGCTATCTTCCAACCCTCATAGCTGCGATTGCCCTTGCGGGAGCCTTCTTGCATGGGTTGTATCTGCTATTCCAGCATCAACTTACAGTTGGTGGTTTAGTCTCGTACATGGGTCTGATGGCGATTATCCGTTTCCCCGCCTTCATGTCGATTTGGAGTTTTAGCCTTGTGCAGTTGGGTGTTGCGGCCTCGGAACGTATTCTGAGTTTGATGCGTGAAGAGACGGAGTTAGATGAGAACGAGGGCGGTTTCCGCGAACAGATGCGCGGCGATATCGTCTTCGAGAATGTCACATTTAGTTATGGCAATATACCTATCCTAAAAAATGTTTCCTTTCATGCCAAACCGGGACAAACCATCGCTATTGTCGGACAAACCGGCTCCGGTAAAAGCACGATGACAAAGCTCGTGAACCGCATCTATGATGTTGACTCAGGTCGTGTACTTGTCGATGGGGTCGATGTGCGAGAGTGGAACCTGAATGCTTTGCGCTCACAGATCTCGACTATTGAGCAAGATATCTTCTTGTTCTCTCGTTCAATATCTGAAAACATCGGCTATGGCATGGGACAAAAGGCGACACAAGAGGCCATTGAGCAAGCTGCTAAAGATGCACAGGCTGCTGAATTCATTAACAGCTTTAAGGAAGGCTACGAGACGGAGATCGGTGAACGTGGCGTTACGCTTTCGGGTGGACAACGTCAACGTATCGCTATCGCGCGTGCTTTGTTGACCGATCCACGCATCCTCATCCTTGACGACTCGACCAGTGCGATTGATAGCGCAACCGAGGACGAGATACAAAAAGCCATTCGACGCTTGCTAGAGGGACGTACTACCTTGCTCATCACACATCGGCTATCGCAGATTCGTTGGGCCGATAACATTCTGGTCGTGCGGCGTGGCGAAATTGTCGATTCTGGTACACACGAGGAACTGATACAACACAGCGATACCTACCGTCGCATCTTCGCACCACGCGAACGGGTCATCAATGATGCTCAATCAGTGGCAACGGCTGTCGGAGGGGAATAGCGCATGTACGGGTCTGCTTCAGCACACCCTGTGAGCGTTTCACAACGTTTGCAGAAATTGAAGAGCGTTTTAATGGTCCTCTACATATATGCGATGCCAGTAGGGTGTGCTGAAGCAGACCCGTACAGGGGTCAATTTCTGCGGACATTATGAGTTGCTAAGAGGGTGTACTGAAGTAGACCCGTACAGGGGGAACAAGAGTAGACCCGTACAGGGGAACAAGGAGACA
>CAXUIS010000070.1:0-3596 GCA_964250915.1 uncultured Ktedonobacteraceae bacterium | reverse complement strand
AGTAGACCCGTACAGGGGGAACAAGAGTAGACCCGTACAGGGGAACAAGGAGACACATACTATGGGCTTCATCATGGATGGTCTGGATGCTGAGGCATATGACCGAACCTATAAAGATAGCCAGCTTGTTAAGCGTATCATCAACTACTTTAAGGCAAAGACAGGCATCATCATTTTCCTAACTGTGTTAATTGTGCTTAGCTCGTTGCTCGACACAGCCTTTCCAATACTGGTCTCGCAGGGTATAGACGCGCTTACCTCATTGAAGGCGACACAAACGGCTATTTTGCTGGTCGTGTTTATCCTGATATCGGGTATCCTCTCCTGGGTCTGTAACCTGTTTCGGCAGTGGTATAGCGCGAAAGCCGTTGGCGATGTCGTGCTACAGATACAGACGGATGCCTTTAACGCGGTCATGGAGCGCGATATGTCGTTCTTTGATGAGTTTTCGAGTGGTAAGATCGTGAGTCGTGTCACCTCTGATACGGAAAAGTTCGCTACTGTTGTGACGCTCACACTAAATCTGATTAGTCAGGTGCTACTCTTTTTCCTGGTTGGCGCGGTTCTGTTCTCAAGAAATGTGACGCTGGCACTATTAGCTTTTACGATTGCACCCGCTATCGTGCTTGTCGCGTTGGCCTTTCGTCGGATCGCACGTACATCGACGCAACGATCACAGCGTTCAAGTGGACGCGTCAACGCGAATGTGCAGGAGGTGATTAGCGGTATCACGGTGGCGAAGAACTTTCGCCAAGAGCAGAATATGTACGATGCCTTTAAGAGAGTCAATCAACAGGCGTATCAAGTTAATGTGCGTTCGGGTTTTCTCTACAATGGTGTCTTTCCTGTTCTGCTCATCATCGCCAATCTTGGCACAACCATTGTCGTGTATTTTGGCGGTCAAAGCGTGCTAGGCCATCATATCTCGGCGGGTGACTGGTTTCTGTTTGTGCAGGGCATCGGCCTGCTGTGGTTTCCGCTCACAAGTATTGCCTCATTTTGGAGTCAGTTTCAGCTAGGCTTAGCAGCGAGTGAACGCATTTTTGCATTACTGGACGCGGAGCCACGTGTGCGTCAAAACGATAATCAGCCTGTAAACACACTGAATGGCAAGATTGAGTTTAAGAATGTCTTCTTCAGCTATGATGATCGTCAGACGGTGTTAGCGAACTTCAACCTCACTATCCAAGCGGGTGAAACCATCGCTTTAGTGGGTCATACGGGTGCGGGTAAATCGAGTCTGGGCAGGCTCGTCTCGCGCTTCTATGAGTTTCAAGGGGGACAGTTGCTTATTGATGGACGTGACATTCGTAGCTTTGATCTGATCGCGTATCATCGCTTGCTCGGTATCGTGCCTCAGGTGCCGTTCCTGTTCTCCGGCACGGTCGCGGACAATATCCGTTATGCACGACCAGAGGCAAGCGACGAGGAAGTGCTGTCGGTTGCACAGCGTATTGGCAATGGAGATTGGTTAGAGGCTTTGCCTGATGGTCTCGAAACGCTCGTCGGTGAGACCGGCAAAGCACTCTCAATGGGGCAACGTCAGCTTGTCGCATTGGCCCGTGTGCTACTACAAAATCCATCTATCATTATTCTTGATGAGGCAACGGCTAGCGTTGACCCACTTACGGAGGCACAGATTCAAGAGGGTTTGGATACCGTCTTAGCGCATCGCACCTCAATCATCATCGCGCACCGTCTTTCGACTATCCGCTATGCTGATCGTATCATCGTTCTCGACAAAGGACACATCGTCGAAGAGGGCAGCCATGATGCATTGATGAAACGCAGTGGACACTACGCGGACCTGTACAATACATACTTCCGTCACCAATCGCCCGATTATAAACCAGGAGAAGGTTTTATTCCTGTGCTATTGCCCGTTGGAGATATCACACAATAACATACTCCTGTATGGGTCTGCTTCAGCGCACCCTCTTGGCGTCGCACAGATGTAAAGGGTGTGCTGAAGCAAACCCGTACAGAGGTTCAAATGCTTCCAACGTTCTTTTCAAACTTAATGTGTCTTTTTGCTCATCCTCTGCGTGCTAATTATAGAGCTTGTACATAGGGAGCCTAATAGTCGTATACTCAGAGAAGAGGAAGGGTTTCTATCATGCAAAAGCGCGTTGGCAATGTACGTTGGGGTATTGCCTTACTACTTGGTCTTGGCGTTATTATCAACTACTTTGACAGGACAAACATTTCTGTCGCGGGTGTTGCGTTATCGAAAGAGTACCATCTTTCGAGTTTACAATTTGCATTCATTGCGTCTGCATATCTCTACACGTATACACTTATTCAAGTTCCCGTAGGTGCATTGCTAGATCGTATAGGTGTCAAATGGATGACGCGTGTTGGCACAATTATTTGGACAGTCGCAACATTTATGACCGCGATTGTGAGTGGCTATGGTCTTATTATTGTCGCACGTCTCTTGCTTGGTGTGGCCGAGGCACCAGTGTTTCCGGCTGCATCGAAGGCAACCGGCTACTGGTTTCCTATGAGAGAGCGTGGTCTTGCGACCTCAGCATTCGATGCGTCCGCGAAATTTTCAAATGTTATTGGCGTACCTTTTGTCGCATTTATCGTGTCGCTTTATGGATGGCGTGGTGGCTTCTATGCTACAGGTATCCTCAGCCTTCTCTATGGTATCCTCTTCTGGATTTTCTATCGTGATCCCAGTCAGTCAAAGCGCATCTCATCGCAAGAACGCACATACATCGAAGAGGGTGGAGCACAAGCTGATAATGTAGCACCTGCGAATACCTTAGCAAGTCTGGGCTACCTGCTACGTCAGCCAAAAATTTGGGGTATGGCTCTTGGCTTCGCTGCCTATGGCTACTCGTTCTATCTGTTCTTGACGTGGCTGCCCACGTATATCGAGAGTCAGTTGCATGTCTCAATTCTAAAGAGCGCGGGTTTAGTTGCTATTATCTGGGGTGTGGCGACGGTAACAGACATTGTAGTGGGCGGTTGGCTCGTAGACTACTTGATTAAGCGTGGCAACGATCCAACAAGGGTACGTAAGACAATTTTCATTATTGGTATGCTGATGGGCATCGCAATTATTGGAGCCGCCTTTACGAAAAGCGTCCCCTTGATTGTTATGTGGCTCTCTATTGCGCTGGGTGGCCTAGCATTTGCTGCTCCTGTAGGATGGAGTATTCCGTCACTTATCGCCCCTAAGGGGACTGTTGGTGTTGTTGGTAGCATCATGAACTTCTTTAACAACCTCGCTGGCATCATTGCCCCACTTGTTGCAGGGTACGTTCTCGATACCACAAAGTCGTTTGTATTGAACTTCATCATTGCCGCCGTCGTGCTTGTACTTGGTATTCTCTGTTACCTCTTGCTGCTTGGTAAAATTGAGCAACTACCAGCGCAATTTGAGGAAACGCGTGTGGAAGAAGGTACGCCAGCCGTAGGTGATTAGACTTGTAGGGACCAATTTATCGCGTCCTTGTTGGCGACTGATTGCCAACGACGATGCGATAAATCGGTTCCTAATGAATATTGACACCCAAAAACAGTAATTCTTCTCGGTAGGGGCAGCAATTCATTGCGCCCGAAGATGGGCTGGGAGGGGTTCGCGT
>CAXUIS010000069.1:0-20167 GCA_964250915.1 uncultured Ktedonobacteraceae bacterium | reverse complement strand
TCGGTAGGGGCAGCAATTCATTGCGCCCAAAGATGGGGGTGGTGGGGCAAACGTCCTCACAACACATCTTGTGGCAACGCGGACCCCTCCCGACCCATCTTTGGGCACAATGAATTGCTGTCCCTATCGGCCGTCCTTCGTGTCTAAGAGATTCACGATGATTCTTATTAAAGAAATGAAAGTTTAATCCATCCTAATAGGAGAACTTATGGCTCCCATTATCTCCGTGCTTATGCCCACATACAAGCAAGCCTCCTTTATATGTCGTGCTATCGACAGTCTACAAGGGCAGTCTTTTACAGATTGGGAACTACTCATTGTCGATGACGGTTCACCCGATGAGACGCAAGCACTCGTCATGCCCTTCTTAGATGACAAACGTATCCGTTATATACGTCATTCATCTAATCGGGGGCTAGGTGCATCCCTGAATACTGCACTACAAAATTCACAAGCTCCCTTTATAGCCTATCTTCCCTCTGATGATGTGTATTACACAGAGCATTTGCAAAGCCTGCTCACACAACTTCAGCAAAACACAGATGCTGTGTTGGCATATTCGGGAGTGCGTCATCACTATAACCGTATGGCTATAGGACACATCGAGGGCTATCCATTGCAGCTTGTACAGGTCATGCATTGCAAAAGGGTAGAGCGTTGGGTAGAACGTGAGGCATTGACTACAGACGATCTTGAGCGTCTGTACTGGTCGCAACTACGACCTCATGGGACGTTTGTTACCACTGAGCAGGTTTCGTGCGAATGGGTTGACCATCCCCAGCAACGACACAAGATACTCCAGGAGCCAATCGGAGGAATTAATCTCTATCGCGTCTACTACGAGGTAAAGCAACCTCTAAAGGTACATACAACCGTGGGCAACCGAATTGACGAGCAGGAACATTATCGTCGCTTTCGGAAACGTCCTGACACGCCGTTCGCTTCTGATGGACTCAAGATACTCCTGGTTGGTGAACTGGCGTATAACCCGGAACGAGTGCTTGCATTAGAGGAACGCGGTCATAAGCTATATGGCTTGTGGATGCCGAATCCATACTGGTATAACACGGTAGGTCCGTTGCCGTTTGGACACGTTGAGGAAGTGCCACACACACATTGGCGCGAAGCGATACGAGAGATTCAACCAGACGTAATATACGCGCAACTCAACTGGCAAGCGGTTCCCTTCGCGCATGAAGTCCTGATGGCAAATCTCGACATCCCCTTTGTCTGGCATTTTAAAGAGGGACCATTTATCTGTCTTGAGAAAGGCATGTGGTCACAACTGCTTGATCTCTATACCCACTCTGATGGACAAATCTATATCAGCCCAGAGATGCGCGATTGGTTCGCTACTCTTCTGCCCGATACACGTAGACGTAAGCACGTTCTTGTTTTAGACGGCGATTTGCCGAAGCAGGAATGGTTCACAGATACACGTTCGCCCCGACGTTCGCAACAAGATGACGCGATACATACTGTCGTGCCTGGACGCCCCATAGGGTTACATCCTAACACAATACATGAGCTAGCGCAGCAGAATATCCATGTACACTTTTATGGCGATTTCACGCAAGGACAATGGGCGACATGGATTACCAAGGTTCGTGCTCTTGCCCCACAGCATCTACATATTCACAAGAACGTTGATCAGGAACAATGGGTTTCTGAGTTTTCACAGTATGATGCAGGCTGGCTTCATTTTATGAAAAGTGAGAACGGCGGGGACCTGAGACGCGCGAATTGGGATGATCTCAACTATCCAGCTCGTATCGCCACGCTGGTAGCGGCGGGTGTACCACTCATTCAATATGACAACATTGGCTCTACGGTTGCCACAGCAACACTTGCTCGGAACTTAGATATTGGTATATTTGGCACAAACGCTCATGAGTTAAAGATACAGTTTACAAACGAGTCGAGAATGCAGCAACTACGCGACAATGTGTGGGCACAACGACAACGATTCACATTTGATTATCATACAGACGAACTACTCGCGTTTTTCAGAAATGTTATATAGATAATTTGTTCTTGAGAAATGTCGATTCTGGTACAACTCATTCGTCATTCTTTTGAAAGCGGCATAGAGCCGCTGAATAAAATAGAGTAACATAGGAGGACTACAAAATGCGCTACTTAGCACTGATTTATGGTAACGAAGCGGCGGCCTCTACAATGAGCAAGGCCGAATACGAAGCCGAGTTTGTCGCATATGATGAGTTTGGGAAGACGGAAGCAGAGCATTTGCAGGACGGCGCAGCTCTTCATCCAACAAGCACAGCTACCACTGTTCGTGTACGCGAGGGTAAGAGCTTGACCACCGATGGTCCTTTCGCTGAAACGAAAGAGCAATTGGGCGGCTTCTATGTGCTAAAATGTAAAGACCTGGATGAGGCTATTGAAGTTGCCGCCAAAATTCCAGGAGCGAAAGTCGGCTCTATTGAAATCCGACCCATCATTGAGTGGGGATAGATAGCGACAAAACGAACGGACGCCCACAAGAAGCGACCCTACTATACACGACGGATGTTCATTGGCACATACAGCGTGCGTAACACATAAGAGAATATAGTAGGGTAACCCCTTGTGGGCGTCCGTGAGAGTTACTAATCGTACACAGTGGATAAAGGCATGGAAGCAGATATTCAACACGTTCACCAACGCATAGAAGACATCTTTCGCCAGGATGCCGGACGAGTACGTGCCGCACTCATTAGTAGTCTCAAAGACTTTGAGCTTGCTGAGGATGTGTTGCAAGAAGCATTTATTATCGCGCTAGAACGTTGGCAACACGAGAATGTACCCGCTAATCCAGCAGCGTGGTTGTTGACGACGGCACGGCATAAGGCGATTGATCGTTTGCGACGCGTAGCAGTATTAGCGAGTAAACAAGAACAATTGCAGGTGCTTACAAAGATTGAGCAACAACCATTTGCAGTTTCCTTTCCTGAAACATTCCCCGATGATCGTCTTAAACTCATCTTCACATGTTGTCATCCCGCCTTAAATATGGAAGCGCGAGTTGCGTTAACACTCCACACCTTATGTGGCATGACAACACCAGAGATTGCCCATGCATTCCTGGTGTCGGAAACAACCATGGCGCAACGACTAGTACGAGCAAAACGCAAAATTCGTGACGCTGGTATTCCTTTTAGCATTCCAGCACTGGACTGTCTTTCCGAACAGCTCGATGGCGTTTTGGCAGTCCTCTACCTTATATTTAACGCGGGCTATACAGCAAGCGTAGGAGACAAGCTCATACGTCAAGACCTATGCGCGGAGGCAATACGCCTTACACGTGCTCTTGTGACACTTTTAGCCCAAGAACAATCTCGCACTGAGGAGCCAGAAGTTTTAGGGTTGCTTGCACTTATGCTATTACATGACTCCCGCCGTAACGCGAGAGTGAGTTCCACAGGCATAATGATTCTACTGGAAGAACAGAACCGCGCTTTATGGGACAAGTCACAAATCGAGGAAGGCATACTACTTCTCAATAAAGCATTAACATGTCATCACGCCGGTTCATACCAAATTCAAGCCGCTATCGCTGCGTTGCATGCAGAAGCACCATATGCAGAAAAAACTGACTGGCTTCAGATTTCTTTGCTATATACCGAGTTAGTCAAAAGAAATCCATCCTCGCTCGTCATCAAATTGAATTGGACTGTCGCCGTCGCTATGGCAAACACTCCAAAACATGGCTTGGATGCATTGGCGAAGCTACATGCCGAGAAAGACCTACAAACATACTACTTATTTCATGCAGCACGCGCTGACCTCCTTCGTCGTGCTGGTGACTGGCCCGCAGCCTCTCTTGCTTATCAACAAGCACTTGCCCTGACACAGAATGCAGTTGAGCAAGCTTTTTTGCAGTATCGCCTTACTGAAATCAGCACACTACATACGTGCTAAACACAAAAATTGGAACTCTCTCATTTTTCTCCAATCTATACTCAAGAAAAAGCGGCTATTATAATGTATAGTAAGACAAGACGATTCTGTGTCTGTATTAACGTGTGGAGAAATATCATGATTGCTGAAACTATAGAGACGCTCGAACCCGACGCAAAAGCTCCGACGCCAACCTATTCCATCGTCGCACCAGTCTTCAATGAAGAGGAGACACTGCCTCACTTCTATGAAGAGGTAGTGGCTGTAATGGAGGGCGTTGCTGAACCATTTGAAATAATTCTTATTAATGATGGTAGCAGCGATGGATCATACAAGATTATGCAGGCACTACATGCACGTGACCCACGTGTTCGCATTCTTGATTTTTCGCGCAACTTCGGGCATCAAATCGCTATCTCGGCGGGCATTGACTACGCAGGCGGCGATGCAGTCATCATCCTTGACGCCGACCTGCAAGACCCGCCACAGGTCATTCCCAGGATGATTGAACGTTGGAAAGCTGGTGCCGAGGTTGTATACGCACAGCGCACATCACGTGAGGGTGAGACACGCTTTAAGTTGCTGACGGCGACAGTGTTTTATCGCCTGATTGCACGCATTACCTCAGTCAATATTCCACGCGATACCGGCGATTTTCGCTTACTGGACCGTCGTGTGGTCAACGCGCTGGTACGCATGCGCGAACAGCATCGCTTTATGCGCGGCCTTTCCGCGTGGGTAGGTTTTCGGCAGGAAGCGGTACCCTATCAGCGTCATTCGCGCTTCGCAGGCACAACTAAGTACCCATTCAGCAAAATGCTTCGCTTTTCCATGGATGCCATCACCAGCTTTAGCCATGTCCCCTTACAACTCGCAACCAGCTTTGGTTTTATGCTAGCAGGCATCAGTTTACTCGGTATCATCGTTGCCATCATCCTACGCATTTTTACAGGTGCCATCGTAGGACAGGCATCAACCCTTATTCTCGTTCTTTTTCTGGGTGGCATCCAGCTAATCTTTTTAGGAATTATCGGTGAATATCTCGGACGCATCTACGATGAGGTGCGCGCACGCCCGTTGTATGTTGTGCGCGAAGTCCTGGAATGAGTATAGTGTCATCATTAATTCTTCAATTCCTTCAATAGTGCTGTATATGCAGGCTTTGGGTGATACGACGTATCGAAGATGAGTGGGGCATCGGGATGTCCGGTAGCACTGGGAATCCACGTGTAGCGGTCGGTGAAGCCCCACATCACAAATGCCTCACACGTATTTACAACCAAACACGTGTGTAGCATATTGTAGTACACCTGTGCCTGTGCCGCGAGGCGTTGTGCCATTGGGCGCGTATCACCTTGTATCTGCACATCCATTTCTGTAATTTGCACCTTCAAGCCAAGTGCTGAAAGGCGTTGCATATTGGCGATTACGTCTTGCTCTACGGGTGCATTCAGGATGCTTGTATGCATCTGCAAGCCAACACCGTAGATAGGAATGCCACGTTGTAGCATGCCCTTGACGAGAGTGTAAATGGCATCGGACTTGGGGTTGAGACCTTCCGCGCCATAATCATTGTAAAAGAGGTGCGCTTGAGGATTGGCCTCATGCGCCCAACGAAATGCCCAATCGAGGTAATCAGGGCCAATATCATGGTACCAAATAGTATCGCGCATCTTGCCATCGCCAGTCACAGCCTCATTGACGACATCCCATATGTTTACCTGCCCTCGATAATGGGACACAACAGTGAAAATATGGTCCTTCAAAATCGCCATAAGTTGAGCGCGTGTGAAACTTCCCTTTGCAACCCAATCCGGCAACGCTCGGTACCAGACGAGGTTATGACCACGTATCTGCATATTGTGCGCTTGTGCAAAGGCAACGAGCGCGTCAGCTTGTGCGAAGGTATACTTATCTTTTTCAGGATGCAATGCGTCAAATTTCATCACATTTTCGGGTGTAACCATATCAAACTCGTGAGCTAACGTGCTGTCATAGGTAGCATCATGCTGCAACGCGTCTATATTTACGGCTGCACCAAACGAAATATGATGTGTTTGTGCAAGCGTACGTAGCGTTGGAGGCACATGCACCACCGCATCTATTGATGGTGACGAACCACACGCAACAAGAAAACACACGACAAGAAAAGCAAATAGTTTTTGTTTCATACATTTCTCAGTCGGCTAAAGTGAAATATTCTGTACTATATAGATAACGAATATGAACAACGGTAGGGGCAGCAATTGATTGCGCCCAATGATGGGGGAGGAGAGAGCACACGTCCCCGACATGTATTTCACGGCGACGCGCCCCCCCTTCTCAGCCCATCATTAGGCGCAATCAATTGCTGCCCCTACTGTTGTTCACATAATTTTTTATCGCATTCGCATTAACGATACGCGACCATTTTGTTGCGTTCGCGTGGCAACTGGTACCAGACGTCATCACACATAGCTCGCATCTCGTCATCAAGTTTGAAGTCTGCGGCAGGAAGGGTCTGCTCAAGATGCTCTGCCTTGCTCGCTCCGACGATGGCAGAGGTGATCGCGGGCTGTTCTAGCACCCACGCAATCGCTAGTTGTGCAATAGCGATGTTGTGTTCGCTACAGAATTTCTTGAGCGTATCGACTGCTTGCATCTGTGGCTCTTTCCAATAGCGTTCCTGGTATATGCGCCCTGCGTTATGCAACGTGAAACGCGTCCCCTCACTAGGTTGTTGCCCAGCCTCATAACGACCAGTTAAAAGACCTCCGGCAAGCGGATTGTAGGAAATCACGCCAAGCCCTTGATCCAGAACGAGCGGGAGAAGTTCGCTCTCGATATGTCGGAACAGAATGTTGTAGCGTGGTTGCACACAATCGAAGCGTGCCAACCCTAGACTGTCACTTGTCCAAAGTGCTTTACACAACTCCCACGCAGGATAGTTAGAGCAACCGATATAGCGCGCCTTGCCGCTGCGAACGAGATCATCGAGGGCACGTAGTGTCTCATCAATCGGCGTCTCCGGGTCAGGTGCATGAATTTGATAGAGGTCAATATAGTCGGTGTTGAGACGACGTAGACTTGCCTCGACTGCCTCGAGAATGTGTTTACGTGACGCTCCCTGATTGTTTGGATTCGGTCCCATCGGCATACGGCATTTTGTGGCAAGCACAAGCTGCTCACGCCGTCCCTCTCCGGCATGTAACCATGTTCCGATATACTCCTCTGTGCGTCCAAGCATGTCGGGTTTCGCACCAAGTGGGTAGGCATCTGCGGTATCAAAAAAGGTCACACCTGACGAAAAGGCGGTATCCATAATTGCGTGCGATGTTGGCTCGTCACATTGGTTGCCAAAGGTCATCGTACCAAGGCATATCTCCGAAACCTTGAGGCCCGTACGCCCCATGCGTTTAGTTTTCATATGTACCTCCTACTACTATTAACAAATAGCCTATATGGGATAGAGTATCACAGATTATGAAACCTCTTATAGGGTTCGTTCGTGAACTATATAGACGACAGATAGGCGGTAAGCGTATTTTGCTCTTTATCTAATGGCAAAATGTATACGGTATGTAAACCGTACAATGTATTCTATAAAACATAACAGTAAAAAATGGAGGCAATAAATGGCAAGATTTAATATTCTGGGTCGCTCTAAAGCTGACCAGACACAAGTAGCAGCACAATCTACTCTTGATAGTGCGAAAGACACCATTCAGTTGGCTAAAGAGACAGCATTGCTGGCACTTTCAAATGTGAAAGATACTGCGCAGTCAACATTGTCAAATACAACAGATACAACCTATAACGATACCCCAGATAACATTCCTGCCCTTGCGGATAACCAGGATAATACACAGGACAACGTTGGCAAGGTACAGGACACAATAGCAGCAGGTACGGCTGCTGCCAAGGGACTTTTCAGAGCGAACACGAAAAAGGCGAACAAGAATCTGAAAAACACGCAGAGCCAGTTCAGCACTCTTCAAGGGACCGTTCAGGATAAGCTTAGTAATGTGCCCGGAACTGTACAAGATACACTCGGTAACGTACAGGATACTGTGCAAAATACACTTGGGAATGTACAAGGTACGGTACAAGATACACTTGGTACAGTGCAAGACAAGTTTAGCGGCGTACAAGATACCGTGCAAACTGCCGTTGCAACTGGCCTTTCAAAAGCTCAGGACGTAATCAGTGATACAGTAGGCACAGCACAAGATGCGCTTGAGCAGAATACACGCGCTGCACGTAAGAACTTCAAGAAAGCTCAGAAAGAGGCTCAGAAGAACCTCAAGAAGGCTCAGAAATCCACAAAGGCCAATGTTGCAGCGACAGTGTCAACAGCGCAAGACGTAGCGGATAAGGCATCTAAGAAGGCGAATAAAGGCTTCCTACAAGGAAAATCAGCCGCCCAGGATGCAATTGATTCAGCTACTCAGCCATCCGGCCTAAGCTTCTTACAGGGTAAATCAAAGACGGAAGATGTGACGGATAAAGCTTCAAAGGCTGTGGACAAAGCCTCGAAGAAGGCAACCGCCACCTTCCTTGATGCCAAGTCAACGGTTCAGGACAAACTCGATGATGCACAGGAAGAGCGCGAGCGTAAAGCACGTCGTAAAGCGAACGCACAGGGCGTCTTCCGTTTCGGATTGGTTGCAGGTGTCGTTATTGCTCTATTGTACACCCCAACTCCAGGCGCGCAAGTTCGCCAGCAGTTGGTTCAGCAGTTCAACAAGTATCGTGGACAACTCGGTCTTTAGTATTCAACAAGAACATAAAAAGGTGACGGGAACATTGTTCCCGCCACCTTTTTATGTTCTTGTTGGATAGGAAAAAGTGTCATCACGAGGGAATACCATTCACAAGTGGAGATGTATCATAGTGCGCTAATAAATCTGCTGTGTCTGTATAAATTGCAATAGCTTGGGCAAGGTCTTTGTCATCCCAACCACCAGAGCGGAAAGCGATAGACTTAACACCAACTTTCGTAGCGGCCTCAAGGTCATAAGGTGTATCACCCAGCATTACAACCTCGTCGGCTGAGAAGCCAGACTTCTCAAGCGCAACCTTCATCACATCGGGATCGGGCTTTGATTGTTTCGCATCCTTTGATGTTGTTTCTTTTTCCATCAGGTCTTGAACGTGTGGACCCACTATTTTGAGCGTCTGCTCTATCTCATCGGGTTCAGCAGATGTTGCGATAACGAGTTTTAGGCCGGAGTTGTGCATATGCTCCAGCAATTCCTTTGCTTTAGGAAAAGATTTTATTGTCGAGAAGTAGCGTGTTTTCACAAGTTCTTTGCGTGCCGCGCTAATCTTCTTACCCTCTTCGCTATCTTTATCAATGCCTAGAACCTCTGGTAGTACCTTGTCGCCACCCATACCAATCAGTGGTCGTATCTTCTCAAAGGATACTTGGTGCCCTTGCATCGCCATTGCATCAATCCATGCATGTGCCTGTGCATCATTACTATCAATGAGTGTGCCGTCAACATCAAGGATGACTGCGTGTACTTGTTTCATATGTTCTGTCATTATAACCTTAATTATGCTGATACTGGTGCTATTTGTGTGCTTAACGTTTTGCGTAGCAACACTTTCGCACGATGAAAGTAGGTTTTTGCGGTAGCCTCTGGCATGTCGAGCGTCCTACCAATTTCTGAGAAGCTCAGTTGCGCGAGATAGCGCAGTGTCACAACGTCACGAAACTTAGGTGGTAGTGACTGGATAGCGTCATGCAAAACACGTTGCAGATCGTGACGTTCCATAATTTCTTCGGGCAATGGACCAGGATCAGCCATATCACCTAAAAATGTAATTTCGCCTTCACTATTCTCGGTTTCCAGTTGTGAGAAATGAATAGCATAACGCTTTCTACGTCGCAATTCGTCTACACAGCAGTTACGAGCAACCTGAAAAAGCCAAGGTTTGAACGGCTCTGTAGTTCCAAGTTTTGGCAAAGATGTATAAAAGCGCAGGAACACTTGTTGCAATACATCACATGCCTGATCGTAGTCACCTAAGAAACGACAGATAAAGTTAAATAAAGGTGTGCTATATCTATGCACCAATCGCTCAAAGGCATCTTGTTCGCCGGATAATACTTGTTGTGCTAACACCATATCGGAGATATCATAGGGTGTTGTTCTTCTGATTTCACGGATTTGCACGGCTAGTCTCCTCATTATGAATAGTGGGTTACACATTTGTGGAAGATTGTTTTTCATTTGTATGCTATAAGCCTAGCGTTTTTCTTGTGGAAATACAATGACTTTTTCTTTATAAAATCTCTACAATAAGAAGTTGTAATCAAAAATTAAAGAGGAGACATACAAAGATTAGATATTCCTTATAGAGTAAGAAAGCACAAGCATACCAATCTGAGTTGGTATACTTGTGCTTTCTTATAAGAATAAGAAGTTTTTATGCGTGTTCGAGACGACGTAACTCAATTTTGCCGTTACGGGTGCGTACAGCAAAGGTGGGTTGAGCATAGACAGCAGGACTATTAGCAACACTCCCATCACAGAGACGGAAGCCGGAATTATGCCAGGGACAATAGACGATGCCGTTTTCGACGTGCCCTTCGTCTAATGGTCCCGCGAGGTGAGAGCAGGTAGCAGCTACTGCATAAATAGCTTTCCCTTCCCTAAACAATACAGCAGGAATGCCAGCAGCATCGACACGAGTCAGTTTCCCTGGTTCTAACGCGGCCTCGTCCATAACTGCTACAAAGTCATCAGAACCGCCCTCCCAAGCAACGTGGTTGACGCCAATGCCACTAGAGTAGGCTAGTTCACCGCCTAGATAGCCTGAATACAGTAGAATGCCATATGCACCTGCCGCTATGCCAATCGCAGCGCGGCGCTGTCCAGTGATACGTAGAATAGTGGAGACAACGTTCAAGGAAAGAACGCTACTATTAAGCAAAGCATGAAGCATACCAGTACGCTGGTCTGGTCCATCTGTATCTACCCAGTTGGTAAGACCCGTTACAGCAGACGCAACAGCCCCACCAACACCAAGCCACATAGTGATGTCTGCACTCCGTGCGACTCCCTCGTTCTCGTCCGCTAGCCATACAAGATCGAGTAGAGTAGTTGCCGTCCATGAGCCAATGGGAAACGTTACAAGAATAGGATGTACGACATGTCCAAGCCAAACACCATTGAGAATATCCTTAATCTTATAGCTGATTTGCCCTGGTTGCCCAAAAAGCTTATTCGTCCACTGCTGCAATGGTGTAGAAAGCTTATCAAGCCACGGCAGGCGATTGATAAGCTCACCATTCAAACGGCGAAGCATTGGACTATTTGGTGGAGTATCTACCCAACTCCTGTCAGTGCTTGTTGTTACCTTTGAAGCCATGTGTCTTTTCCTTTGCTATTTTTCGACATTTCGCCAACAGTAATCACGCGGTGGGTTCACTCCGATTACCGAAAAGGGAACGTTTGTATCCTGCTTAGTAAGCACATATTGCAGCACTGCTTTGTTACGTGCATAAAACACGCGTGCACAATGTATAGCACTTCGTATTGAGCGGAAATGGACGCTCATCTCTTGCTGTACAGGAAGGGATACGTAATGAAAGCCATGTGCTTTGAGCCAACTTCGATCCTCGATACGAGGCCAGATAAGCACAATTTTCCCACCTGGCTTTGTGACACGTTGTAGTTCCGCAAGTCCTCGCTCGCCCCCTTGCTCAGGCAAGGCGGTAAACGCAGAACACGATAATGCAATATCAACACTGTTATCCGGCAACGGCACAGAATCAAAGCGTCCTTCATGAGGAACAACACGATTCGCCATAGAGTGTTGCATGCTTTTCTGACTGAGAATATGCAAAAGACCCGGTGAAGGCTCAACCGCATGAACAACTTCAGCACTCGAACGAAGGCACTCGAATGTTGCACGTCCACTTCCTGCACCTACATCAAGTACTGTCTTACCACGTATCTCTGATGCAAGTTGTTGAAAGATACCAGGATGAATCTGCTCACCCTCAGTTAGCTCTTCATACAGACCAGGAGTCTTCCAATACGTCAGTTCCCAAAAGAGGCTATCGAGAACTTGTTTCCGTGTTTGTACAATCTGCTGTTCAGACAGAGGACGGTGCAATTCAGAACGAAAAAGAGCATGTTGCTTGCGCGGTACACATTTTTCAATGTGCTTCACAAGGAATCGAGGTACATTGTGTAAACTATGTGCCAGATGCTCTACGGTTACACCGAAACTTCCTTGCTCTAAGATTCTTTGTAAAGAAGAAGAATCAAAGACAAGTAAATCTTCTATATGAAAAGGATTTTCAAACATTGGTTCAAGTGGTGCCAGATTTTCGCTAATTGCCATACGTAACATCCTTTGTGATTGCTTGCATGATACACATACTTTCACGAATAGCAGAGGAAAAAGGTTTCGTAGGCTCTAGCACTTTTGGCTCAATGCCCTCTATATACCTTCAATAACATCAAGGAAGCACCATCGCTTTTTTCTCTGTCTCTCAACTATTAGAATATTGAGAGCGTTCTTTTCAAGAACTTAGTATACCCTTAGTCTTTTTCTAAAAGACTTGTAATTCAACATGATATAACTTATGCTCTAATAGCAAGCAATCTAACAATTCGTCTTGCAGCGTTTACCCCCCTTAAACGGACTTTTTTATAGTACTGTAAGGAGTATGAAGCTATGAATATCATTGACGCGGTCGTGAGTTCATTTGGAGCTGCACTAGCACTCCTCTTCACATTTGTGCCAAGACTACTTGGCTTTCTCGTTATCCTACTTGTAGGATATATTGTTGCAACAGCACTTGCAAAGGCTGTCACCTTCTTGCTACGTAAAGTAGGCTTTGATCGCTTCTCCACAAGAATTGGTCTGACACGCTTGGAACAGCAAATGGGCGTCAAGATGGATGCAGCAGGCATCTTGGGTCGCATAGTTTACTGGTTTGTCTTCTTGATCTTCTTGGTACCTGCCGTTGACTCGCTTGGTCTTACCGCCGTTAGCGCATTATTGGGACAAGTTGTAGCCTACATTCCAAACGTGTTTGTTGCTATTCTTATTCTTTTCCTTGGTACGCTCGCCGCAACATTCATCTCCGACATCGTACGTGGAGCAGCTTCAAGTTCACGTATTGGCAATCCAAATGTGTTCGCAAACATTGCACGATACGCTGTTCTTGGTTTCGTCGCTATTGTTGCTCTTGAGCAGTTGAATATTGGTGCTGCACTCCTCAACATTCTGTTCACCGCAATTATGGGTGCCGCCGCGCTAGCATTCGGTCTTGCATTTGGTCTTGGTGGACGTGATGCGGCTAAACGCTTAGTTGAGAGTAGCGAGTCCTCACTGGGGCAGGCTGCTTCACAGGTCAGTTCACAACAAAGTGCTCAGCAAAGTATCACACAGGCACGTACTATTGCCGATATGCAAACTGGTGATTACCGCACCGGTCAGCAATACGCAGTACAGCCTAACTATCAACCAACAACTCCACAGCAGTATCCACCACAACAGTACCCACAACAATAAATGACTCAAAAAAACAGGGAGACCGTTATGCATAACGGTCTTCCTGTTTCTCGTAAAGAAGAAATATCCACCTTTTTATGAACCTGCCTGTCCTGTTGCAAGTCCATAGAAGAGGAGGAGAGCAGCAGCGGTCATCACAAGCACGGTTACGATTAGCCCCACATTTACGAGCCACCCCAGACGATGGACCCCCATAATCTTACGATTATTGCCAACGAGTAAGACATAGACAATGAGCACAGGCGAAAGAACACCAGAGAGGACGTTAGCCCAGAAGAGTAACCGAATCGGGTCTAAACGAATGAGAGCAAGTGCGAGGCTGATAGCAAGTGCAAGTGTCAGAATAAGGTAAAAACCTTCGTTTTGCCACGGTTTCTTAGAAAGACCAGAGGGCCAACCAAACGTTCCCGCTACCGCATATGACGTACTCGCTAATAGCACAGGAATAGCAACAACTCCTGCCCCTATTAGACCGATTGCAAACAGGTATTCCGCAAATGGACCAAGTACAGGCACAAGCGACTGCGCAGCATCTACTGCCGTTACGATACTTTTATGATGTACAAACAGTGTTGCTGCTGTCGATGCAATGATTGCGTAGGCAATAAGATTACCACTAATCACGCCAGTACTGATGTCCAAAGCGGCGAAGCGCAGTTTCTGTGAAAGTGTCCCTGGTCGGATTTCCTCTTTTTCTCCCTGCACCTGCCAGAATATGTTGTACGGAGAGATGGTCGCGCCCAGCAGAGCAACGGCACTACTGACACTTGCAAAATTCAAGTCGATATGCGGCACGAAGGTATTGAAGAGCAGGCTACCCCAGTTTGGTTTTGCTAACACGGCAGTCACAATATAAACAACGAATACAAGGCTCATAAGAATGAAAATGCGCTTGATTGATTCAAAGTTGCGAAACACAGTAAGATACCATAAAACAGCAGCCACCGGCGCAACAAACCAGACCCAGTTAATATGAAAAAACAATTCCAGCCCACTACCAATGGCAACGAGATCGGCGGCAATCAAGGCAACATTTGCAATAATAAGGACAAGTGCCGCCATACCCGCTATCCAACGCCCATAATGTTCGCGGAGGACTTCCGCCAAACCCTTTTGTGTAATGCGTCCGAGTTTTGCACAAGCGAACATCGAGCATTGATAGAGCGGCGTGGCGAGAAGCAATAGCCAGAGATGCCCAAATCCGTTTTGCGCTCCATCAATCGCATAGGATGCGACCGCCGAGGAATCGTTGCCAGCCATCCCACCCAGAAATCCTGGTCCCAACGAACGTAATAACGGAATCTTACCCGCTTCCGCCTCTTGCTTTTCACGTTCTGCTGGCGTCCCTTGCCTATCCTCTTCCAAACCACGTAGCCCCTCTGCCGTTGGTATCGCCTCTTCAATTTCGTCGAGAAGACTATCGCCGTCTTGCTCCTGAAATTCTTTTTCATGAAGCAGTTGTTCGTGTCCACCCGTCGAGAGCGAAGCGATCTCCTTTGTGCTCACATCTACCATCACTTTACCGTGTGGATGCTGAGGTGTCTCCTCTTCCACAGACTGAATACGGTCCGCCGGAATCGCTAGCTCTTCCTTAAAGAGCAAACCTTTTTCCATAATGACTTCCTCGACCTGCCCTCGTGCATCCCTCACAACATCAACTACTCTCGGCTTGCTCACATCGTCCTCACCCAGATCGCCTCTTGTTGCCCCTATCAACATCCCCGGCTCAATAGCATCCTTACTACCTCGTTGCTGCTCATCAGCCATATATTTTTTATGCCTCCGTTAAAAATGGAATAGTGTTATGCTTAGTGATGTACCATCTCTACATGAAAGTTTCCTTAAACTACCACAAGGGTTTCATTTATTACACTCGCATAGCCATCATGAATGATAACATGTATTTGTGTACTGAAATAAAACCCTTATAGAAATTTTTAACTCATTCATCAAGAGCATATCAAGCTCTGTCTAGGGCCAGCTTGTCTCAGTGAATGGCGTTATGAGCACCTCTTGCATCGCGGATTCTGGTGGCACTTGTGCCGCGAAGACGATGACGTTGGCGACGTTAGCAGGGTCTTGCAGGTTTTTCTCCTCTGGCATGGGAATTCCCTGCTCTTGAAAACGATCAAAGAAGTGTGTCTGCATACCCCCTGGAATAATGGTTGTCACACGAATACCATAAGCGCGTCCCTCGACTCCGAAGCCACGCCCAAAGGCTACCAGTCCCGCTTTCGATGCATGATACGCTGAGGCATTGCCCCACATACGCAAAGCAGCGGTTGATGCTACGTTGATAACGTGACCAGCCTGTTGCTGACGCATAAGAGGAAGCGCGGCCTTTGTGAAAAGGAATGGACCTCGTAAGTTCACGCCAATCACACGGTCCCATTGTTCTACCGTCATTTCCTCAACCGAGACCGTGTAATCAATGGCGGCACAGTTTACGACGATATCCAGGCGACCCAACTGCTCTCCAACAGCCTTTACAGTTGCAAACACGGCGTTTGCATCACTTACATCACATTGTAGCGCGACACTACGCACTCCTTGCGCTTCGATGCTCTTGCTCACATGTTCGATACCAGCTTGCTGAATATCAATACATGCAACATGACTTCCTGCAGAGGCAAAGGCTCGTGCAGTTGCCTCGCCCAAACCACTACCTGCCCCTGTTACTAAAACGACTTTTCCTGTAAGCGGATTCTCGCTCATGTGTTTTTCTCTTTCTTTTATCATGTTTATAAAATTTTCGCATGGGGTGTGCTAAAGCAGATTAACGAAATAACATGGGAATAAGACCCACGGACGCCCACAAGGGGCTACCCTACTATACACGATGTGCGTAGCACAAATGGTCGTATAGTAGGGTAGCCCCTTGTGGGCGTCCGTTGGATTCCCGAATCAATTTTTCAAACAGCATTAGCACACCCTCGTTATTCCATATTCTTCCAGAAGTTCTCCGAACAATTCGGTAGCGTTACGTTGGCGGTTCTCCACCTCTGTAGGTAAACCGAGATGATAGGTACCGCTTGGGAGAATGCCGCACCCTCCGTAGTTATGGATGAGCAAAAATTGTACCACAACCTCTTCACCTGCATGTTCGGGAGGTAAACGATGCCACCACGAAAAGCCGCCCACGCTCAATAGTTTCTTCCGATCATACAGCACATTTGCTCCACCAACCCACGCGATTTTGTAGCGCACAGGATGACCTTCTTTGACAAGTCGCCGTTCCAGATGCAACGGATTGGCGGCATTGTTCACTAGATGACGTTCCCACGGAACCGTATCAACGTCAAAGGCTTCGGGCACAACAGGACCTTCCCATACCTCGATACGCTGTTGCTGTGGACGCACGTCGGAAAGATGCTGTAAACCGGTGGCCGCACAGCCAACAAAGCCACAATGCTCCTCTTTGAGAACTCGCAGCATACGTTGCAGAACCTGCGGCTCTAGTAATACATCGTCGTCAAGGTAATGCACGTAGGCCGCTTTACTCTGCTCAAGCAAAAACTGGCGCTGTTCTGCTAAGCCACGTCGGGGCAGATGACGATGAAGCGTTACTGAATGTCCGTGCCAACGTAGAGCGCGTACAACGGTTTGTATCTCGATACTATCAATATACGCTTCATACTCTTCTGTTTGATCGGAAACAATGACATTGAAATCGGTGAAGGTCTGTCCAAGCAAGCTGGTTAAGACCATCGCAAGACCAGTTTTACGCCGACATGTTGGAATGAGTACATCAACACTTGTCACAGCACTACTCTCCTTCCCGCAGAAATTGGCTTTCTCGTGTAGCGAGCAAAGGTGTTTGTGTTTTATGCTTATACGCTGCTATCACAGCTTCGTAGAGGCCACTTGTCCGTTGTGCAACAGTTTCCCACGTAAATTCTCGTTCGACCCGAACACGAGCGGCTTGCCCCATATGTGTACTCAATTCTGAGTCTAGCAGCAGTTGATAGAGACGCTCCGCTAACGCTTTGGGGTCGCGTGGTGGAACCAGGAAGCCGGTTTCGTTATCAGAGATGGTGTATGTAATGCCTCCGACAGCAGAGCCAATCACAGGTCGTCCACAAGCCATTGCCTCTAAGGGAGTGAGACCAAATGGCTCATACCATGGTGTTGTTACGGCAACATTGCCCGCGCTATAGTAGGTGTGTAACACATCCTGTTGTCGCTTGCCCACAAGGGACACATGCTCTGCAATGCCTAGCTCTACAATGAGTTGTTGTAAAACACTAATTTCAGGAGTAGCAAGTGGGTTCGGGTCCGTTGTCTCACCTCCAACAAGCAAAAGGTGTAACGGCGGAAACGCTGTTCCATGTATCGCCGTCTGACGTTCGCAGTCCCGCACAAGCTGCGCCATGCCACGTACGACGTTACGTACATCTTTACGAGGTAACATACGACCTACGTAAACGACGACAAAAGCGTTCAGAGCCAATCCAATACGTTGACGCGCCTCTTCTTGCGCTACAGGATGGAACACAGATGTGTTGACCGCGGAAGGAATAATCTCAACGCGTTCTGGGTCTGCTCCATAATCATCAACCAATTCTGACCACTCGCTTGGACATTGGGCAATCACGCGTTCTACCGAGCGGATAATCTGCGACTCAATGTCTATGCGTTCCTGCGGGCTGGTATCAACACTTCCTTGATGCGTACGCTTCGTCTTGCCCATTGCATGAAAAATTTGTACGGCAGGAATGTTTAAACGACTTCGTAGTTCTGTGGCAACCCAACCAGACATCCAGAAATTACCATGCAGAAGATCGTATCGTGTCTCGTTCCGCTCTACAAAGTCAAGCAATGCATCACGAAACGCTGGCATATACTGCCATAGTTCGTCTTTTAGAATAAAGCTCGCGGGACCAGCAGTCAAGTTGATGACGCGTACATTCGGTGCCCATTCGATGACCTCTGGCGTGTCAGGATTGTCACGACGGGTGAACACATCAACGATGTAGCCCAATCGCGCAAGATTGCGGCTCACTTCGTCAACGTAGACATTTTGTCCTCCGGCGTCCTCTCCACCCAAAAGAGCGATAGGGCTAGCATGTTCACTCAAAAACGCTATACGTGTTCCTCTATCCATCTATTTTTTCCTTCCCTAATGTTCTTTATCCAAGCACCCGCGCAAAGGCGGCATTCCAATCCTGTTTGAAGCGTTCCAATCCAAAGCGGTCCTGCGCCACGCTTTTGGCGTAATCCCCCATTATCTTTGCCTCCTCTGGGTGAGTAAGCAAATAGTGCATATGCTCGTTCAAGACATGAGGATCACAGGAAATATAGCCGCTCTTCCCGTTTTCAATTACCGTTGGTAGCTCGGTTGTTGCCAAGGCAACAACAGGCATGCCAAGCGTCATGGCTTCAATTACCGCAAGCGGAAGACTAGTATAACGGATAGGGCTGAACAGAAAACGGTAGTCTGCAAGACGTTGGTGCAGGTGACGATAAGGGATATCACCTAGACCACCAAGTGCCTCTGTTTGCATGCCGACAGCATCAAGTGGAACTGTTTCCTGTGCTTGTAAAAAAAGATCATAGCCAGTAATACGCGGTCGCTTTTGCATACCATTGATAACCGTCACACCCCGTTTCAGTATGCCACGGTAGGTTGCGGTAGGATCAATAGCTACGCTGTGCTCAATGACGATAGTCGGCGTCCTTCCGTTATCCCACATCAGGCGGTTATAGTGAGTAACGTGTACTAACAACACGTTTGGATCATCGACGGGATGACACGTATCGGTTGCATGTGGCTTGGGCGTATTATGCTCAAGGTAAATTTTCGGTAGAGCGCGTTGCTCAGGACTAAGAATTTCGTCTGCATCTTCTCCATAATTCTTTGGTGTCTGATACACAATCACATCAAGATCAAGATTTTTGACCTCTTCCGCAGGTACTTCACGCATATAGGCTGGCAGATCAAATGATGGGCCACGTCCACCATAGCCCTCCGGTCGATGCGGCTTCGTCGGCAGATACCAGTCATGGTCAAGCCGCGCCAAGGTATTCAGATAACTTCCATGAATATGCCATATAAGAATTTTCAGACGTTGCATTGCTGTATATGTTCCTTCTGTATCATTTCCGCTGCCGCCATAAGCACTTCGTCAGGCGAGAGCCAACGCAGACAACGGTGGTCGATGGGACACTCCCAATAACCACAAGGGCTGCACGCGACAAGATGACGTGCAATAGCGTGTCTCTGTCTCTCAAGGGGAGCCCATCTCCGTACATCAGCAGGTCCAAAGAGCGTTATACTCGGACAATCAACGGCGCACGCAATGTGAGATGGTCCAGTGTCATTGCTAATAAAGAGGTCAAAACCGCTGATGAGCGCGGCAAGGCTCCCTAAAGAAGTTTTTCCCGCGAACGATACTGCGGGCATACGCATAGCATCCATGACCGCCTGTACCGTCTGCTCTTCCCCCGGTCCTCCTGTCAGCAGTATCTGTGCTTCAAAACGTTGCGCTAACGCATCAGCAACAGTTGCGAAATACTCAGCAGGCCAGCGTCGCGCGGGTGGACGTGCCCCAGGGTGTATCCCGATAATACGCTTGCCGTTCTGCAAGAATGAACGTGAGAGTGCATTAGCCTCCGCATAATCGCTCGTAAATAAAGGAAATTCTAAACGGGTATTCATGGAAAGATCATCTATCTGTAGGGACCGATTTATCGCGTCCTGAGTGGGATCGGGGGGAACACGTTGGGGAAATGCATGGCTGCCTGCATG
>CAXUIS010000068.1:17555-20226 GCA_964250915.1 uncultured Ktedonobacteraceae bacterium | reverse complement strand
ACACCCTCTTCGCACATTCGAGACGATAGGGTGTGCTAAAGCAGACCCGTACAGGGATTCTTTGTGCTTCATGCCAACACCTCCTTTGCGGAAGTTGGCTGAGTCGCACGTTGCGTTACTAGAACTTTACGGCGTTCGGGCCACCAGCAGATAATACCGCCTATGAGCATAAGCAAGCCACCATACCAAACAAGCGAGGTCAGCGGATTGAGATAGATATGAATGGTTGCCTCGCCGGGTCCACTAAAGTTTTCTAGCACGACATAGAAGTCGTTCAAGCCAATCGAGGTGATTGATATCTGACTTGCTGGCTGATCCTGGAAACTACGATAGAAGGTGCGCCCCGGATAGATGTACTGCTGTAAATGACCATCACGCCAAATTTGCAGTTGTGAGGTGATGATCTCTTTATCAGACTGCTTGTCATCGAGATTGCCAAAGTAGACAAGACGATTGCCCGCAAAGGACACCTCTTGCCCAGATTTGAGTACAACGTCTTTTTGTAGCTGAAAAAAGTGTGATCCAATCACGCCAACGGCAAGCAAGACCAAGCCCAGATGGACAATATACCCACCATAGCGTTGTCGATAACGCTGAAACAGCATATAGAGCGCGACTGGATATGGCTCCCCATGCGCATGACGTACCAACATGCCACGCCACAACTCATAAAGAATAGCACCAGCCGTAAACGTGCAGACCGAGAAGCCAATATTCGCAAGTACGTCGGTTACACCAACCAATGGCAGAATGACAGCACATAGCGCGGCAAGTACAGCAGGTACACTCAGATTCCTCCACAGTGAACGTAGAGCGGTTCGTCTCCATGCAAGTAAAGGACCAACGCCCATAGCCAGTATCAAGAGGGCAAAGAGTGGTCCATTGACGTTCTCATAGAAAGGAGGTCCTACCGTCATCGCCTGCTTGTGCAATGCGACTGAGATAAGCGGAAAGATCGTGCCCCAGAGAGTCGCAAAAGTAATACCAATGAGCAACAGGTTATTGAGCAGAAAGACGCCTTCGCGTGAGACCACCGAGTCGAACTCTTGCTCCGGTTTCAGCCTTGGCAGACGATACAAAAAGAGACCTGTCGAGACAACGATAATAAGAACGAGAAACACAAGAAAGTACGAGCCGATATCAGAATATGCAAACGAATGCACAGAACTGATGATGCCACTGCGTACCTCGAAGGTACCAAAGATTGAGAGCGCGAATGAAGCAATGACCAGAAACAGGTTCCAGACCTTGAGCATACCGCGCCGCTCTTGCACCATTGTTGAATGCAAAAATGCTGTTGCAGTCAACCACGGCAATAAAGCCGCGTTTTCTACAGGGTCCCAACCCCAGTAGCCACCCCAACCTAGCACATGATAAGCCCACCATGCCCCAAGAACGAGACCTGCCGTTTGAATAGACCACGCCGCCAGAGTCCAGCGACGAATTGAACGCAGCCATGCACTATCCAACTTGCCCGTCACAAGAGCCGCAACCGCGAAGGCAAAAGGAAGCGCGAAACTCATATAACCCATCAGCAGCATTGGTGGATGAATAAGCATTCCTGGGTCCATCAAAAGTGGATTAAGGCCAGAGCCATCAGTAGGAGCAATACCAGGGAGTCGTACAAAAGGGTTCGATACGGATGTTAACACAATGAGTAAAAAGGTCTCAATAGCCATCAGCGTCACGATGACATAGGGCACAAGTGCTGCTGGCGCGCGCCGGGATGTGAAGATAAAGATTGCAGAGAAGACAGCCAGCATTAGACCCCAGTAAAGTAATGATCCCTCTTGCCCACCGTAGAAGGCCGAGATGGTATAGTACCACGGCATCGACAAGCTAGAGTGATCGGAAACGTAACGCAGCCCGAAGTCATGCGTCAGGAACGACTCAACCAACGCATACGAGGCCAGTAGTAGAAAAAACGTTACCGCAAGCACACTGCGTTTCGCAGTCAGAATTAATGCTAACGATGATACGGGTGTGCGATGCACCGCTCCTACAACCGCAACAATCATGGCAAGCACAGAAAAGCCTAGTGCCAGGATAAGCGCAATAGTGCCAATATCTGAAAAATACACGATGCATTATTCCTTAGTTACTTCGTTGCTGGTGTCGCCGACTGAAATTTCGATGGACATTTTGTAAGCAGTGTCAGTGCCTGAAACGCTCCTTGTCCAGTATACTTTCCCTCAACTACAACCTGGATACCTACGCGAAAAATATCAGGCACGACACCGCTATATGTTACAGGTAAAGCTGCCTTGCTATCATTAATTATGAACGAGATACGCTCGTGAGCATCATCGCGTACAACTGAACCTGCCTGTACAGTACCCGTAACGCGCACTGTCTGCGATGTACAATTCATACAGTTGTGTAACTCGGTTACAGTCATATCATAGGCAGCAGTTGCCTGCGTATTAACGAAAACGAGATACGCGATAGCACTCAGAACAGCTATACCAGCGAGTAAAAAGCTCAATGGGACGCGCTTTTTACGCGGCTTTGCTTGCGGTATTTGTTCACGTTGTGGTAGTGATGTATGTGTATCAATAGCAGGTTGCACGATAGGAACCTCTCTTTGTCTGGCTGAATCCAGGGCACCCGCAAAGGGACGCCCCTCCCATACACGAATGTTCTCCCAACGAAACGTCGTATGGGAGGGGCG
>CAXUIS010000068.1:7534-17545 GCA_964250915.1 uncultured Ktedonobacteraceae bacterium | reverse complement strand
ACCACTTTTTCCCCCAAATCCACGGGGGTTGGGGGGGGGGGGCCGGTTGGCGGGCGCCCTGGCGTTGGTATCACATCAGTATTATAAATCGTCAATGTGTCGCAATGGTTGCTTCAAATAATGAATTGAGTATAGCACCAAGAATAAATACGAGAATGCCGAGGGCAAGCATTAGTTGCGGCGCAGCCCTTGAAAGACGCGTTGTACGCTTTGCCAGCCGTCGAATATTGCTTTGCCCAATATAGAGTGCAAGTACAAATAGCCCGATAGCTCCAGCGATCTTCAACATTAGCACAATTATATATGGTAAACCAAGTGTTGTCTGTGTCAAACGGTCAAACGTGAGGTATGCACCACTCAGTACCAACACACCTATACAAATATTGACCAGACGCTTGAACAGATTCGCAATGTTTCCTGCCACGGCTGGCGTCGCTCCACCTAGCCGTAAAGCTGGAATGACAACGAGCAAATACATGATACTGCCACCAACCCAAGCCGCCGCCGCAATTGTATGAGCAACACGCACCAGTATCCGTATTGCTAGCAGCAGTGTCATGACGTAATCTTGCTCAACTCTAGCTTGAGACCTGCATCTGTCAACTGCACATTCCACATCGCTTTAATGATGCCATTCCTATTGATAAACACGGTCACAGGAATCGTCGCTACACCATATGCTACAGCCGTCGAGCCTGTCACAGTATCCTGCACACCAGGAAAAGTGATACCATACTTTTTGTTGAAGGCATCAATATCTCCTGGACTTTCGGCGGCGGCATTAATGCTGATGAACTGCACGCCTTGCGCCTGTAGTTTCGGAACATTCGTTTTCAAAAAAGGTGCTTCATCGTTACATGGTACACATGCAGATGACCAGAAATTGAGAATAACAGGTTTGCCTTTGAACTGCGAAATAGATATCTTTTGCGTGCTTCCAAACGAGCCATTTGGCTTAATCAATGTTAGATCAGGTGCAACCTTTCCCAGTAGCGGACTGGTAACATCCCCTACTGTAGCTGCTGAATTATTGCTTGCTTGAGATGCAGGAGTTGTGAGTTGTGTCCAAAGTAACGCCAGCAGAGCAACATTTAGTACGCTTACTACAACAAAAATTGTGATGTTACGCTTGCGTGAGCGTTTTTTCTGTACAATTGCTGGTTCCAACACAGACGGTGTTGTCTCTAGCTGTTCACTATCACCCTGTGTAAAACTATTGACTTCCATGAGAACGCGCAACCTATCTTTCTCGCATAGTAGATTTGATCAATCCGATTATGCTGCTTGCACCTGATAGGATGCTTGCAGTGTAGCGGAACGACCTTACAATAACCTAAACAGGTCTATTTAAAAGGCGGCAAGGGGAACACAACAGGGACAAGTCCTGTCATGCCAATATCAGCTTCAACCACTCTCAAATCATCTTGTAACCTAAATACATGCATTGACACTTTCAACTTCACTATGATACTCTACAACGTAGCGTGATGAAGTGCTTACTTTGTTACGTATATATTTTGGAAGCGTTACCATGACTCATAGAAGAGCATGGAGAAGCGACCTCGACTCGCGTCCAGTGTAGACACATTTTGCTAAGTACACATTGTGTACACGCAAAGGCCCAAAGGAGGGCTTGAATGCAGTATCTTTCCTCGTCCCGTTGGAAACTCCTCTCACAGTTCGCATTACTCGTCCTTACCGTCCTGGTGCTGGCACCTCTTGCAGCATGCGGCGGCTCAACAAGCACAAGCAATAGTGGTAGTAGTGGTAGCACTAGTAGTGGCCCCGTTACTCTCACATTTGCATCATGGGTGCCAGGAATTGAAAAAGCGGCGACACTGTACACCGCATCACATCCAAACATTAAAATAAACGTACAATCGGTTCCGGCTGGTAACAATGGCACCTATGCCAAGTTTCTTACCGAAATTCAGGCCAAGAACGCTCCCGATTTGGGACAGGTTGAGTACCAGTTCTTGCCGACCTTTGAGGGCACAGGTGGTCTACTCGACATGTCTGCTTATAACGCAGCTTCGATCAAAAGTCAGTTTGTACCATGGACGTGGAACCAATCAACGCAGGGCAGCGCAGTATATGCAATTCCACAGGATACAGGTCCAATGGCAATGTTCTACCGTGCCGACCTCTTCAAAAAATACGGTATCGCGGTGCCAAAGACATGGGATGATTATGCCGCTGCAGCCGCAAAGCTTCATGCCGCGAATCCGCAAGACTACATTACTGACTTTCCTCCAAAGGAAGCGGGTCAGTACATTGGCTATGCATGGCAAGCTGGCTCAAAATGGTTCCGCATTAATGGTCAATCCTGGACGGTTGGTGTTAACGATGCGGCTTCAAAGAAAGTGGGCGATTACTGGCAGAGTCTCTTAGATAAGAAACTTGTCAAGACTGATCCAGACTTCTCGCAGGCATGGTACAACGACCTTCAGACGGGTGGAGCCGCAACCTGGATTTCCGCAGTGTGGGGCGCGAATACCATTCTCTCCAATGCCCCAAAAACCTCTGGCGATTGGGCGGTTGCTCCAATGCCACAATGGTCTGCGGGTCAGAACGTGGCTGGCAACTGGGGTGGTTCAACAACAGTTGTGTTCAAGAACTCGCAGCATCCTAAGGAAGCAACCGAGTTTGCGATGTGGCTCAACTCCAACCCAGATAGCGTCAAGAGTATGGTTACAACAGCACAACTCTATCCTGCACTTTCATCAGCGTTAGATACACCTGCAAGTGACGCCGTGAAAACATTCTATGGTGGACAAGACATTAACACTGTTTTCAAGACCGCGTCTAACAACGTGGATGTCAACTTCCAGTGGGGGCCAACCATGAACCAAGTGTTCACGGACCTTGGTGACAACTTCAGTAATGCAGTTGATGGCAAAACGACGCTTTCTGCCTCACTTGATGCGCTACAAACAAGCACGATAGCAGCAATGAAGAAGCAGGGCTTTAGCGTAAGTTCCTAATACTCCAATAAGGACATGCTTTGTCATGCCCTTGTGTGCCAACCTATAAAAGACTTTTACAGGTTGGCACCATTCGTAAGACGATTCTCTCCCACGGACGGAAGATTATTATAGAGAGGAATACTACCTATGGCTCTTGAGACGACATCCGCGCAGATTGGAGCAGCTACAGCTACGCCAGGACGACATCGACGAACACAATATGTCATACGTCGCGCTACAACACCCTATCTTTTCATGGCACCGTTCGCACTCTTTTTCCTCTTGTTTTTCGTCATACCCATTTTCTATGCGATGTATCAGAGTGTTTTTCGCTCACAGCGTAGCGGTCTGGGTCTCAGTGCTCCGACAATCACATTTAATGGGTTAGGCAACTATCACGATGTATTTCTGGATGGAAAGTTCTTTGCGGGTCTGGCTCGCCTCTTACTTTTTGGCATTGTCCAAGTCCCTGTTATGCTCGCATTAGCACTCTTGTTAGCACTCCTGCTTGATTCAGCGGCGGTACGTTTCAAAAGCTTCTTTCGTATTGCATTCTTCATTCCTTACGCCGTCCCCGGTGTCGTAGCTGCTCTTATTTGGGGTTTCCTATACGCACCGCAGTTGAGTCCATTTGTGAAGGGCTTTGCAGCCATTGGTATACATCTCGACCTGCTTGGCGGCAATACTATCCTCTGGTCGATGGCAAACATCGTTACCTGGGAATTTACAGGCTATAACATGCTCATTATCTTCGCATCGTTGCAAGCTATTCCTGTAGAGCTATCGGAGGCGGCTCGTCTCGATGGCTGTAATGGCTTTAATATCGCACGTTATATCAAAATCCCAATCGTCGCCCCGGCTCTTGTCTTGACGTGTATACTCTCGATCATCGGCACACTTCAACTCTTTACAGAACCTCAGGTACTGACCCAAATATCGAATAGCATTACAAGCTCGTACACACCTAACCTGTATGCGTACTTCACAGCATTTAGTAATAACAACTACTACTATACTGCCGCGCTTTCAGTCGTACTCGCTATTGTAACCTTTATCTTCTCATTCGGCTTCTTGCGCTTGACGCAGCGACAGTCAGGAGTGTAAACCGATGGCAACAACACCACAAGCTCTTACTACTCTAAGAGCAAAGGATAATACCACAACAAAGACAGCACAACGTCCCAACCGTTTTCGCGCTTCAAATGTGCTTGTCATGGGCTTCCTCTTCGTCGTCTCGATCTACTTTCTGCTACCCGTCTACTGGATGGTCATTTCCTCGACGAAGACCTCTGGCGACCTGTTTGGAAGTAACGGCCTCTGGTTTGCAAGTAACTTTAGCTTGTTCGATAACTTGAATCATGTCTTTACTTATGACAATGGACACTACAGTTTGTGGCTACTGAATTCGTTCATCTACTCTACTGCAAGTGCTGGTTTCGGCACACTCTTCTCCGCAATGGCTGGTTATGCATTGGCGAAGTTTGTGTTCAAGGGCAAAAACCTGATTTTCTCAATCATCCTAGGCGCAATTCTGGTGCCCGCCCCAGCACTTGTGTTGCCACTCTACCTGCTGATGAGTGGCCTGAACCTGACAAACACATATTGGGCGGTTATTCTGCCAAGTATCGTTAGCCCCTTCGGTGTGTATCTTTCACGCATTTACGCACAAGGCTCAGTGCCAGATGCACTTCTGGATGCAGCACGCGTGGATGGTGCGGGCGAGTTTCGCACGTTCTTTTCCGTAGTAATACGTATTATGTCGCCCGCACTGGTAACGGTCTTTCTCTTCCAGTTCGTGGCGGTGTGGACAAACTACTTCTTACAGTACGTTATGATTAGCAATCCAAATCTCTACCCTGTAACTGTAGGATTGGCGACTTGGAATAGTGCTTATACTAGTGGGGGTGCGCAACAGTATGTGTATAGCTTGATTGTCACAGGTTCACTATTATCAGTGCTACCATTGATTATCGGCTTCCTGCTACTGCAACGCTACTGGCGTAATGGTCTAACACTGGGGAGCGTTGTGGGGTAAAGATCGGTAATAAGAAACGTCTGTAGTAGTCTGTCAATCTTGATGTGGCTGGGGCAAGGGCGCCCGCAAGGGGACGCCCCTCCCATATGCGAACGCGCATGAGGAGCCATGTCATATGGGAGGGGCGTCCCCTTGCGGGCGCCCTAGTTTCGGTCCCAAATGTACTTTGACAGACTAGTAGGGGTCTAATTCATTACACCCTGTTAGCGATACACAAGTGTTGAAAGCTGTTGAAATGCTTATCCACATTCTCTAAATTTGTATATCGCTAACAGGGTGTAATGAATTAGACCCCTACTTTTTGGCTTTATGCGCTTTGCTATCCTCTTTATGCTCGGCTTTCGCAGTACTCTTGGTCTCGTCCTTATGCTCAGTTTTATGCGCTTTGCTATCTTCTTTATGCGCGGCTTTCGCAGTACTCTTAGCCTCGTCCTTATGCTCGGCCTTTGTGCTGGAGTGTGTTGAACTTTTCTCAGAGGAAGAGCTATCACGACTCACGAGTTTGAAGAAACGACTTTCTTCACCACTTGAAGTGTGCTCTTGATAGAGGAAAGCTAGCTTTTTCTCATCGAACTTCTTAAAAAACTCTTCCCAGCTAATTTCTTCGAGTGAGCCTGCACCACTATAACCTGGGAAGTCGATGCGTAACACGCCAGCCTCACCGTCTTTCTCTGTACTTTTTACCGTTGCAGGCTTGCCACCACGTGCCTCTGACCATGCCTGTATCGTCTTGTGATCGGTTGTCGTCTTCGATTCGCTCGCCATAAACAACTACCTCCAAATGAAACACTATACTCTCTAAAATACATTCTACTGCTTCTTTTTTGTGTACGTTGCAACTCTATATATGGTTTCAGTGGTGGTAAGGTGTGCTAAAGCAGACCCGTACAGGGCTTTTATTCTATCCCCACAACCATCAATAGCTCCTGTACGGGTCTGCTTTAGCACACCCTTTCTACGCCATCGTCGCAGGCGTGAGTTCAACTTTGACCCAGCCATCCTCACGCTCGTCAAATGCTTTATAGGCGTCGAGAGCCGAGGTAAGTGTCGCATGCTGCGTCAATATCTGTGTTGGATCGACCATGCCTGTACTTACAAGGCTCATGAGTTCTGGAATGTACTTGCGATGTGGACAATGCCCCATTGTTAAGGTAACATTTTTGTTCATCGCAATACCGAGTGGGAAGACCTCTACCGTTTCAGGATAGACACCAATAAGAGCAATCGTGCCACCCTTCGCCACGACTTCTGCCTCCCATTGCAATGCCTGTGAGGGGGCATCACCTGGATGGAAGTTATCGCCTTGCGGATTCTTCTCTGGCTCGACCTGCTTCTTCTCCTGGCTTGTCGTCTTCGTCTGCAAGAGAGCTTTGGCTTGCTGAATAATGCCGCCATGTGGACGGTTGGCATCAACACCAACGGCGTCAATCACGCGGTCTACACCAATTTTGCCTGTAAGATTCTTGATGGTTGACACGGGGTCGTCTTTGTCGTAGTTGATCGCCTCTGCCCCTAGTTTCGCCGCTAACTCAAGACGCGAGGGAATAGCATCAACCGCGAAGATGCGGCCCGCACCCATCAGTTGCGCACTGAGAATGGCAAAGAGACCAACAGGACCACAACCAAAGACTGCTACAGTATTGCCCGACTTGATTTGCGCAAGGTCCGCACCGTAGTACGCAGTGGGGAAGATGTCCGAGAGTAGAATAGCTTGATCGTCGGTAATAGAGTCGAATAGTTTTACGAGCACATTATCGGCGAACGGAATACGCGCTTTTTCGGCTTGTAAACCGTTGAAGGGTCCACTCGGTTTAGGGCCACCAAAGAAGGCAGAGACCCCGCGGGGACCATTTGGATTGGCATTCAGACATAGATCGTAACGTTCAGCCTTACAATTTTCACAATATCCACAGGTGATTGACGACGTGACGACAACACGGTCTCCCACCTTGATATTTTTCACATCAGGGCCAATCTGCTCCACAACCCCGACCGCCTCATGACCTAAGATAGTTCCTGGCTCCATCTGAGCTTCGGTCCCGCGTACCATGTGTAGGTCAGTGCCACAAATTGCGCTTGCAGTGACACGGATAATCGCGTCTTTGGGGTCCTGTATCGTTGGTTCCGGCACATCGTCTACGCTGATATTCCCGATGCCGTGAAAGACTACTGCTTTCATATATTTCCTCTCTTCTTTACTACTGCTTTACAGTTGGTAGAAGTTCGACCTTGATCCAACCAGGTTGACGCTCATCAAAGGCTTTGTAGGCGTCGATCACCGAGGTCATTGGTTCGCGCTCCGTCAAGACCTGCTCTGGATTGACAAGACCAGCCGCAACCATGTTGACCAGTGATGGAAGGTACTTGCGATGATTACAGTTGCCCATGTTGATCTTAAGTTGGCGGCTCATGGCCTGCCCGATAGGAAAGAATTGTGCCGTCTGTGGATAGACACCAATGATTGAGAGAGTGCCACCCTTTTGAGCCGCCGCGACTTCCCACTGGACCGCTTGTCCAGGAGCATCGCCTTGATGCCAGTTGCCGTTCTTTGGCTTGTTCTTTGGAGCAACCTGCTTCATCTGCTGCTCAAATTGCGCCTCCATCTGGTCTGCCTTCTCGGATGCGGGACCGGAATGTGGACGGTTGGCATCGACACCAACGGCGTCAATGACACGGCGCGCACCCATGCCCTGTGTCAATTCCTCGATTTTGGCAACGGGATCGACCTCATCAAAGTTGATAGCTTCGGCACCCTGCTTACGTGCCATCTCAAGGCGTCCTGGAATATTGTCAACGGCGAAGACGCGCTCCGCTCCCATGAGTTTGGCACTGGCAATCACAAATTGCCCAACAGGACCGCAGCCGAAGACCGCAACCGTATCGCCCTCCTCGATCTCCGCAAGTGCCGCACCGAAGTAGGCAGTTGGAAAGATATCCGAAAGCATAATCGCTTGATCGTCGGTCACATGGTCAGGAATTTTGACGAGACCCACATTTCCAAATGGCACACGTGCATATTCGGCCTGCAAGCCATCAAAACCTCCTGCTGGAAGCGGACCACCAAAGAATGCGGTACCAGCCGATGGGCCGTTAGGATTGGCAACATCACATTGCGCGTAATAGCCTTGGCGACAATAGGCACAGTAGCCACATGCGATAGTGGAAGGAATAATGACGCGCTCCCCCGCTTTGAAGTTACGCACATCACGCCCAACGTCTTCAATGACACCTACACCCTCGTGACCGAGAATAGTGCCAGGTTTCATGCCAGGAAAGGTTCCACGAATCATATGAAGGTCAGTCCCACAAATCGCGCTTGAGGTGAGATGTACAATCACGTCCTGTGGGTCCTTGATTTTTGGATCACTCACGTTATCGAGCCGAATATCACCCAACCCATGATAGACAACAGCTTTCATATTGCCCCCTTCTTTTGTAGCAAGAGACTACTACTGCTTGTTTTTGTATTCTGCGAACAACGAGACCATTGCGGGATTGAAGGCACCCAAGTCCTTCGGGCTACGGCTACTCACCCAGTTGCGGTCACGTACCATTTCCTGGTCAACCCAACTACCACCGGCGTTACGGATATCGTCCTGAATGGTCTGATAGCTGGTCAAGGTTCGCCCCTTGACGCGCCCTGCTGAAATCAAAAGCCACGGTGCATGACAAATTACGGCAATTGGCTTGTTATTTGTATCAATTGCGGTGATAAAGCTTTGTGCTTTCGGATTCATGCGCATGAAGTCAGCGTTTAACGCGCCACCGGGAAGCAGAACCGCATCGAAGTCGTTGGGGTTCGCAGAGTCGAGCGTCATATCGACATCGAATGTGTCGGCCTTCTCATCGTGATTCATACCAGTAATCTGGCCTGATGTAGGGGAGACGATAGAAGTTTTTGCGCCCGCTTGCTCAAGTGCCTTCTTTGGCTCGACCAATTCGGCCTGCTCAAAATCGTCTGAGACAAGAATAGCGACACGGAGACCATTTAAGCTTGTATTATTTTGCATCGTAAAACCTCTTTGTTGAATGATAGGAGTTACATATTTTTCGTAGACATAGAAGTACACGAACAAGCTAGGCAATTGGTGACTCAAGCGTAAAAGTACAAAAAGATGGTGTGTGAGCACTGCTCACACACCATCTTTTTGTACTTTTTACCCTAACGCAACTGTTCTACCAGTTGGCTTTGTACCTAATGTCCACCATAGGAGCGCAACAATGACGATAAGAATGCCGAGAATCGTGACTGCGACCTGTAGTAGCATACCCATAAAGGCAATGAGGAGGCCAATGGCGGTGATGATAGGCCAGATACTAGGCGGTGTTTGTGTCTTATAGGTAGCCAGAAGCACGGCCTCTGCCTGTGCAAGCAACGCAGCCTCTTTTGCCGCATGTACGGCTAGCAATCGGTTGACACTCTCCTGCATAACACGGGCATCGAACGGCTTCGTGAGACACGTAACTTGCGTCTGTATTGCAATATATGAGGAGTGTGGCATTGGGGATTGTTCCCAGGCGAGTACAATAGTAGGTACAGAGGCAAATGCAGACGCTGCCTGTACGCTAGAAAGCAATGACCAATCACTATGTATACCGCTATCTACATCGACAATGAGCAGGTCAGCAGTCTCTACCGAAAGTGCGGAAGCAAAAGAATTTGCTTCGACAACATCCATATCCCGATGTTGTAACCCAAGCGCAATAAGTCGGCGTAATGATGTATCAGCTTCTATGAGCAGAACAGTGGGCTTCTTCCCTTGCGACATGACCATCTCCCGTGCATTAGTAGAGACCAGATTTATCGCGTCCGAGGACGATTTATCACATATATTTGCACAAGCATAGCCAATAAATTGGCCCTCGGACGCGATAAATCTGGTCCCTACGAAGTTTCTCGCTTATTGAAAGCATAGGACATAGACATTGCGCTACGTTTAATGGAAGAAGACAATTCCTTACAACAACCTGAATAAAATATAAGGTATGTACAGTAGGGTATCTTAGAGG
>CAXUIS010000068.1:5150-7434 GCA_964250915.1 uncultured Ktedonobacteraceae bacterium | reverse complement strand
TCCTTACAACAACCTGAATAAAATATAAGGTATGTACAGTAGGGTATCTTAGAGGTAACATGACAGGGGCAAGCCACATAGTGGCGGATAGTATAGTAGTGACAGGGCCTGCCCCTGTCATGTTACCCACCAAGACGTTTTACAAGTTAGTTAGACTCAATGAGCTTGCCCCTGTCATACCGCCTCTACAATTTCGCTAGCTTATAGCCTACATCTGGTATAGTGAGGATATACTTGGGATGGCGCGAGTCCATTTCAACTTTACGACGTAGACGACTGATATAGACCCAGATGAAGTCGATATCGCGGTTGTATTCAGGTCCCCACACTTTCTCTAGCAATAATTCGTGTGTGACGACCATACCAACATTCTGTGCTAGTGTACTTAACAGCTTGTACTCGGTACGACTAAGCTGTACAGCCCGGCCTTGTACGGTAACGATATGCTGTGCATAGTCGATTACGAGATCACCAGTAGTGAAGATGGCTTGTGTCTGTGCTTGCTCTGGCAAGGCAGACTGACGGCGTAACAAAGCGCGGACTCTTGCGAGTAGTTCTTTCATACCAAAGGGCTTTATCACAAGGTCATCACTACCAAGATCGAAAAGTTGGACGCGCTCATCCTCGTCGCAGTTATCGCACAGCATAATAACAGGGCGTTGTGAGAACTCTCGCAGACGTTGCAGCAGTTCGATACCACTCATATCAGCAAGACGTGTCGAAAGCAGAATAACATCTGGTTCCTCAAGGTCAAGTTGACGCAGAAATTGTACACCATGACTTACCGTTTGTACGCGATACTGCTGCTCTTCCAGATTATTGCGTAGGTAGCGCGTCATGCGTGCATCGCTCTCAGCAAGCAGTACACGCACACGTTTGTCTTGCTTGAACGTCTGCGGACGAAGCTTTTGAGTTGTAGGGACAGCGTTTTGTAGCGACGAAAGATTTTGAAGTGCAGTTTGCGTTTGTACTGTTGTCGGCATACGGGGTGACAACGGCAATGTAAAGTAAAAAGTCGTGCCTTGACCAATACCGAGCGAGTCAGCCCAAATTTTGCCACCATGCGCCTCAATAGTTGCACGTGCCGCCGCAAGACCAAGACCGCTCCCCCCTTGTTTCTCTCCGTTATTCTGTACACGGTAGAAACGGTCAAAGATACGATCAAGATGTTCTGGTGCAATGCCCACGCCTTCATCGGTAATACCTATACGTACCTCAACATCGTTTGTCTCGACGTTAAGAGTTATTGATGAACCGACAGCAGAATAAGTTACGGCGTTGTTTAAAAGATGATGTATAGCTTGCTCGATACGTGGTGCATCACAGACAATAGCAGGAACATTAGGGGCAACATACAGTTGAAAGTTATGGTTTACTACGCGTTTCTGCCAACGTTCGATAAGCTGATGTAGTAACTCTGGTAGGTGTACCTGTGCAAGATGCAAATTTTGTGTGCCCGCATCAAGCCGCCAAACATCTAAAAGTGTATTAAGCACGTCATACAAGCGGTCTGACTGCGTATCAATCATCTGTAACATTTCACGTTGCATTGCAGGGTCCCAACGTGCCGAGCTACCAAGCAACGTTGTGGCGCAGCCCTTGATGATAGCCAGTGGTGTCTTAAGTTCATGAGCGGCAAGGGCTAATGTTTCGCTCCGTCCCTCGCTTACTGTATGTTCAAGCGTAACATCATCAAAGAGTATACCACGTCCAAGGAGACTACCAAGATCATTCCGAACGGGGAAGCTATGTACACGGAGCCAGCGCACGGCAGCATCAGAGAGGGTGGCAAATGCAGCTATATCGGTTGAGTATTCCTGTTCAGGATGGTTCCAAACACGCTCAATCTCACTTTGAGCAATTATAGGGTTGGAGGCAATTGAGAGCAAGTGTTTACGCATATCAAAGTTGCGTGCTGTCACCAGATCGCTCTCTCCAATATTCAGCAACCGCAAGGCACTGTTATTAGAATAGCTGATCTGTTCCTTTTGTGTAAGCAAAAGTAAGCCACTGCTCATATTGGCAGCGACCTCTGCAAGCACATGGTATTCTTGTGTGAAACCTGCTGGCACGCTCTCGTAGGAAGTGTTAATTAGAGTATCTGCATGCCCATCCTCATCACCGAATTGCATCAAAATAGCCCATCCCATCTCTTCTTTGATTATGTATATTGGCTCTCTCATATTCTAACGTAAGGGTCAAGGTTTGTTAATAGAAGCGAGCAACAAAAAACAAAAAAAAACACCCTTGGGGGGGTTTTTTGTATTTTTTTTGGGGGTTTTTT
>CAXUIS010000068.1:0-5140 GCA_964250915.1 uncultured Ktedonobacteraceae bacterium | reverse complement strand
TTTTTTTTTATATACACCCCACAAAAAAACATAAAACGCCTTGTTTTTGGTTTTTTTTTGTTTTTTGCGGCTCGCTTCTATTAATTTAGTGCAGTGCGGCAATAGAGACGAGGATGGCAAGATGGATAATCATAGTCACAATGAGGCCGACAGCCATAAACACCAAGAGTCGGCGGTCCGCAAGATACATACGTACTCGTGTCGTGTATGCTTGAGGCCAGCGCTCAGAGGCGACTATACCGATGGCAACGCGTAAGCGCAGTGGAGAACGCACAGGCGAGACACGCATCTCTTCAAGCAAAACATGATAACAAGGTTTGCAAAGTGTCCAGGTGAGACGTGGCTCTGGCACTCCTTCCGGTTCAATGACACGTAAGGGATGAAACCAGATTCGTCCATTGCAGATGGAACAATGAGTTACAACTCGTCTTCTCCGGCGACGTGAACCCTCACGACGAACTGCAACCACAGAACCACTTCTGCGCGTTACCTCTTTCATCCCTCTACGATCCTTTCGATTCTATGTTTGTTCTCTTCATATTGCTGCGTAAATAGAAATTGTATCATATATCATTAAAACAATTTCTAAGATAAAGTCATTCCACATGCTATATTCTAAGAGGCTTGAAGGTAGGAAGACGGGTAAGAGGAAAACTTGCGTATACATGAGAGACATCAACAAGTTGATGTCTCTCATGTATACGCAAGAATATTGTTATACTAACCGCGTAACAGAGGTAGCAGGTAAACAGTGCTGAACACAACGACCCACACAAGATCGACAAAGTGCCAGTACATTTCGCCAGCTTCTACCGCGAAATGCTTCTTGTCAGTGAAATCGCCACGAATAGCGCGAATGAGACAGACAGTCAGGAAAAGCACCCCGATAGTAACGTGAAGGCCGTGAAAGCCTGTCAAAGTGAAGAAGGCGGAACCGAAGGTGCTGTAGCCAAGGCTAAAATGTTGCCCAAAGAGGCCAATGTATTCGTAGACTTGTCCACCCAGGAAAATGAGACCCATGACAATAGTTGCCGACAAGCCAAGCACAAGATTGCGCTTGTTCCCCCTTGCAATACTCGAACGTGCCCAAATAGCTGGTATACTACTGAGGAGCAAGATAGCAGTATTGAAAAGCGGATATTTCCAATCGAGGTGTTCACCATTAGGCAATACCCAAAAGTTTCTCTGGCTTGTGTTGCGGATTTCCAGGTAGAGATATGCGGCAATCAAGTTAGCGAAAATCAAAGCTTCGGAGGCAATGAAAAACATCATGCCCCACCAGTTGATGCCTCGCCCTACCTCACCAACATGCTCCTCAAGTATTCTTACTTGTTCGCCGTGAGCAGTACTCATAACAAACTCCCTATCTTTACGATACGTATTCATACAAGTATGGCACGTATCAAGCCTTTTGACGTTCTAAAACCCAACCCATAATACAGACTATAACGAGTATAGCACCAATGACCAGAAAGTACACGTTGTAGATTAACCCGAAGAGCAGCATAGAGACAGAGAAGGCGAGTGCAAGAGGCCAGATACTTGGCTTCGGGCTAATTTCCGACTCATAGACAAGTCGCTCACGAAACTTTCTCTTCTTGCGCTTCTTCCCTGATGAGGTAGGAACGTCGATATAGACTTCGCCTTCTTTAACATTAGACTCAGGAGCGGAGGCGTCTTGCGCCTTCTCATTGTTTACTTGCACAAGCTCTTGTCCGTCTGTTCTCACCTCTTGCTGTTGTACTCTATCTTGTTGCTCTTGGGACACCATAGACCTCTTCTTTAATCGTCTTTGTTCATCATTATTTTCGATATACGGTTTTCGTAGGGACCGATTTATCGCGTCCTGGGGTGAGGAGGGGTAACGTGTCGGCAACGATACGTCTCTCCAACGTGTTCACCTCTCCCCACCCTTAGGACGCGATAAATCGGTCCCTACAATTAATGCGTGACTGTATGCCAGTCGGCGATCTCTGGATTCTTCTTGTCATAGAAGGGACGACGACTACGTACAATAGGAATTTCCAGGAAGTTGTATTTCTTTGGTGGCGATGTAGTATCCCATTCAAGTGTGAAGGCATCCCACGGATCACTACCAGCAGGCTTCCCATTCTTCAATGTGACAATAACGTTGTACATGAATACGAGAACCCCTATGGCAATGATGAAGGCACCAACGGTTGACAACAGATTTAGCTCGTTCCAGCCAACAGTGCTAGGATACGTGTAGTAGCGACGTGGCATACCGAGCAGACCAAGAATATGCATCGGGAAGAACGCTAGATTGAGACCAATGAGCGTCAGCCAGAAGTGCACCTGTGCTAAGCCCTCACTCAGATACTTGTTTGTCATCTTGGGGAACCAGTAATAGAAACCCGCGAAAATGCCAAGCGCGGTACCGCCGAAGAGTACATAGTGGATGTGTGACACCACAAAGTAGCTATCAGTCATCTGATAGTCAAAAGGAACAACAGCAAGGGCTGCACCATTCAGACCACCAATCAGGAACATACCGATGAAGCCGAGCGCGAAGTACATTGGTGCTCTAAGCACAAGCTTACCGCCCCAGATTGTGCCAATCCAGTTAAAGATTTTTACGGCGGTTGGAATCGCAATCAGCGTCGTGCTGGAAGCAAAGAATGCTTGTGCGATAGGTGGTAAACCAACGGCGAACATGTGGTGCGCCCACACGGTAAAGCTCAGGAAGCCGATAGCCACACCAGACCACGCGATAAAGGTGTACCCAAAGATGGGTTTGCGTGAGAAGACTGGCAACACTTCAGAGATGATACCAAAGGCTGGCAGAATAAGAATGTATACCTCTGGATGTCCAAAAGACCAGAACAAGTGCTGCCACAGCAGTGGGTCGCCACCAGATTGGGCAACATAGAAATGTGTACCAGCATGGCGGTCCAGCAGGAGCAGAACACTAGCGGCAGTCAAGCTTGGTAGCGCGAAGAGCAACAGAAATGCCTGCACCAGAATCATCCATGTGAAGAGCGGCATACGGTTGATGCTCATGCCTGGGGCGCGCAGCTTGAGGATGGTAACAACAAAGTTGACCGATCCGGCAATCGACGAAATACCAAGCATAAGTGTACCAAGCAACCAGAAGTCTGCATTTGCACCTTGGGTACAAGCAACAGCATGTAGGCCACCACAGCCAGATTGTAGTTCGCTTAGTGGTGCATACATGAACCAGCCACCATTTGGTGCTGAGTTAAACAGGAAGCTAGCTTGCAAGAAGATACCACCAAAGAACAGCACCCAATAGCCAAACGCATTCATACGCGGAAAGGCCATATCGCGGGCACCGATCATGAGCGGCACAATATAGTTACCAAAGCCAGCGAGCGTAGGAATAACGAACAAGAAAATCATGGTGGTACCGTGCATGGTAAAGACCTGATTGTACTCTTCAGGAGTCAACACATGTCCATTCGGCACAGCCAACTGAGTGCGGATCAGGAGTGCTTCCATACCGCCCACCATAAAGAAGAAAAAGCCTGTGATGAGATACATGATACCGAGCTGTTTGTGATCGGTTGATGTAATCCACTCGCCAATATAAGTTTCGCTGAAACTCTTTCGACGAACTACTCTCGACGGACTCTCAATAATAGTCTGGGTTGCCATTGGCAAATCCTCCGAGGTCTAGTCCACCCCATTCTTTGAGGCGGATAGGGCGTTTAGTGAAGCGACTCCAGATACGCTACTAAGTCTTTAATTTGCTCAGGTGTCAGATTTACAATCATATCATTGCCTGGTTTAATGCCTTGCGGATTGGCAAGCCATTTTGCCAGATTACAATTAGTCAGGTTATTAGGGTCTAGACACTGATCGCGGTTGTGTATCAGTACACCACCAGCAATAAGATTGCGACTCGCAAAGTGCGTCAGATTTGGTCCAACAAGACATGCTTTATTGGGATCGTCACATGCAACCTTAGGGTCTTGGTATCCTGTAATGTATTTGTTATCGTTACCTGCGACACCATGACCAACAATGCCATGACAAGTAGTACAAACACCGTTGAAAATCTTCGCGCCTGCCGCTTCCAGACTTCCCGTTGTAGGCGCGACCGCCGCTTGTTGTTGCGTCGTGACCCACGTATTGAAGGCGTCTCTACTGTCATCTATAACCGCGTTGAAGGCCATATGCGCGTGTTGTGCGCCACAGAACTCGGCACATTCTCCATAGTAGACGCCTGGCTTATCAGCTTTGAACCACTTTGTGTTATTGTGTCCTGGAATGTCGTCGGTTTTACCAGTCAAAGCTGGAATCCAGAAACTGTGAATAACGTTGTTCGAGTACAACTCTACGTTCACAACGGTGCCAACTGGCGCATGCAACGAGTCGGCCGTGGTGATGTTGTACTGTGGATAGTAGAACTCCCACCACCACTGATGCCCAATAGCCTCAACGGTGATCGCGTTCTTATCGGGTGGTACTGTTGATACCTGGAACAAACCGTTAATCGTGACACCCAGGATAACAAACAGAATAAGGGCCGGAATAACAGTCCACAACACTTCGACACGTAGGTTGCCGTGGTTTTGACGCGGATTTGGCATTCCAGGTCTACTGCGGTAGTGTACAATTGAGTAGATAAGTAAGGCTTCGACAATTACAAAGATTGTGGTAGCGATGCCTAAAATGATGTAGAACAGGAATCTCTCACTGTCCGCTACAGGTCCTGCCGTGTTCAAGATAGTGTGTGGACCGTATTGGGCAGGAGAATCGTCACCGCATGCAACCAGGAAAAACGCGAACAAGATACCTGTAAACAGCATCATCCACGGTCTTGGGTTGCGAAATAGAGACTTCCTCACATCGAATCTCCTAACGAGTACAGTAAGTACGTGTGTTGACGATGATCAAAGAAAAACGTAGAAAGAAAATAGCATACGAGATGCGATATTTTTCCATAGTACACTATAGGGTAATCTACCAAGAGGGCCTGACAAAAGGCTTGCAGTTTCAGGAACTGACCTTACAGGAACCTGAATGAAATAGAGAAATTAAGTCTTACCATTTTCCCGCTTCAAGTTGTCATCAATAACAGCTTTTAACTTTGGTATATCGTGCTCAAGCACAGCCCATAAAATGTTATTATCTGTAACAAAATATTGATGTGTAA
>CAXUIS010000067.1:0-20232 GCA_964250915.1 uncultured Ktedonobacteraceae bacterium | reverse complement strand
GTTTTGTCCCATACATGGGACAAAACATCGGCGACACTACAACAAATTTTAGTAACTCCAATTCAGGCCGCATTGCGAACAATGCTTGGCGGGATGGTAGCTTTCAAAGGCACGTCGGAAAGACTCATAGTTCTCGCCATGCCAGATATCATGTATTGACTGCTCAAAGACATTGCCTAGTACACGCTCCTCTTTGTACTCACGTGCGCTCTTATGTCCAAAGGGGGCGAAGCAGCAAGAAAGAACATTACCACTAGAGGTAATGTATGTCAACTCATAGGGGCGTCGGCATCCTGACCACGGACGGTCCCCGAAGTCACGCACAAGGCTCTCTACAGGTGTCGCGGAACCGGCGGCGTTAAAGCGGATCCCTAGTTCTTTGCAGCGTGCCTCGCAGGAACGCACAAGTTCCAATTCCTCTGCTGAAGAGCGTCGGAAGAGTGCTTGCTTTGAAGCGGCTAGCCCTTCCTCAAAATAGACGAGACGTTGCATATAGACCTCTCTGACGCCTGCCTCACCTGCAAGCTCAACCAACCCAGGTAGCTCATGCAAGTTTTCACGCATTGCCGTGAACCAGACCGAGAGAGCAGGCTTGGTTGCATCCTGGGCCTTCTGCATCGGAATGAATGCTCGTACATTGCGCCAGATTTTATCGAACGCATCGACGCCGCGCACATGAGCATACATCTCGCGCGTCGAACCGTCCATCGAGAGACGATATTCGTCGAGTCCCGCGTCGATCAATGCCTGTCCGCGTTTCTCGTTCAGAAGAATACCGTTTGAGTTGAAGAGGACATAGGTGCCACGGTCTTTGAGGTAGCGGATCATGCGTGGCAGGTCTTTGTTCAGCAATGGCTCACCCAATCCATGCAACACAACACGATCTAGTACTGGAAATTGCTCTACGATACGCAGAAAGTTATCGTAGCTGAGATCGCGGTCATCCTCGCGTGAGAGTAGGGTGCGTGGACACTGCTGGCACAGCTCATTGCATCGGCTGGTTGGCTCGATGTAGATTGAGCGTGGAAGTGTCATTACTGGTGTTGTCTGTGTTGCTTGTGTAATGGTCATGAATGCTCCTCATGGTTTTCAGGTGAGCGGCGGTAACAGGTGCAAGTGTTGAGTCTTTCTTCAACATCTGTGCGAGTCGCATCAGGTCAGGAAGTTCATCGACATCAAAGAGCGAGTCGAGAAGACGAACTGTCAAGCCCTGACGTTGTGCCGCTTCAAGTGTTCTCTGTGCTACAACATCGGTACTCATCGGAATACCACTAAAAACATCGTATGGTACACGCATACCGAGCAGATAATAGCCACCATCGTCGGATGGACCGAGTACTACATCAACCTCATTGAGTGCCTTCCGTGCGGTTACGATACACTCTCGACTAATCTGAGGTGAGTCAGAACCGATAAGAATCGTGTATGCAAAGCTCTGCTCATGCGTCCACTGGAATGTACGGTGGAGACGTGTGCCAAAGTCTGCCCCCTGTTGTGGAAAATAGCGCATGGTAGACGCGTGTTTAGGCGAAAGTGTTGCTATTAGCTCTTGATAATTGACTTCAGCAGGTGTATAGGCCCAGCAGAGCGTATACGTCTGTCCTGCATGACGTTGTGCAATATCGCTGAGAAAGGCACGATAAAGACTCACTGTCTCATACTCACCAAGAGTACGGGCAAGCCGTGTTTTGGTTTTTCCTAACTCAGGATAGCGAGCCATCACGACGAGCGCGGTATCAGAGGTGGAATCAGGCATGCGTCTCTTGTGCCTCCCGTATCATCGCTACGTTCGTTGTACTCTTTATGCCAGCATAACGGAGTGTTGTACTTAGCATGTAGTACGCTGCTTTAACACTCCCTGCAATCGTGCCCGCGACTTTTGATTGCCCATGACTACGCTTGCGATAGTGAATGGGCAGTTCAAGAATGCGATAGTTCGCGCGTGCCGCTTTGACGACCATTTCGACAGGCCAACCGTACGTCATTTCACGCATATGCAGTTCTTCTAAAGCAGAGCAACGGATGGCGCGAAACGAGCCTATGTCATGAATACGGGTCCTATATAAAGTACGAATCATGCCGCTGACAAGCCAATTACCCAGGCGCGCCTGTGCGAGAATAGCACCTCGCTCAGCTCGCTGGCTCACACGTGAGCCAATCACAAAATCAGCTCGTCTTTCAAACAGGGGTGTGAGCATCAGCGTAAGATCAGCAGGATCGTCACTGCCATCACCATCCATGAAGACAAGTATATCTGCCCCCAACTGTCTCGCAGCCTGAAAGCCACTCAAACAGGCACGACCATAGCCCCGTATCGGTTCGGATATCACTCTGGCACCTGCACCTGCCGCTACTGTAGCCGTGGCATCAGTACTCCCATTGTCAACAACAAGCACATATTGAGCGATATCAGGGGGAATCTCTGCCAGCAGGGGTGGAAGAGCGGCCTCTTCGTTCAACGCGGGAATGATAATAGCAACCTTCTCGGTTGTCATCGGACTACATCTCCTCAGCTACACGGACGATAGATAAATTTCCATACTAGCATACCACGTTTTGACAGGGGAGTTATTTTCAGAGCGCAAATTCACGCAGCTGCTGAAAGAAGCGCATCACTGTCTCTGTAAATTCTTGCTCATATCGTAAATGTGCTGCATGACCTGCATCAAAAAGCAACAGGTGAGAATGTGGAATGCGTTCATGCAGGACATCAACGTATTCGGCACGAACAACATGGTCTCGTTTGCCGTGCATAAGCAGTGTTGGACATTGTATCGCTGCTAACTCTTTCTCTGTCACCAGAATACCTCCTGCTTGTACAAGGTCTTCTTGTCCTTTAACAAATGTCGGCAAAAGTGAACGCCAGTAAGGGTCTCCATGTAAACGTGTCAGTTCTTGCTGCCATGTTTCAGATAGTGGTTGTTCGAGTAGCCATTGACGAAGTGCTGTAGCATCTTGTTCATCAACACTCGCTTGGGCGCCAAGCACAGCTAAGGCTCTGACACGATGTGGATGTAAAGCGGCGAGCAATAATGCAACAATACTTCCGTCGCTGAACGCGAGTACATTGACCATAGCGAGAGAGAGTTCGTCTAAAAGCGCGACTATATCAGCGACATCTTCACGATAATAAGAGAGGTTGTATGAGGTGCGATGAGAAGAAAGTCCATAACCATGCAAGTGCGGCGCGAGTACCGTATACTGGCTCGTCAAGCGCGGTAGTTGTGCTGCAAAGTCACTCGTAGGGGTCCCCAGAAAGCCGTGAAGGAGCAGCACAACGGAAGATGGAACCTCTTCCGCGCTTTCCGTGATATTTGGCGAAAAAATGTCGTAATACAAAGTAGTATAGGGCGCAGTAAAAAATGCCATGATGTACCTGCCAAACTTGGTAAATGTCCTTAACTGTAGAAACCAATTATGCGGTTTAACAAATGAGTACGGTAATAAACTATGCTAGTGCTGGTTGCTAGGGTGTGCTAAAGCAGACCCGTACAGGAGCTACCAATGGGTACCGAGATGGAATGAAATTCCTGTACGGGTCTGCTTTAGCACACCCTATCTCGTCCTCGTTCGATTGTTAAGAGGACGCGATGCATCGGTCCCTACCAAATAGTGTAACATATGCTTGACAGAGTATTTATGAGTCCCTATACTTATTTCAATACTACATGGCTGCGTTTTACCGACGATAATGGCTGCCTTGTATCGTTGGATGGTGCCTTTGCAGCAAACGAAGGAGCATGTATGAACTCCGAAGAGAACAGAATATCTGGTGTTGTTCCCACGCCTGCCACCATTGTAGAAAGTGGCCCTCTCTCGATTAAACCCGTTGAGGGCGATTTTATTATTCAGGCTAAGAAACTGAATAAGTTCTTTGGTGATAAGCATGTTCTCAAAGATATTGATTTTGAGGTGCGCAGACGCGAAGTCGTCGCCTTGATTGGCCCTAGCGGTTCCGGTAAAAGTACGCTTATTCGCTGTCTCAATGCATTGGAGAAAGCTACAAGCGGCGAGATTTACATCGAAGGCAAATTGCTCGATTCCTCTCTTTCTGTAAAGCAGTTAAGCCCTATCCGTCGTGAAGTTGGTATGGTCTTTCAGAACTTCAATCTTTTCCCACATATGACGGTTATCCAAAACGTTATTGAAGCTCCCTTGCTTGTACGTAAACTTCCAAAGGATCAAGCGGTGGCACTGGGCGAAAGTTTGCTGTCAAAAGTAGGTCTTTCTGAGAAGCGTGATGTCTACCCAAGCCGTCTCTCTGGTGGACAGAAGCAGCGTGTCGCCATTGCACGAGCGTTGGCAATGCAGCCGCGAGCGTTGCTTTTCGATGAGCCAACCTCCGCGCTTGATCCCGAACTGGTGGGTGAGGTCCTTCGAGTCATGAAAGACCTGGCGTATGAGGGCAGTACGATGGTGGTGGTGACACACGAGATGCAATTTGCCCGTGATGTATCTGATCGGGTTGTATTCATGTCCGACGGCTGCATTATCGAGCAAGGTGATCCTGAAGAACTTTTCAGGAAACCAAAAGAAAAGCGCACGCAAGTATTCCTGGAACGCGTGCTGTCTGTCTTGCCCTAGGTGTTCTTAATATTTATCCAGGAGCGATAACAGAAAGGCATCATATTCTATGTCTTACGAAATGAATCGTAGAACAGTCTTGAAACGTGTAGGACAGGCGGGTGGTCTGCTCTCAATGGCAGGTGGTTTAGAAGCGTTGCTAGCTGCATGTGGTGGCAATGTGAGCACTACCTCAGGTGGGTCAACAGCAGCGACTGCTGGCGTTACACCCGTTGGTACTGCTGGTCTGAAAAACTCTGCTCTACTACAGTGGGGAGCGGATTATGTCAGTGGTGCTCCCTATGTCTTTCAAAACCCTGCAAATCCTAACGGGCCACTTGTTGGCTTTGAGGTCGAGATTGCGACCGCCATCGCTGGTCTTATGGGCATTAAGCAGAAGCAGGTTGAGGTATGTTATGGCAACCTTGAGCAGGCATTGCAAGCAAATCAAGTTGACTTCGTAATGAACGGTTGGGAAAAGACTACTGACCGCGAGAAGACCGAATTATTTTCTGATCCCTACTATCGCTATGGACAACAAGTCATCGTGCGTAAGGATGATAGTCGCTTCACTGGCAAAACGCCTACAAGCGTTAGTGACCTGGAAGGCTATACGGTTGGAACCGGTTCTGGTTATAAAGCGGAGACGCTTATGAAGGCGGACTCTAAGATCAATGTCAAATCGTACCAGGGCAACATCGCCTTTAGTGACCTTGTGCAGAAGAAGGTTGATGCCTTCTTTCTCGACTTTCCAATTGCAGCCTACTATGTCCTGGGTACAGGACCTGGTGCAACACCAATTCCACAGTTAACACTGCTTGGTAAGCCAATCTATCCTGATGACTACTTTGTTGGCTTCAACAAGAACAGCCCCAATGCCACGAAGTTGTTGCCTGAGATCAATCAGGCATTCGCCACGCTTAAAAAGAATGGCACGCTGAAAACGATTTATACAAAGTGGCAACTCATGAATGATCAACAGGCTGGCATCGGCGTGATGTAACGACGTATCTGTAGGGGTCTAATTCATTACACCCTGTTGGCAATATATCCTTTTTGCGGATGATGACAAGCGTTTCAACCCTCCCTGAAGTAGTGCATTGCCAACAGGGTGTAATGAATTAGACCCCTACAGACCTTTCCTCTTAAAGGACAAATGCGTATGGCTCTTATTCTACAAGCTCTTCCTGATTTTCTTGATGGTATCAAAAACACCATTATTTACTGTATTGTTTCTTTTTCCCTTGCATTACTCCTGGGTTTCTTACTTGCCCAGGCGAGTAACTCTCCTATTCTTTGGCTGAACAAACCTGCACGTATCTACATCGAGGTGATACGTAGTACTCCTATGATTGCACAAATATTCCTCATTTATTATGGATTAAGTTTGTTTCTTGCACTCTATGGCCTTGCACCCTATGATAATGCATGGACTGCTGGCATTGCTACGCTATCTTTGAACTATTCAGCGTATGAAGCAGAAGTATTTCGGGCTGGCTTTGCTTCTGTGAATAAGGGGCAAGGCGAAGCGGCACTATCCTTGGGCTTAACCGAGAGACAAAGCTTCTTTCGCATCATCTTCCCACAGTCAATTCCTTTGATGATTCCGCCTTTTGCCAATGACTTGATTTATATGCTAAAAGACTCCGCTATCGTCAGTGTGATTGGAGGCTATGAGTTGACCTCAAAGCTCGACTTTTGGCGTAACCACAACGGGAGTAACCTGCTGCCAATCTACTTTTTGACCATCGTGTGTTATCTCATTCTTAGTATGCCTATCTCGTATTTCGCACGATCTTTTGAACGTCGGCTGCGCGCCGCAATGTAGGAGAAGAGGTTAATAGATGCAAAGAGCAGCTGTCGCCGAGCGGCCTGGTTTATTGAGAACACGTTCAAGTTCTGGTGCGCTCAACTACGGTTTTTACGTTATATTGGCACTTGTTATTGCCGGATTTCTTTACTATTTCTACTCCTACCGTGATACCTTGCTTTTGGATCTGCCTGTACTGCTTGAAGGTGCAGGTTTAACGATTGTGCTGTCAATTGTGAGCATGATACTGGCAACGATCTTCGGTTTAATCGGAGCACTTGCCCGTCTTTCACGCTTCGCTCCTATTCGTTGGCTCGCGTTTATTTATGTCGAGGTGATACGCGGTTCACCTATATTAGTACAACTGCTATTGTGGGGCTTTGGAGTGAGTACAGCTCTTTCCGCGATAGGCTTTGACCCATACAATATCGCCTATCAAGTTGCTACAACTCTGCAAAGTAATAGTCTGTTGCCCGATCCACAACCATTTGATGCCGCTTTCTATGGCATCATCGGATTGAGCTTCAACTACGGTGCGTACCTGACCGAGGTGTTCCGTGCAGGTATCGAGTCGGTGGACAAGGGGCAAGGTGAGGCCGCAATGAGTCTGGGCTTGAACTCACTGCAGACAATGCGTCACATCGTCTTGCCACAAGCGGTACGTATCACAATACCTCCTTTCACCAACTACTTTATTACGCTTGTGCAGGATACCGCCTTGCTTTCGGTCATTGGTGGTGTTATCGAGTTGCAGGAAACAACGACTGCGTTAGCCACTACACAGACATCGAACCCACAGCGACAACTCTTTATCTACATCTTTGGTGCGCTCATCTTCCTCCTGATTTGCTACCCACTCGCCTTGCTATCAGGATTACTAGAACGTCGATTAGCACGAGCCGACTAAATCTAATACACATAGACATACAGAGAGACCCTTGCGGTCTCCCTGTAGGCATCAGGATAAGAATCGTTGAGATTGTGACAAGGAGAAAACGGGGTTGCCGAGAGCATGACAGGGGCAAGCCCCATAAGCGTTAACGTAAGGGCAAAAAAGAGGTTTCCGGTGAGGCCAGGGCACCCGCAAGGGGATGCCCCTCCCATACACAAACGCGCGTCTCAGAGCCATCGTCGTATGGAAGGGGCATCCCCTTGCGGGTGCCCTGGTGCGGAAAGAACACGTTTTTCGTGTTACGTTAACGCCTATGGAGCTTGCCCCTGTCATGCTGCTCACAGCTCGACATGCGAGTACAAACCCAGCAATTCTTATCCTAATGCGTATGGGAGACCCTTGCGGTCTCCCTGTATGTCTATATCTCCAGAAATACCTCTTGCTCACGCACTAGCACAGGATAGGTTTTGATACGCAACTTTTCTGGTGCTGTGAGACACACTCCTGTTGTCACATCATAGCTAAAACTATGCCAGGGACAACGGAGTATTTCACCTTCTCGTACATACTCAAACTCCTTCCCTGGTTGTGTCGCATCGGTCAGGCCACTGAGCAATCCATAGTATAAATCACTCCTCTGGTGTGGGCAGATTCTATAGATCGCGTAGAATGTTCCCTCTTGACTGCGTACTACAACAATAGGAATATTTTTTACCGTAAATGCCCGCTTCTCGCCGCGTGGAATATCCTCCACAGAACAGACATGATACTGCATATATAGCTTCTTTCTAGTCTAGCTCATATAATTCGCGTGCGTTTTCGTAGAAGATACGTTGTCGTAGGTCTGCTGGCAAGCCTCGCGGAATAGACTCTTCTGGCGAATCAAAGTCCCAATGTGGATAGTCCGTGGCGAAGACAAGCATACGATCACTTTCAAGCATGTCGATAATCCGTAGCCAGTTCTGTACGCTTACATCCTCTGTTGGCTGTGTAGAAAATTTCACACGTTCACGAATATACTCCGAAGGGAGACGTTTCACCCAGGGAATTTCCTGATGCAGTGAGCGATAGTTTTGATCGAGCCGCCACATCAGATGCGGAAGCCAGCTATAGCCACTTTCGAGAATGGCGAATTTGAGTCCTGGAAACTTATCAAAGACGCCATTGACTACAAAGCTTGTGAGCATCGACATTGCTCCCTGTGGTACGTTCACGTGCCATTCTATGTAGTAGCGTCCCTGTCCTAGTGAACCTTGTACGGGTCCAGAGTGATGTAATGCCACAACCAGATTGTGACGCTCTGCCGCCTCAAATATAGGATGATAAAAAGGATCGCCATAGGCAGTTTGCGCGATTGGCAATATAACCTGTACGACTTGTGGATGGTCGCCAACTCGATCAATCTCTCGTGCTGCCACTTGCGGGTCCTGTGGGGCGACATGAATACTGGCGAGAATGCGAGTGTCTCTGCTGAGCCAATGTTCAAACATAAAATCGTTGTAGGCCGAGGCCAAAGCAGATGCGAACTCGAATTGCATCGGCATAATTCCTGGCATAAACTGCCCCGTCAGGATGCCGTACTTGATCGGGTACAGGTCTAATACCTGCTCTTTGAGCAACTCATAAGTAGAGCCAGCAGTCGCGCCCGACTCAGGATTTGCATCAACCCGATTGACACCATGACTTGCCCAGTGAGCCGTAAGCTGAATTGCACCCTTCCATGAGCCATTTACGATCAATCCACGCCACGGCTCTTTCAAGTAGGGGATCAGGTCGTTCCACGAAGAGAACGTCTCATGAATATCTGTATCAATAATTGGCCCTGTAAATTTTGAGCCTTCACTTAATGTATTCACTGTAGTTATCGGTACATTTGTCATTGATGCTTCTCTTTTCTAAAACCCTCTGAAAAACATTGTTTTACTGTTTACAAGTCATTTTTGTATATTATAGTATATATCACTATGATTTATCGGAATGTCAAGGAAGTTGAGTGTACCATTTTTATTTTTCGTCAGCCAAGTCAGGAAAGGCACCTTCATGGAAACTAGAGAGAATACGTCTCCTTCGTCTCCTGTATCTTCAGAAGGCGAGGACATGCAGTCTACTACATCGTTCGTAACACAAAAGACGACTCGCCGTACGCTTCTAAGCAATGGTATTAAAATGGGCCTTGGAGCGACTGCACTAAGCCCGTTGCTTGCTGCCTGTGGTGGTTCAAGTAGTACGGGTAGTTCTAGTGGTCCGGTCACTATTCAATTCGCTGCTGGCATTGACCAAACGGGAGAGCAGGTCAACGAAGTCAACAAGTTCAACCAACTCAACGCGGGCAAGATCAAGGTTGAGTATGTGCAACTTCCAATAGTCACAAACGACCAGTATAGTAAGATACTAAATTCGCTCCGTTCGCAATCGACTACGCCTGATGTCGTGCAGATGGATGTTACGTGGCCTGCTCAATTTGCGGCCTCGAATTGGATTGCCCCCATTGACCAGTATGCGAACGCCAGTTACCTCAAGCAGTTCTGGCCCGGTGCCGCAACGATTGGTAATATCAATGGCAAACTCTATGGTGTTCAGCGTTACATGGACATCGGGATGCTGTACTATCGTACCGATCTTGTCGCAAAGTATGGTGGAACTGTGCCGCAAACCCGCGAACAACTAGCAACAATGGCGGAAAAGATCGTGGCGGGTGAGTCAGCCAACGGCATCAAGTACGGCTATTTAATTCCTGGGAAAAAGATTGAAGCCATCGTTGACCAATGGCTCGAATATGTGTGGGGTGCAGGTGGGACGATTGGGGAACCAGGAAATTTTCAGCTTACGGGTCAAACGCAGGTTGATGCATTGCAATATATGCATGACTTGGTGTATACGTCAAAGCTTGCGCCGAACGGCACTAACACCTATGCGCCAAATGATATTCTGAACTTGTTCAACAATGGCCTTGCCCCCTTCATGCGTAACTGGACCTTCGCATATGCATTAGCAAACGACCCAAAGAAGTCAAAGGTTGCAGGTAAAGTGGGAGTCGCGCCAACGTTGATAGAAGGTAGTAATACTGGACACGGCTGTATTGGTGGCTGGGTCTTAGGCATTAATGCGTTTTCACAGTACAAGGACGAGGCATGGAAGTTTATCGACTACATGCTGAGTAAAGATACGCAAACCTCACTCGCACTCAACGCAGGTCTTATCTCAAGTCGTCCCGATGTCGCCAGTGACCCCACCGTACAGGCAAAGCTGCCTATCTACAAACAGCTTTCTACTATTCTCAATGGCGGATATAGCCGACCCAAGATGCAGAATTACAACAAATTCTCTACGCCCTTGCAGGCCAGCATTAATGGTGTGCTCAGTGGGCAAGGGACGGCCCTGGATGCCTTATCGTCAACACAATCGCAAGTGGCAACATTGAAATAAATTGGTCTCCAATGAATTTCGACAACGGCATCCTATAATAGCGGTAGGGGCAGCAATTCATTGCGCCCAAAGATGGGGGGTGAAGGGGCGAACGTCCCCAAAACGCATTTCGTGACATTGTGGACCCCTCTCGACCCATCTTTGGGCGCAATGAATTGCTGCCCCTACCGAGGAATTACTGGATTAGGTCGTCAAAATTTACTAGAAAGGAAGGGTGTGAATGGAAACTACACGTATATCAGTACTTGAAACGGCCAACAACACAGCGAGACCAGTACGTCCTAGAAAACCGGATAGCCTTGCACGGAAGGAGGAACGGCTCGCGTGGACAATGATTGCACCTGTCATTGTCGCGCTTGTAGCTTTAGGACTCTATCCTGCACTCAGCACAATTTGGTTTTCCTTTCAGCAGGGTGGCTCCTACGGCGTGAATACGACATGGGCTGGCATTGCGAATTATATACATCTTTTTCACGATCCACAATTTTCTGGAGCGTTGGTATTTTCGTTGCTCTTTAGTCTGGTGACTGTGTTGGGGCAGATGCTTTTTGGTACGGCCTTAGCGGTATTCGCCAATCAGAAATTTCCTGGTCGGTGGCTTCTACGAGCGGCCGTCATCTTTCCGTGGGCAATTCCTACAGCGACAAACTCTGTCCTCTGGTCCTACATATTCAACGATCAGTATGGACTCGTCAATAGTATCTTGATACGCCTGGGACTCCTCAGTTCAGCACATCCTATTAACTGGTTAGGCACAACGTCGTTAGCGACGGGTCTTATTTATACCTTGTCGATCTGGAAAGCAAATTCTCTTGTGGCTCTTTTGGTGCTTGCAGGTCTACAAAGCATTCCTGATGAGGTGTATGAAGCGGCCCATGTCGATGGTGCATCATCATGGCAAGTATTGTGGAATGTAACACTTCCCTTGCTGCGTCCCACACTCGTTGTCACGCTGCTATTGAGAACCATCGAGTCATTGCAGGCGTTCGATCTGATTAGTGCTTTCACGAATGGTGCACCGGGGAACGCAACACAAAATCTTGGTCTCTACATTAATGCGCAGATTCAGCAGTTTGGCGATTTTGGCTATGGTTCAACTGTTGCTGTTGTGCTTATGTTAATCTGTCTCGCCTTTATTGTGCTGTATCTTCGTACCCTCTATCGACCGGGCGTCAACTAGAGAAAGAGAGGAAATAGGGTGGCTGAACACACATTTGTACAAGCACGATCCCGTACTGCTACACGCACACTAAACCTACAACTGAAGCATTTTTCGGTACGAACTTTGATCTACATGCTTCTGGTCATTATATTGCTCATACAGTTCTTCCCGCTTCTTTGGGCATTGCTTACATCGCTGATGACTCCGCAAGAGACCACCACCGTTCCCGCGACACTTTTACCTGCGAAACCTACGTTTGATAGCTATACACAGGCACTACGAGGAGACCTCGGCTCTTATTATCGCAACAGTATTATCGCGTCCACTGTATCTACCGTCACTACAATGATACTTGCCATCCTTGCTGCCTACGCGTTTGCACGACTACGCTTTCGTTTTAAAACACCGCTCTTACTGTTTGTCCTTCTGCTCTCACTCTTTCCGCCATTAGCACAGGTCATTCCCTTGTATCAGATACTCCAAAAGCTTCATCTCATTGGAACGCTCAGTGCGCTCATTCTTCCCTACTCTGTCTTTGGTTTGCCGCTCGCCGTGCTTGTCCTCATTGCCTTCTTTCAAGATGTGCCTGTGGAACTTGAGGAAGCCGCGATAGTCGATGGCATGAAGCGTTTTGGAGCCTTCCTACGCATCATTCTTCCCATAACACTACCTGGTATTTTTACGGCTGCTATCATTGTCTTTGTCGGCGATTGGAACGAGTATCTTTTCGCGCTCAACTTCACCAACAATGGCACCTACACGCTCCCTGTCGGCATTGTGAATATTAGCCAGACAGAATTTACCACCAATTTTGGTATCTTGTCTGCCGCTATGATTATGTCTATCGTACCTCTCGTCGTCCTCACGCTGCTTTTAGAACGACGTATCGTTTCAGGACTAACGGCTGGGGCATTGAAAGGATAAGGTGGTACTCATCCATAGGGGAAAAATGTAGGGCAGACTCTGGCGGTCTGCCCTATATTTTTCCCCTATGGATGAATACCCAGGATAGGTTATTGTTTAACAACAATTGGGCGACTCATTCCTGCCGCATAGTGACCACGCATGAGACAGGCTATCTCGTAATGAGTGGTAGCGGAGGCTTTGAAGACGTAGTTGACCATTAGCGTTTTCCCAGGCTCGATCTCTTGCCCTTGCACTGCATTACCTTCGTATTCTCCGTTGACTAAATAATTTGAGCCATTAGGTTTATCGGGCATAATAAAAAATTCGTGCAGTGTGTCCCCTATATTTGTTACAACAAAATAGTACGGTGTTCCCACCTTGAAATTCGTTAAAGATGAGGTAATTTTATACTCGTTCAGTGTCACATCTACTCTTACGGCACCTCGAACTGGCATAGCTTGTACCGTAGGTGTGGAACCGTCTTGCACCGATGTGCTACGTGCGGCAGATAAGGCGACATTGTGCCCCTGTGTAGAAAATATGCCTAACGATACAACGGCAACTAGTGCCACCAGCAAGACAAGCATGGTTACAATGAAACGAGGAGAAATACGTTTGCGCTTTTTTGAAGTAGACGACATATCATCAATGTTCTTCATGTACGTTTGCTTTCATGGTTTCACGTGAAAAACTGTCGTAAGGACTACGAAGATTAACAAAATAACACAAATATTCTGTAGGGACCAATGTATCACGTCCTTGTCGGCAATCAAGAGGCCAAAAGGACGCGATACATTGGTCCCTACAATCAACGTATCCGTAGTATTCTATCAAATAGGATTACGGCGTTCCCACGACAAACAATAAGAGTGCTATAGCGAACTGTATGAGAGAAGTATAGACAAGGTTGACAGAAACGTCAACTCTTATATTTTTACTAACTATTAATAAGTAACTTTACAAATGTATGCTTTTGTGATACAATACGAAAAGGAAGTAACCTTCTACTGCAAAATCAAAAACAGAACATCGGAGAGAAAATAAGAATACTATGGCGATATCTAACGAAACTTTACAGCCCAATCATACAGAACTTCAAAGTCACCTCAATACAGTGTTGAAGCGACGCTCTATACGCAAACTTGCCTCTGGTCCAGTGAGCGACGAGGCAATCCAACACATTCTTGAAGCGGCTCGTTGGTCGCCTTCCTCTGGAAATAGCCAGCCAACGCGTCTGGTCGTCCTTAAAGAGCGCAATTCAGAGTTTTGGGACTTCATTGAAGCTACCTTCAAACAAAAACTTCAGGGCGAACAGTTGGAACGTGCATTGAACCGCATCCCTGGATACCGTGCAGGTGTTTTCAGCATTGTGTTTTTCGAGGATACAGCTGTTGCAGAGAAACAACTTGCGTCCGGCATGCCTGCCGAGATAGTGAAGAATTTCGCGGCTCAGGCACTGGGAATTGTCCAGGCAAATGTGTGGAATGCTATTGCAGCAGCTGGATTAGCTACCTCAAATCAGCATATGAATCTGCAAATGGAAGAGGAATTACGCAACTTCCTCAACGTCCCAGAAACCTGGAAAAGCTACAGTATCTTCCCTGTTGGCTATCCCGACGAGGTTCCTAGTGAGGGAAGCCGTCATGATGCGAAGGACGTAATTTTCTTCGAGCATGGTCCCCTTGCGTAGGATATATACCCCAATACGGGAACACGTACGTGTTCCCGTATTGAAGTGTCAAAATTTGTCTATTATTCTATCGAATCATGTATACCCTTTTGTTGAAAAAACGAGACACCGCCTGATGCAATCACAATCAGGGCAAGTGCGATCAACGCACGTAAGCCTGTCGTCTCTCGTAATATGATAAAGCCGACGAGTGCAGCAATGGCTGGTTCTAAACTCATGAGCACGCCAAAGACACGTGCTGGCAGTCTGCGTAGTGCCTCTAATTCAAGTGTGAAGGGAATCACCGTAGAGAGTATCGCCACGCCAACGCCCAAAAGCAGAAATTTTGGATTAAGCAATGTAGCTCCGCCGCTCCATATTCCAAGAGGCAATAGCACAAGTGCGGCTACACTCATGCTCAAGGCAAGCCCGCTATTGCCCTCGAAGGTGCGCCCGATGCGCACATTGAGCAGAATATACGCTCCCCAACAACCTCCTGCTAATAGCGCAAGCCCTACGCCTAGCGGGTCAATTGTTGTGTTGCCGAAAGGCGCAAGTAACACAACACCAGCCGCCGCGAGACCAGCCCACAAGAAATCACGACGTTTTCGTGATGCAAATACGCTCACACTCAACGGCCCAACAAATTCTAGTGTTACCGCAATACCAAGTGGGATACGCGCTATAGCAGCATAAAATGCAGCGTTCATACACGCAATTGCTAGCCCAAATAACACGATTAACATGTAATCAGCACGTGAATAACCACGTATGCGCGGACGCGCCATAAGCAGGAATATGAGCGCACCAAACCCAACGCGTAAAAACACTGTGCCGCTTGAGCCAATTGCTTGAAATAACCCTTTTGCGAGAGCTGCGCCAACCTGAACCGATACAATCGCAAGTAGCACAATCACAGGTGGTGGTAATGCGTGTAGGACACCACTCTGTGAACTTGTTTTGTGTGTAAGACGCGTCCATACGCGTATAAGTCCCCACGAAGAGGATGCGTGTGATTGTGTAGTATGTTTGCTCATGTTGATGTATGTTTCTTATATTCTTTTATTAGATATCGAATTTGCGTGCTTTCGCATTCTCGCTATCATGCTCTCTTGATTTGGCCTCAAGACATTCTTGAAATCTTTTCACAACTCTAGATATTCCAGGTTTTCCCAAGTCCAAAACGTATGCAGTATCGGAGACATTATAAAGCGGTGAAAAGAAAAGTTTTCGTATAAGCACATCACCCTGCTCTGATGCCGCATCTGCATATATCCTTTTTATGTATCTATCAGGATATTGCTTACACCAATAATCTAACACAGCTCCTAAGACCTTACTCATCTGCTCAGGATGATCAGGATGTATGACTATACTTTCGGCAAGAAGCATATATTCGCCCTTATGCTCATAACTCTCTACTTCAGTAGAACTTATTGATACCTCTTTTCGTTCGCCTTTCAGAATTGATAGTATAACCTTCTCTTGTAAAGGGACTAAACTGATATAAGCCAGCACATTTTCTCTGTTTCCACTCTCAAAAGACAAAAGGGTGATTTTCGTGTTTTTCTTAGCCCATGAGATATAGAGTCCTATGTCTCCCACTAGATCATCTTTGTAGACCTGTAAATCTAGCTTCAAGACAGCAGGTAAATCAGAGATTTTCTGCCAGGCAACCTCTGTAGCAACCCACTCCCGCCCGTCTTTAGATGTTTTCCCAGGCTCACTAGTTCCTATCTTTTTCCCTATAATCCCTTTAATGTCACTCTCATTGTACAACGCACCTCTTTCTCTTAACTCTGGCAAGGTTTTCCTAATTTTCCCCTCTCTTGCGTGCCTGTAAAAGGTGTTTGCTGAAAATCCAGCTTCTACGTACAACCTTATAGCTTCTTCCGACTCAATCATGTTCTTGCTCATGGGACCTCTTATGATAACTACCATTGCTGATAGTTAAATGTAACCACTTCTTATGTTTTTTACAAATAGAAGCTATATATTATTGACAGTGAAAAAAATAGAATCTATAATTTCTTTGAAATATAGAAATGAAACTTAAATAAAAGTAAATATTTTTTAAGCGAAGGCTCGCACAGCAACACGGTCAACTCAGAAAAAATCGACGCGCTCATGTGGGCGTACATGGTAAAGCTGGCAGATGAGATAGCATTGATCGAGCGGGCAATCCAGTTGGCGACCAACAACAATGCCAGTATCCGCGAGATACAAGCCATTGAACATAGCATTGCGAACTCTCAGGAAAAGATTGACCAATACACCGAAGATATTGCCAACCCCTCCTTGAAAGGGATAGCAAGAGATGTTATACTAGGGTTACTGAGCGACGAATACGCGAAGCTACAGATCAAGCAAGAGGAAAAATTGCTTGTCGAGGCAGGCGTAGTTGATACGGAACGTTTAGCTGTTGAGGCTAAAAAAATTCTTGCCTGGTGTAAAACCGTCAAAGAAGCCAGAGAGGAATTGTCCTATCAAGAGAAAAGAGACTTCTTGCGGATACTCGGTATTAAGGTCTTTATCGACAAGTCGGATAAGCGTCGGGAAGATTTGATCTGGCGAATAGAAGCGAGCCTTCCAGAAATCCAAGAGTTAATTATGAGCAACACCCACAAAAACGACAGCGCGGATAGTGTAACGCATCTGTCCACATGCTACCCCTGATGCTTCTTTCCTCATTTCTCTCCATCCTGACGACGTTTTGTTAGGATGACGTTTTTGTATTCTCAATGCTAAGCACTTCTTTGTTTTTGAAAGCATTCTCGCAAACAGGTATACTTTAACCCGTAGCAAGCTTCCTGAGTTTTTGATACGTCCTACTTATCTTTCAGGATAAGTGAACATTCCCATATCTACAAGCTGAATGTGTAGGTCATCGCCTGACCGATAGTGGCTAGTTCGGAGCGCAGCCCGACGTAGAGTGGTCAACAACGTGCTGCGTTACCGGAAAGGTTTTTTATGAGTACCGATGGATTACTCAAGGCCCTCAACGATTCTCAGCGTTATCTCGATATTGTGCATAAGCCACAATTGAGCAAGAGCGAGTCAGAGTGGTTGATCGAGACCACCATCAGCAATTTTGCGAAATATTATAATAGCGGTTTTATCGAGTATCGTAAGTCAGTCGCTGAAGCAAGCGACTATGCCGCAGTCGAATGGACAGGGCGTGGCGCGACCTTCAAGGACGTGCTGGGCCGCGAATACATCGACTGTCTGGGTGGATTTGGCGTATTCAACCTCGGTTGGTCACATCCAAAGGTCGTTGGGGCCGTGCAAGCACAGTTAGAGAAAAGTCCACTACCAACGCAAGAACTTCTTGATCCTCTGCGTGGTATGCTTTCTCACCTGCTCGCTGAGATTACTCCCGGTGACATCCAATATAGCTTCTTTGTGGGTAGTGGTACCGAAGCAGTCGAAGGTGCCATGAAACTTGCGAAGCTCTACACGCGTAAGAGTGGCTTTATTGCCTCGGTGCGCGGTTTCCACGGCAAGACGACTGGCTCACTTGCTCTCACAGGTAAGGCCATCTTCCGTAAACCTGCCATGCCATTGCACAACAACGTCTTCCACGTTCCCTATGGCGATGCCGACGCCGTTGAGCAACAACTGCGTATCGCGCGTGAAGTTGGTAACGACATTGCCGCCGTCGTCATGGAGCCTGTACAGGGTGAAGCTGGCGCGATTGTGCCCCCCGATGATTTCTGGCCTCGCCTCCGTCAAATCTGTGACGAGTACGAAGTCCTTCTTATAGCTGATGAAGTGCAGACGGGTATGGGTCGCACCGGCAAGCTCTGGGGCGTGAATCATTGGGACGTTGCACCAGATATCATTTGTTCCGCGAAGGCTCTTGGTGGTGGTGTGATGCCAATTGGCGCGTTCATGTCCACGCCAAAAATTTGGAGCGTGATGAACAGCAATCCGTTTATCCACACCTCTACAACGGGTGGCAATCCATTAGCCTGTGCTGCTGCTATTGCCGCGATTAACGTCACGCTTGAAGAGGGCATTTCTGAACAAGCCGCCGAGAAGGGCGACTACTTCATCAAGCAGTTAAAGAATATCGCTGCTCGACACAGTGACATCTATACGAATATCACGGGTAAAGGCTTGCTGATTGGGCAACACTTCATCAATGATGACATTGGCTATGCGGTTGCATCCGGCTTGTTCAAACGTGGCGTCCTTATCTCTGGCACACTGAACAACTCGCGTGTGATTCGTGTTGAGCCACCTCTGGTCATCACGCGGGAAGAGATCGACACGATCCTGAACCGATTGGAAGACACCTTGCAGGAAATGCACGCGTCCACCTCAACACCAAGCGTCTCTACTGAAGCTAGCGCGCTCACGGTTGTACCTAAAAGTGACTCGGATACAGCAGTGGCCTAACAAATAATAGGGCAATGCTACACCAATATATTGGTGTAGCATTGCCCTATTATTTGTTAGGCCATATTGGAGATAATTTTATGCATATTATCGTTCTGGGTGGTGCAGGCGCAATGGGGCGCATCACCGTACGCACGCTTACAGAATACGACGACGTAGACCAGATCACCCTTGCTGACTATAACGAGGCACGCGCCCACGAAGTTGCCTCTCTTCTCAACAGTAGTAAAATACGCGTCCAACAGATCGACGTAACGCAGGAAGAACGGCTAGATGCGCTTCTGCGCGGAGCCGATGTCGTGTTGAGCGCGGTAGAATATGTTTACAACCTGCCAATTCTGAAAGCCTGTATTCGTAACAAAGTTCATTATGCCGATCTTGGTGGCCTTTTTCACATGTCACGCACGCTACTGGCAATGAATGACGAGGTAGAGGCAGCAGGTATCTCGGCGATTCTTGGTATGGGTGGTACTCCCGGTATCACAAACCTGCTCGCACGTATGGCTGTCGATAAACTGGATAGCGTAGAAAGCATTAAAGTACAGCTTGGTTGTGGTGATGAAACGCCATCAACAGCTCCCCTCGTTGCACCATATTCTATTCGCACCGTACTCGATGAATTTACCAAACAGCCTCAAGTCTTTGAGAACGGAACATGGCATGCACAACAACCCTTAACAGGGCAGGAAGAACTCGTCTTTCCCGCACCTGTTGGACGCGCTACCGCCATTTACTCGTTGCACTCTGAATGCGCGACCTTCCCAGTCTCGTTTCAGGACAAGGGCATTCACTACGTCTCGTTCAAAATTGCCTTTCCCAATGACTTCTTGACGAAACTCAAGTTTCTGGTGGACCTTGGTTTTGGTAGCAACGAGCCAATTCGCGTACAAGGAGTCAACGTGTCGCCACGAGAAGTGCTGGCGCGTTTACTTGAAATGGCTCCGGTTGAAGAGGTTGAGCCGCAAGATTGTGATGTGTTGCGTATCGTCGCGCAAGGCAAAGCGCACGGACAACAGCTTGAGATCATGAATCAGGTCGTTGTTCGCCCCTACACACGTTGGGGTATTGGTGCAGGTGCATTAGACACCGGTACACCGCTTGCCATCGTGGGTAGAATGCTTGCTCGTGGCGAGATTACAAAACGTGGCGCGTTCGGCCCAGAAGCGGGTGTGCTAACCGACATCTTCTTCCGCGAAGCCGCACGCTACGATATGCATGTCGAAAGTGAACAACGCGTGTTGTCGTGAACATTATGGACGGGTGGGTGTGCTAAAGCAGACCCGTACAGAATTTCTATCCCGCAACCGCCCGTAACTCCTGTACGGGTCTGCTTTAGCACACCCTTTTAATTATGATTGCTAAGGCGGAATGAAAGCCCTGTACGGGTCTGCTTTAGCACACCC
>CAXUIS010000066.1:16699-20318 GCA_964250915.1 uncultured Ktedonobacteraceae bacterium | reverse complement strand
GCCGATATCCCTCCATTTCGTCACACCACTTCATCAATAACCCTTGACATTCCCTTACTTTTTGGTTAAAATTATGACTAACGAGTCATATTATTATTAATCAGTCATACTATATAAGCGCAAGTCAGTAGGAATGCATATGGTGCAAGATGTGGACACACCTCGTCGCTCTCTAAAAGAGAGGCAGCGACAGGAGCGCGAAGAGCTTATTTTGCAAGCGTCGGAAGAGGTATTGCTTGAAAAAGGCTATCAAGATACCTCTATGGACGAGATCGCGGCACGTGTAGGAATCGCCAAAGGCACGCTTTACCTGCATTTCGCGGGCAAAGAAGACCTGGTGATCGCGCTTGTTGAACGCGAGATGCAAGCATTTCTCAAAGTGATAGAGGATACCATTGCTTCTTATACAACGGCTCGTGCTACTTTAGAGGCTATACTTCGTGTTATATATACAGGGTTGCTAGGGCAACGTTTTCAACTACTTTCCTCTCTTGTAGAGAACGTGGATACACGTGCACAACTGATGGAGAAAAGGGAGAAACTACGTAGCACAAAAGAGCGCGTCATACAGGCTATCACACACCTGCTAGAGCAAGGGAAGGCAACAGGCGAGTTTGACCGCACGATGCCAACGTCAGTTATGCTTGGTACTTTTTTTACGCTGTTACCTCGACGAGGCTCCGAACTGTATACTGAACATATAGCATCCGATGAACTGATAAAACATTTAATACGTTTTTACTTTAAAGGCATTACCGCGTAAGGATTTTTTTATGCAAGTACCTGTATCCACTGCCCCACGGACCATAGGCAACGTTCCATATAAGTGGGTTGTTGCGCTTGTCGTGATCTTCGGGCTATTCATGACAATCCTAGATGGCACTATCGTTAATATTGCTATTCCGCGTTTACAGAACGTTTTCGGCGTCAACCTCACAAGTGTGCAATGGGTCTTGACCGCTTACACACTGGTACAAGGAGTCGCAACGCCACTAACGGCGTATCTATCACAGCGTCTTGGAGCCAAACGCTTGTATCTACTCGCGCTTGCTGGCTTTACAATTGGCTCAGTATTGTGTGGACTTTCTTTCAATCTGCCAATGTTGATCTTCTTCCGTATCGTACAAGCTGCAACAGGCGCGTTCTTGTCGCCTCTTGCGATCACTCTGCTCTGGACTGAATTTCCGCCAGAGGAGCGTGGCACTGCATTAGGAGCACTAGGTGTACCTATTCTGCTAGCACCGGCACTTGGCCCAACCATTGGTGGCTATATTGTGACGTATCTGGGCTGGCAGCTGATCTTCTTCGTCAACTTACCGATTGGCATTCTCGGTATCATTATGGGCATTCTCTTCCTACGCGAAACAATTGCCGAGAGACGCACATCATTCGACTTGCCTGGTTTTATCTGCTCCGCTATTGGCCTAGCATCCCTGCTCTATGGCTTATCGGATGCAAGCACTGATGGCTGGGGTTCTGCAAAGGTGCTAGGTTTTCTTGCGTTGGGCGTAATCATGCTCATCCTTTTTGTTATCGTTGAGTTGAATGTAGCGCGACAAGAGAGGCAACCTCTGCTAGACATACGTGTGTTTGGCAACAGGTCTTTCGCTACGAGTAGTATCGCGAGTATATTCGTCACGTTCGCACTATACGGTGGTCTCTTTATCATCCCAATCTACTTACAGAATGTACGTGGCCTCTCGGCCTATCAAGCAGGTTTGCTCTTGCTTCCACAAGCCTTCGCGTCTATGGTATCCTCCGTCATTGGCGGTCGTCTTGTAGATCGGCTGGGTGTACGTGGTGTCGTCATTCCTGGTCTGGTTATTCTCGCCTTTGCGCTCTGGCTGTTGACCTTTATCGGCGTCAACACGCCTTATGGCACACTGCAAGTATGGCTGATTATACGTAGCTTTGCGCTCGGCTTCTGCTTCCAGCCTTTGTCTGTAGCTGCACTTTCAGAGATCAGGCCGCGTATGCTATCACAGGCAACGGCGGTTAATACCACACTGCGCTTTGTGATAAGTTCGCTAGCTGTCGCCGTCATCGCAACGCTGGTTCAGAGCCAAACAACGGTTCACTACAGTCACCTTGCCGAACAAGTCACAGCCGCATCACCACTGGGACGGCTTGTACCATTGTTACAAGGTCTCTTTCTACAACGAGGAGCCGTTTCCGCACAAGCAGCATATACAGCAGCACTGCAAACAATAAGTGGACTGTTAGAGCGACAAGCAACAGTTTTAGCCATGCAAGACGCGTTCTTTTTGAGTGTTGTACTCACAGGCTTTGCCATTATCGCAACCTTCTTCGTACGCTATCGTCCGCGACGCGTTGCTCCAACGCAGGCGCGTGAACTCTCACCAGAGGAGCACGAAGAGGCTGCGTCACGTCAAGAAGCAACACTTGCAGTATAACTTTCGCTAGAGCAAGGAGACCGCGAGGGTCTCCCTGCTCATCTTTTACAACGCTATTTTGCTATTTTAGCACTCTTTCTTTTTTCTGCTTGCGTTTGTCTTTTCTAAGTGCTATCATAGCAGTATGTATTCCCGTTGAACGGAATAGCCTCTGCACACAATTTTTTCGGCGATGTAGCTCTTCCACTTAAGTGTGGAAGAAGAACCCGTGAATGATAAAAAGGAGCAAAGATGAGCAGTATATTCAACCCCCGCGATCCGAAATGGATCAAGGAGTCACGTGAGTTCCTCGAACCACGCGGCATGATCCCTGCTGTTATCGAATCAACCCCACGTGGCGAACGTTCGTGGGACCTGTATTCTCGTTTGTTGAAAGAGCGCATCATTTTCATTGGTACTCCCATTGATGATAATGTCGCCAATAGCGTTGTCGCACAGTTGCTGTACCTCCAGAGCGAGGATGCGACCAAAGACATCAACATGTACATCAATTCCCCAGGTGGCGTGATCTACGCTGGCCTTGCCATTTATGACACCATGCAGTGGCTTCGCCCTGAGGTGTCAACGGTGTGCATGGGTATGGCAATGAGCATGGGTGCCATCCTTTTGACTGCTGGTCAGAAGGGCAAGCGTTATGCGCTGCCAAACTCAACTGTCCTGATTCACCAGCCACTCGGTGGTGCCGAAGGTCAGGCAACTGACATCGAGATCACCGCACGTGAAGTGCTACGTCTGCGCCGTAGCTTGACCGAGATTCTCGCCAAGCACACAGGCCAGTCTATCGAGCGCATCTCGGTGGACTCTGATCGCAACTACTACCTCACTGCTCCTCAGGCAGTCGAGTATGGTCTCGTTGATGAGGTTCTCGGCAACGAAGAAGATGTAATGCGCTAAGAAAATTACACAAAGATTGCACCTGTGTTGTTGCTTTGCAACAACACAGGTGCAATCTTTGTGTAGAAGAGTTATGGAGGCTACGCTTGTCCAGAAAAATTGTGCCAGCCCTGACAGGACAAACCGTTCGTTGTATTCTCTTTGATCTTGGCACCACCCTCTGGATAGATAAAGAGGGCATTGACGAATTGGCACAACAACGTCCTGTACAACAACGTGTACTATCTATTCTTCGTCAACATATCGCATCACACTTCTTTCCTCACATAGACGATATTAGCTTAGGAGAACGCATCTTTCAAGCAATCAGA
>CAXUIS010000066.1:7421-16689 GCA_964250915.1 uncultured Ktedonobacteraceae bacterium | reverse complement strand
CCAAAAAAAAAAACGGCGCAATTCTTGTAAACGCCCTCCCCTTTAACAAATTTGCCCGCCTTTTTTTCTTATTGCACATTAAGAAGAGGTGTGCGCTTGTCCAGAAAAATTGTGCCAGCACTGACAGGACGAATAGTTCGATGTATTCTTTTTGATCTTGGTAATACGCTTTGGGCGCATAAAGATGTAGCTATGAGAAATGCGACTGAACAAGCAGCTCAACGGCAAGCAATTGTCATTCTTCGTAATCATGTAAACTCTCGCTTATTTCCAATAATAGACGAAACAACGTTCGCTGAACAGCTTTCTAAGTTGATAGATCAACAAATGTGTGCAACACGTCCTGATATGAGAATTGTACCGAATATAATCTCTACTACGGTGGAAGCACTACAAACACTCGGTTTTCCCAAAGTCGAGCAGAGTATAGCTGAAGAAGTGTATGAGGTGCTAAGAGACAGTATTCCAGAGACACGCATATTGTTTAAGGACGCGTTAACCACGTTAGGAGCACTACAAAAACGTGGCTTTCTCATCAATATAGTCAGTAATCGAGGCTATGGTGGTTTGCCGTTCAGGACTGGTATGTTGGAAATTGGCCTACAAGAGTATTTCGATCCGCAAAAAATCGCTATCTCAATTGATTTAGGTAGTAACAAGCCTGATTCATACATCTTTCAATATGCTCTCGATGCCCTTAACGTAGCACCTGAAGAAGCCGTGATGGTAGGTGACTCGCTTGGAGCGGATATTGTTGGTGCAAAACGTTTAGGTATCTTTGCCGTTTGGAAACCCACTCCTCGCTTATACGAAAAGGCACGCGCAAAAGCACTTGAGCATTCTGTCCAGTCATCTTCTCTTGAAGAATATATACTCAAAGATGTGTTTAGACGGGCAAGAAAGCGCGAGGAAAAGAAAGGCAGACCTATTCCTGCCGATCTACAGCCTGATCTCGTGATTGAACATCTTAGCGAACTGCTCGACGTGTTTGTAGAGGCGGGAAAGCAATAAAATGGCAACAGACCTACGTAAACTACTCTTCGAGACGCTGTACAGGAATCGCTACCTCTATCGCATTGCCAGCACAATACCTTTTGCGGGACAGTGGCGTGTATGGCAACGCCTCGTACTACCGCGCATTATCGGTATAGATGTGTTAGAATTGGGATGTGGACTGGGTGATCTCTTTGTCGATATGCTGAACGCAGGTTATAATTGTCGTGCGATAGAGCATTCACCTCAAATGGTTGCGGCGGCACGCGACACACTTCGTAAGCGAAAAATTGGGCAAACTGTGTGGATTATGCAGGGGTCAGCACAACATCTGCCGTTTAGCGAGAGTTCGTTTGATACAGTTGTGAGTACGTTTCCATCTGAGTATATCTACGACCCTGATACGCTTGCTGAAATTGAGCGTGTGTTGCGTCCCGGTGGTCGTGTTCTTGTCATAGAGGGCGCGAATCTGCTGCCCGTTGGCGTGGTGCAACCATTTCTCGTTCTGCTACAAACGCTTGTCTATGGTCCCTCAGCCCTCTTTGGGCCACGCAAACAACGCACATTGCAAGATGAGGTAGCGCGTAGTCAAGCAACTCGCGATTCAGAAGTTATTACTGAAGTATTACCCGATGCATGGTTTGGTCGCCTCATACCATTAGAACGCGTTGGCCTACACCGTCGCTCTGAGCGCATCCGTAGCCGTCGTTGGGAAGTGTATATGACCATCGGCGAGAAAACTTCATAAGGTAGGGACCGATGTATCGCGTCCTGGGGTGGAGTGGGGTAACGTGTCGGCGACGATTCTTTGCCCTAGCGTGTTCCCCTCACCCCACCGAGGACGCGATACATCGGTCCCTACAAAACAAAAGGCATCATCCTATGCAGACATATATCGAGCAATTAGCTACACAGTATCCTCACCTCGCGGAAGCCTTCGCACGTATTCCACAGGGCGAGGCACATCTGCGCCGTTTACAAGACCTTAATAGCACATGGCAAAACATGCTCCTCTCAGGTGAGAGCCGCGAGTATGCCGAGGTTGTAGTTACAGAAGACCGTCCCACACTACCCACAGCAAATACCTTTGATATCATCTATGCAGGTGGGGGTCTTAATCTGCTGAACGCAGCGGTGATGACGGTGTGTTATGGATTGCGCGTCCTCGTCTTCGACCGCTTCACCGTCGGTGCAGTTCACCGTGAATGGAACATTTCGCGTGAAGAGCTACGCGAACTGCTTGATGTAGGTCTGCTTACTCCCGACGAACTTGAGAGCGTGATACAACGCGAGTATAACGACGGTCTGGTACGCTTTCATCCGGCGAACATTCAGGTCAAGCCAGCCGAATTGCATCTGAAAAATGTGCTGGATGTCGCGGTTGATGCTGAAAAGCTCATGGCTTTGTGTATTCAGAAAATACGTACACATCAGCCCAATGGCTCCTACCCCAACGTTATCCTGCATAACACAGCATTTGTACGATGTGCAGTTCAACCTGCACGTGGCGTCACTATCGACGTGACAGACAACGAGGGACAACAGCATAGCTATGGAGCGCGTCTTTTGATTGATGGTATGGGGTCAACTTCACCTATCGCCTGTCAACTCAATTGTGGTCGTCCGTTCTCGCTCGTATGTCCCACTGTTGGCACCGTTGCATGTGGATATAAGCAAGGAACAGGGCTGAAAGAGATCAATCCTGCTGTCGGTGAGGTACTTGTTTCTACCGAGGATGCCCGTAAGGGACATCAACTGATCTGGGAAGCGTTCCCCGGAGTGGACGATCAGGTCGCAATTTACCTGTTTTATTATGCAGAGACAGGGGATCGTGTCGATCTGCTTGAGTTGTTCGATGACTTCTTCGCCTTGCTGCCCAGTTATAAAGATACAGAGCACGTTGAGGTACTTAAGCCTGTCTACGGCTTCATTCCAGCAGGTTATAATATCTCGCTACCGTGGCAAAAGGAAGACAAGGTACTCGCATATGATCGTGTCCTCTCGCTCGGTGACGCAGCCGCGTTTCAATCGCCACTTACCTTTTGTGGCTTCGGCTCATATGTCCGTAACCTGCGCCGTATCACAACTCTCTTGAATGTGGCACTTGCGACAGATCGACTCAGTGCCGTCGATCTGAACAATGTTCGTGCATCGGAAGCCGTACCCGCTGTTGCACGCGCCTTTAGCAAATTCATGATTGCCAAGTCTGCACACGCCGAACCACTGTGGCAGGTCAATGAAACGCTCAATGTCTTTTGCAATGTCCTTGCGAAACTAGGGCCAGAGGTCACAAACGCTTTCTTCAAAGACCGTATCGGCTGGCTTGACTACACCCGTGTCGTCCTCAACACACCCGGCTATTATCCAAGAATCTACTCGCTTGCTCTTAGCACTCTTTCGGCAACCGAGATCGTTGGCTGGATCACCGCGTGGCTCAAACTCGGTCAACAGTCCGCCACGTTTAGCCTCTATCGTCTACTACAACCACTCGTACAATCACCATTAGGCAAGCTTATAAGTTCCATATCACCACAAGCAAGATTGTACAGGGCGATCTTCGATGAGCGCATGCAACAGGTGGAACGTAACACGGAAGAGGTGAAAAGAGGTACGTTTGTGAGTAGTTGGCTAGGTCGGTTATGGCCTCAAGGGTAAAATTCCTGATAAACTTTGACAACCGATACAGTAATTTCCTCGGTAGGGGCAGCAATTCATTGCGCCCGAAGATGGGCTGGGAGGGGTTCGCGTTGCCACAAGATGTGTTGTGGGAACGTTTACCCCGCCTTCCCCATCTTTGGGCGCAATGAATTGCTGCCCCTACCGCCATTACCAAATTATGCATTATCCACAATCGCAAAAAGTCTGCTGAATAATTCAGCAATATCCTCGTTTTTGAGGTCAAGTGATGCATCACCAACGGTCAACTCGAATTTTGACCAACGTGGTACATTGGTTGCTGTAAGTCGGGTAAAGAGGAGCGTTTTCGTTTCATACGCTATTTTTAGAGAAGCATCTAGCAGCTTCTCTTGATCGCCCTGCATAAAGACATGCATCATATTTGTTTGTGGTGGACTTGGTAAAATTTCGATGCGTGGAAATGATGCGAAGACTTCAGCTATCTCTTTTGCCTTTGTATGATAGGCAGCCATTTTGCCTAGACGCTCATGCAAACCTTCTTTAGCAGCAAGCACAAACGGATAAAGATGAATAAGATTGCCTCCATGTCTGCGTTGCCATACACGCGCCTCCGCAATAAAATCTGCTGGTCCTGCGAGAATAGACCCTGCAATGCCTCCTAGCCCTTTGTAGAAAGAGACATAGACACTATCGAATAGCCCTGCGATCTCTGCGTATTCACGTTGATAGAAGGGTTGACACTCCCATAATCTAGCACCATCAAGATGTGTTGCGATACCTTTTTCTCGCGCCCAGTTAATAATCGCGTTTAGCTCCTCCCAAGTCGGCAACTGTCCTCCAATTTCACGTTGAGGCAGTTCGAGCAATAAGGCTCCAAGTGGCTCTGGAATAGCTTCTAAATCTTCAAGAGTGAGCATACGATGTGCCTGTCCAACAAGCACGCTCTCCAAGTTATGCAATTTACGATATGCCTGCTGCTCGTGAATTTCAAGGTGACATGTTGGATGAAAGGCAACACGCGGTAGTTTGCGCGAATCAGTCCAAATACGAAGCGCGATCTGTTGACACATTGTGCCACTTGGCATAAACACCGCCGCCTCTTTGCCCAATAATCGGGCCACATCTGCCTCAAACGACGTGATGAGTTCACCTTCCCCATAGCGATCAAAATCGTCTTCTGAATCGGTATATGCTGCCAATTGGCTTAACGTCTGTTTAGGTGTTTGTGGATACCCATAGCTTAAAAAGCGTTCACATGTTTTGGAAAGCTTTTGGATTTCTTGTTCATTCATTTCAAGTCGCTCCATGAATGAGAAAAGTGATGAAATTGAAAAGGTGTTTCGTTTCGCAATCAGTGTAGTACGGGAAAGGAGCGTTGTCAATATTATGAAGGAAGCGACGCTCGTAGAATTTGAACTCCTGTACGGGTCTGCTTCAGCACACCCTCTCGGCATTGACGAATGTTTGAGGTATATTGAAACGCTTTTTCATATCCTTTCACAATGTGCCTTGCTAAGAGGGTGTGCTGAAGCAGACCCGTACAGGGAGGGGTTCGGTGTTGTATAGTATCAAGTGCGTCCGATATTCCATAGAATACGTTACACGAATATATGAAACTAAAAGATAGAGCATGACGTGAGGAAACTGGAATAGTTATTGAGGAGGATAGAGTATGACTCTTTTCAAACGTTTATTTCTTTTCGCCGTGCTGATTGTGCCATTGGCAATCGCGTTTGTGAGCTTGCAAACTCGCGTTGCACATGCTGAACAAACAGTCCCAACGGGGTCGTGTGGCGAGACAGTTTCCGATGACGCGCAGTTGTTTGGCAATCGCACTGGAGACGTGCTCAATCAGACGCAATCTGTCAACAAGGCTTTACAAGCAGATACACGGGTTGTAACAGTTAGCCAGAGTACGCTCGGTGGCAAGAGCCTGAGCGATTATTATTACTATGTACAGTCCAAATGTCCAAATTGGGCGGGACAAAATTTCATTGTGTTCGTTGTCGCTAAGGGGTTTGACCCGTTTCTTCACCTCGGCAGTACGTTTAATGGCAAGTTGAACACCGCAGATTATCAGCAGATGACGCTCGGTATTCGCTCGCAACTAACAAGCGGCAATTATGCTCAGGGCACAATTGACCTCATGCAACAGGTGCAGAGTAAACTTAGCCCGAACTATACGTGGATTTGGGTGACGCTCTTAGTTCTCGCTATCCTGATTGTAGCGGGCGTCCTGGGCTTCACATTCGTGCGACGACGACAGAACGTCGAGGTAGAGGCGAATGTACGCGAACAAGCAATGGCAGCGAAACAAGCGGCGGTAGACCTCGTGACTTCTTTAGGTAAGAAGAGCAAAGAATTGACGCCACGCGTTGAGGTGCTACTAGCACTCGTACCCACAAATACAGCAAATTCGTTACGTGCGCTGTTCCAAACGGCACAGGGACAACAGGGTAGGATAGAGGAACACTTAGGCAATCTGTTGAGTAGTCTTGATGCGCGGCCTAATGGCAGTGGACCACAGGTTGACTACTACAAACGTATGCAGTTGAACTATCAGCAGGTGTACAACGAAGCGCGTGGACCACAGAACTTGCTCCAAGGCGTTGAAACAGCCGTGACAACACTAGAGCAAAATCCACAAGCGCAAATCAATTTCCGCCAATTAACGACGCTTAATGCTCCTCAAGAGGGCATGGTACAGCAGTAGGGTTTCAATGTATGTATAGGAAGGAAAAGGAGTCAGCATTCATGGATAATTTAGGACAGAAGGCACGCGTTTTGTCGCTAGCGTGGCTACATCAAGTTGCTGATGCTGCAATTGATGCGCATTCAATTCCAGTTGTGCAACAATATATTCGTGATTTGGAAAAAGCTATGTCCGATTTGCGAGAAGCACAGGCAACAAACAGTGGAGCACTTGCTGGCCTCAACCGACGCATTAGCCAGCTTCATCAGCAAGAGTCAACACTAAACACACAAGCGGATGCATTGCTACAGTTGAATCCTCCACGTGAAGACTTAGCAGCAACGGTGGAGCAACGCTTACAGGTGGTAGAGGGTGATCTGACACCGCTCAACAATGAGCTAGAAAAGGTTCGCGCCATTCAAGGGCAGTATGAGCAGGCAATGGACGCGCTTGAAGCAAAGCACTCCACAATGTTACGTCAACTACAATCCCTACAGTCGTTGGATGCCTCAGCCAACGCGGAAGATCGTGCCGCGCAAGCTCTCAACTCTGTCAACAACGCATTGGGCAGTACAAACTCTATTGACAACATCTCTGGTCGTATCCAAAACCGTGCCGACGTTGCACACGCTCGTTTACAGCAGCAACTGAATGCGGCGACTCCACCCGAAGACCCCGTTGCCGACGCGTTAGCACAATCCGAAATGCAACAACGTCTTGCAGCCCGCAAAGCACGTCTAGGTATTGCCCCCGCGGGAGGTACGAAGGTGACTGAGGAACCACAACAGTAGTTTACACATCGGTAGGGGCAGCAATTCATTGCGCCCAAAGATGGGGGTGGAGGGGCAATCTGTCGGCGACGATTCTCTCGCCCAATGCGAACCCCACCCAACCCATCTTTGGGCGCAATGAATTGCTGCCCCTACCGATGCACGTTTTCAACAGGAAAACCATGATGCATTTCACCTTCACCCCTATGACCGTAGAAGATGCTCACACTATTCAATCATGGCACTACGAGGAACCATACACGATCTATAACATCGGTGAAGAACCCGACGTATTGACGGAGATGTTAGACCGACGTAGCCCATATTATGCGGTGCGGAATGAGCAAAACGTGCTCGTTGGTTTCTATAACTATGGTACATCGGCACATGTTGATGGCGAGATGGAGCGGGGGCTGTTTGTCGGGAATCGCATGGTGACGATAGGGCTTGGCTTACGACCTGATGTAACAGGGCTTGGCCTGGGGCTAGCATTTGTCAACGCGGGTCTGGATTTTGCGCGGGAAGCATTCGCGCCGAAGTGTTTTCGTTTGTACGTATTTGCGTGGAACGAACGTGCGATACGTGTCTATGAACGTGCTGGCTTTCAACAGATAGGACCGCATATCGTACATCACGCAGAGGGAGACCGCAAATTTATAGAGATGCAGCGAACAGCATAGTGTATCAGACTGTCCTTTTGTTCAGTATTTCATGTTTCGGCTTGACATATGCCTCTGCTATGGCATACAACTACTTATGTGGGAAGGAACACACGCATACACTTTGCCGAACGACGACGTTTGTGCGTAGGAGTTTACCCAAAAGCATAAGAGGATTGTAACCCTCGTAGTATAGTCGATTGAAGGAGACGTATCATGGCCTTTGAATTACCACCACTGCCGTATGACTACAACGCATTAGAGCCATACATTGATACTCAAACCATGCAACTGCACCATGACAAGCATCATCAAACATATGTGACGAACCTGAACAATGCACTGAAAGACTCTGAGTTTGCCTCACTGCAGCCGGAGCAAGTGTTGCAGCGTCTTAACGAGGTACCCGATGCGGTACGTACAGCTGTACGCAACAACGGCGGTGGTCACGTTAACCACACGATGTTCTGGCAGATCATGAAGCCAAACGGTGGCGGCGAACCAACGGGCGCAATTGCTAACGCGATTACATCTTCATTTGGCTCATTCGATGCCTTCAAAACAGCATTCAACGATGCAGGTGCCAAGCAATTCGGCTCTGGTTGGGCTTGGGTCACACTTGGTCAAGATGGCAAGCTCCAGATCAGTTCGACACCAAACCAGGATAGCCCTCTACTGAATGGTGCGTATCCTATTCTTGGTAACGACGTGTGGGAGCATGCCTACTATCTCAAGTACCAGAACCGCCGTCCCGAATACCTCAGCAACTGGTGGAACGTCGTAAACTGGGACGAGATCAACAAGCGCTACGCCCAAGCACAAAGTGCGAAATAAGCGTTTTTATTGACCAAATGTGGTAGGACGCCGTAAACGTCCTACCACATGCTATGCAGCGACGTTAATAACAAGAATGAAGCAGTATTGTATATCTATGTTCACTCATATTTTTCTTCTCTCAATTTTAGAGTAACTCTCGTAAACCATCTGCTGTAAGACCTGCTTGCTCCATCACAGATTCCAGCGTTTTTAGCCTTACTCAGACGAAGCCTCCAACTCAATCAGCAAGCCCTCATTCCCACGAAGGTGTACCTCCGATAGCAAGATAAATCCCTCATTATCTACGTGTGTAGAAAGCAAGATATCGCCTTGGCCCTGTTCTGTCAACATTATAACCTGGTCATTTACAGAGAAGTTGAGCACTACCAAACAACGTTGACGCTCATACTGGCGAAGGTAGACGAAGCAGCTAGTGTTCTCCTGCTGTACAGTCTGATATGAACCAAGCGTGAGGGCAGGATGAGAGCGTCGAATGTCAAGTAAGGCTCGCGTCAATAACAGAAAGGAGTGAGGCTCTTTTCTCTCAACCTCCACATTGAAGGTCTGGTAGTCATTTGCAACGGGTAGCCACGGCCTTACTCCTTCAGGGCAAAAGCCTGCATTCGCTTTGCTATCCCACTGCATAGGACTACGTACCGGATCACGACCATATTGAGGCTGTTCCTTACCTCGTGGATCGT
>CAXUIS010000066.1:4400-7321 GCA_964250915.1 uncultured Ktedonobacteraceae bacterium | reverse complement strand
GGACTACGTACCGGATCACGACCATATTGAGGCTGTTCCTTACCTCGTGGATCGTGTATCAACTCTTTCGGCACTTGAATGTCTTGCATGCCTAACTCATCACCATAATAGCACGTAGGAGTTCCGCGCAGTGTGAGCAATAACATTTGAGTGAGCCACGCCTGATTCCGGCCCACACGTGTTGCGATACGTGCTTGATCGTGATTGCCCAGGACCCAGTTAGGCCAAGCGTTCGGAGGCAGAGCCGTTTCATAATTCTCGACAGCTTGCCGAACGGTGCCTGCCTCCCAAATCGGCATATTCACAAAATGGAAATTAAAGGGGAGGTGGATTTCGTCGAGTTGCTCACCATAGTAGTTCATCAAATGCTCTAACGGTAAAGAAAGTTCGCCAACAAGCATGCGCTGACTGTAGCGTTCAGTCAAAGAACGCATCTCTTGCATAATCTCATGCATCCCCGGTTGATCTACAACATACTGCTCTATGAAGCTGAGATAGTGGGGATCACTCGGCTTCCATAGCGGATTTACAGGATTATCAAGGAATCGCTCATCCTTGAGAAGCACTTCAAGCGCATCTACACGGAAGCCGTCAATCCCTCGGTCAAGCCAGAAGCGCATCGCATCGAACATCGCTTGACGCACATCGGGGTTACGCCAATTCAGATCAGGCTGCTTTACATCGTACAGATGTAGATAGTACTGCTCGGTCTGTGCATCAAATTGCCAAGCCGATCCACTAAACCTGCTCAACCAATTATTGGGAGGTCCACCATCAGGAGCAGGGTCACGCCAGATGTACCAGTCGCGCTTTTCGCTCGTGCGACTGGAACGCGACTCTTGGAACCATGGATGTTCATCGGAAGTGTGATTAGGTACAAAATCTAGGATAAGTTTGAGGTTCCGTTGGTGGGCTTCTTGTAGCAAAATGTCCACGTCTTTAAGCGTTCCAAAGAGTGGATGAACATCAGTGTAGTTCGTAATGTCATAACCAAAATCAGCCATTGGAGATGGGTAGATCGGTGAGAGCCATAGTGCGTCAACACCTAGCCAGCGCAAGTAATCCAACTTGTTAGTAATACCAGGAAGGTCTCCTACTCCATCACCGTTACTATCGAAGAAACTACGTGGGTAAATCTGATAAACTACTCCTGTTTGCCACCAGAAATGGGGCTGCATCATATACTGTTTCTCTCCTCCTCGCGCAGGATGCTTCTGTAGTATATCATTTGCCCCAAACGCAGAAGACCGCAAGGAGCAATACGGTTCAACTTACTATAGTAGCCTTATAACCGATGGTTCAGACAATGAATGGAATCAGGCACCTATTTGAGAACTCAAACAGGTGCCTGATTCCATTCATTGTCTGAATCATTCTGGCTTTAGCCTTTTACCGCTCCAGCCGTCAACCCGGACACGATTCGTCGTTGCAAGAACAACACCATAATCACGAGCGGAATGGTGACGATAATCGCAGCCGCACTGACCTCGCCAAAGGCAATCTGATGCTCTCCGTTAAAGAGAGGGATAGCCACGGTCACGGTCTGTGCATTCGAGTCTGTAGTCAGAGTTAAACCGAACAGGAAGTCGTTCCAGACGGTGATGAAGGACAGGATTGCTGTCGTGAAGACGCCAGGAGCCGTTAGTGGCAAGACGATGCGCCAGAGTGCTCCAAGTCGCGAGGTGCCATCTACCATCGCCGCTTCCTCAAGGTCTGCTGGCAAATCACGGAAAAACGATGTCAAGAAGTACACTGTGACGGGCAAGGAAATCACGAGATAGGGGATAATCAATGCAACATACGTGTTGTAGACATTGAGCGTATTGGTAAAAAGAACAAAGAGTGGCCCGACGAGCGCAATGAGTGGGAACATCTGCACCGAGAGTACGATTGCCAGGACGGCTGATTTTCCCACGAATTTCGTGCGTGCAATCGCATACGCACAGATTGATCCAAAAACTAAGGCCAGGATGGTTGTCAAGACAGCGACAATCGTGCTGTTCAACAGGTCTTTCGCAAAGGCAGGCTGGACACTCAGGAAAGCTTGAGTATAGTTATTCGTGGTGAACGATTGGGGGAAGAGCGTAGGCGGCGAAGCGTTGATTTCCCCATCAATCTTTATTGAAGTGATAGCTGTCCAGTAGAATGGACCAAGAGCTACGATTAGCACAACTACGAGGGCAACATAGAGACCAATTACGCGCCAGTTTATTTGTCGCTTTGGTTCTGCTGTATTCGTCCTTGCCGGTACCGAAGGGACCACAAGTGCTTGTTTTGCCATGATATACTACTCTCCTTTCCTAGTTCTGGCTGATACGGCTGAATGAAACGACCACGATACCAACGACAGCACAGATGATAAAGAGAATGACAGCAGCAGCAACTCCCGGCGCAAAGTCGAAGGTCGTTCCCACAAACATATTCGCGTATGAGTAAAGTGCTAATGTCTGTATCTCGCGACCACCACCTGTGAGTACGTAGAACAGGTCAAATGCACGCAGAGCATCCAGGATACGGAACAGCAGCGCAATCAACAGCGCGCTCCTGAGCAATGGAAGGGTAATCGTCCAAAATTGCTGCCAGCGGTTGCTGCCATCGACGCCCGCCGCCTCATACAGTTCGTTGGGAATGCCTTGTAGAGCAGCGAGTATCAGCAGTGCCATAAAGGGCGTTGTTTTCCACACATCGATCATGACCGCAGCTACTATCACTCCCGCCGGCGTTCGCAACAAGGAATCTCCGGGTGCCAGGATGTGGAACACTTGGAATAGGTATGTTAGAACACCGTTTTGGGCATTCAACATCAATAACCAGATTTGCCCGGAGACAATGGTCGGAAAGGCAAAAGGAATGAGAATGGCAGTGCGGACCAGACCACGACCTGGAAATACTTGATTCATCAGGAGTGCGACAGCAAAACC
>CAXUIS010000066.1:0-4300 GCA_964250915.1 uncultured Ktedonobacteraceae bacterium | reverse complement strand
TGACAAAGCTACGAAAACATTACTTCGAGACAAGAGCCTGTAACTGAGACTGCAGAGAACTCAGCGCAGCAGCAGGGCTAACCTGCTTCGTGAGTGCCTGGTGAACATTGACCTGAATGAGGTTTGAAAGATCGGTATAGACCGGTGAAACTGGGCGCGGCAACGAATTTTGCAGAATCGGGGCCAGCTTGGTGAAGAGCGGCTGCTTCGTCTGCACCTCGGAATCGCTGTAGACACTGTTGAGGGCAGGTGTATACGAACCTGTAATCGCTAATATCTTCTGCGCGGTTGAGCCGAGCACATACTTCATAAAACTCCACGCTGCGTCTGTGTTCTTAGAGTAGGCATTAATTGCCATATTCCAACCACCAACACAGGAATGTCCGGTGGTGTTGCTGCCACCATATGGAATAGAGGTGATGTCAAACTTGCCCGCAACCTTTGACTTGGTCGCGTCGTTGCCCAGAGCGTACGCATACGGCCAGTTGCGCATGAGGGCGGCATCACCATTTTGGAAGGCTTGACGGCAGGCTTCCTCAGCATACGTAGTGATCGAAACAGGGGAGACCGTGCCAACCCAACCGACCATTTCGGTGAGCGCAGCCACCGCTTCCGGGCTGTTAACAACCACTTTTTTTGCATTGGTGGGATCAAGCACGGAGCCGCCATAACCAGCCAACACCTCCACAAAGTCGCACACCAGCGCCTCGCCCTGTATCCCTTGCCATGCATAGCCGATCTTGGCCTTAGATAGGCCGCTCTTAGCCGCACTCGTTAACTCATTAAAGGTAGTAGGGGGAGTTGAGACGATGTCTTTGCGATAGTAGAGGACACCTAGGTCTGTGCGCATTGGTGCAGCTACAACCGCGCCATTGTAGGTACAGGACTTAATTGGACCAGGAAGATAGTTTGCACGGTCACTTGCGGGCCATTTGCTCGAAAGGTCCAAAGTCCAGCCCTGAGTGGAAAACTGGGCAGGCCAGACAACATCTATGTTAAACACATCAAATGATGCACTCCGCGCCCGCAGTGTGTTGTCATACAGGGTGATGAGAGTAGAGGTGTCGGATGGGCCGTTGTGCCAGACAACATGGACGTTATCCTTGTTGGTCTTGTTATAGCCATCTACAATTGCTGGATAGGAGCCTGAAGTATCATTCTCAGTTTGCCAGATAACAGTTGTTGGTCCACTGCTACTACCACCACCAGTACTACCACCACACGCTTCGAGGAGAGAGACAGCCGCGGTACTTGAGAGACCAACGGCAACCGCACGCTCTAAGAAGGTGCGGCGTTTCATACGACCAGAACGCATTTTAACAATAATTTCGTCAAGAACTTCTCGTTGTTCAGGGTGAGAAAACATGTATGGTCCTCCTTTGGACTGGCTACAGTTGATTAGCCGACAGAGATCAAATACACGCACACATACGTGTCGTGTTTGAGCTTCCATGCCCACCATACTTCCAAATACGCTTGGAAGATTGCTACAACTTCAACCCATCTCGTAAGTGTGAGCGCGAGACCATTAGCACATACATTGTGCTTGCTGGATAAAAAGTAAAAGTACGTGTATGTACTACGGGAAACACTCACAAGAAAGTTTCAGGTGAGTATCGCTCCTTTCTGGGTATAGTGGCAGAAATATTATTTCTGTATCACCCTAGAGAGTACGTTACCGAATGCGCAAATCTCACAGTGAAGGAAATTTCATCTGCACAAACCACTTTTTGGAAACGTTTCTATACTGTAATAAAACAATACCATAGAATTTTCACAAAGTAAATAGTTCGTGTTTTGTTGTACCACGTTCTATCAATATGGTGGGCAGACGAATCAGTTCTGGTGCAAGTTGTGAATTCTCCATCTGCTCGATAAGCTTAACGACGCCTAACTCTCCCATCTGCTGCATCGGTTGCTGCACCGTGCTTACATCCAATAACTCCGACACTTCAATCCCATCGAAGCCGATTACCGCAAGTTCTGTCGGGACCGTGATGTGTAAGCTTCGCGCAGCTTCAAGCACGCCGATGGCCTGCGTATCAGAGGAGGCGAAAATAGCGGTTGGGCGGAGTGTTTGTGTTAAAAGATGCAAAGCAGCGGCCCGACCAGATTGACGATTCCATTCACTTTCAATAATCAGCGTTGGCTCAAAGAGCAAACCCGCCTCCCCTAATGCACGATGATACCCAATGAGTCGATCAGTAGACTGATTGAACTTGAAGTTCCCTTCAGTAATACCATTGATGAAGCCGATACGCCTATGGCCTTTATCAAGCAAGCTTCTCACCGCCTGATACGCACCCTCGACGTTGTTCACAACCAATGAGGTGAGATGAGGGTTATACGCGTCTACTAGTACCGTGGGGAGTCCAACTTCACAAAAGCCTTGTGCAAATGTGTCGCTGGGCATCAATGAAACGATCAGTAGACCATCAACTTTATGATGCATGGGCAATTCGGAAAAATAGGCATCACGCTGCGTATCGTTTTCAACATTGTAGATAACTAATTCTTTCTGTACACGTGACAGCGCGTTCTGTACGCCACGTAACACTTCAACATGAAATGGACGCGTGAAGAAGGGGACAATGACACCAATTGAGCCTGTGCGCTTGGAAATCATGCTGCGCGCAATAGGGTTAGGCTTGAAGTGCAGTTGCGCAATGGCGGCGACAACTCTTTCACGTGTCGCGGGGCGCACATTGGGGTGCTTGTTGAGTACACGTGAAACAGTGCCAATGCCCACGCCTGCTACACGCGCGACATCATGAATAGTTGCTGTCATAGGATTCCACCTTCTCGTAACATCAGGGTGGTCACACGTTCTTCCCGGAAACGCTTCCATTGTCCACAACGGCAATGGTATGTCTGAGCATAGCACATGACGCGGACTTCTGTAAAGGATGAACAGGTAGCTTCTAACACGTACATAATTCTGTTGACAACAAGTGAAATGCACCATACAATGAGCCTGTTGGTGGAGAAAGAGGTTTCGCGCGATGAGTACTACACCAAAAGACAACAATAACCCGTTAGAACAGCGAGAAGTGGACACGCTAGACGTTGTATCTCCACGTTCAGTAACGCTTAGTAGTGGTGAACGACTATTACCCTACCTTTTTGCCGCGATGGAAGCCTGTTGGGTTGATGCCATTTTGATCGGCTTGGCAGGCGCACATAGCTTTTTTCTTCCATTATGGGTCCCTTTTGTTCTTATTGTGGGGTGCTACGGGTTAGCAAATACGGCTACACAAGGATATCCACACACTACTTCCAATTCTAGAGCATCTTTCTCCATCCCTGTGATAGTGTTACTTATTGCTACAACACTCTTTTCTCTTTGGTCTGGCATCTATGCTTCATCAATAGCTTTCTTCGATCCAGCATGGCTTGGAAATCTGCTTGGTGATTTGCTTCTACTAGGTCCAGAAGCGTTACATACTCTAGGTATTCTTGTATTTGTGCTCTATTTCTGTTGGCGGGGTGTGCGTTTGTCACGGAGCACACTTGAGCCTGGGAATGTTTTCAATGCGGTCCGTATAGGTATTGGAGTGATGATTGCGGTAATTGTGTTACAAGCAGCCACGAATACAACGTCATCTCACGAGCTACTACTGCTATTACTCATCCCGCTTTTCCTCATGTTCGCATTAATTGCACATGCGTTCGCGCAAACAGTGTTTGTGCGTATAACGCACCGTTCTGGTTTACAAGGGAGTGTTTTTTCGCAAGAACGTGCGATTTTGGGAATTATTATGGCCTTTGGTGCTATCCTCCTTCTGCTCTCGTTGCTTGTAGGCGCAGTTGCCAGTCCCGCTTTTCTTGCGAATGCACAGCGTATCTTTACACCTATTGTCCTTTTTTATGACGGACTGGCAAATATTGTTGCCATTGTCTTGACCCTGCTCATAACACCAGTTATCTGGCTTCTTAACTCCCTTCATTTCAGATTTCATGAACTAAATCCACTCTCAACACCTCAGGTTTTGTGCAAGCAACATCCACATGCCGTACAGTGTACCAAAGCTCCTCCACCACAAAGTTCCTTTAACCCATTATTTATACTGGCGATAAAAATACTGCTTCCTATTCTTGTGCTCGTGCTCCTCATATTGATCGTGCGACTACTTTTACGCCGAAGACCGATACGTGTGGTACATCATGTTGTAGAGATACATGAGAGTTTGTGGTCCTGGGAGCTATTCTTGGCACAGATGAGAGCGTTTTTTAGAGCATTGTGGCTTCGTCTGTTTCCTCAACAAGCGAGTGAAACACAAGTGCAGGAGAACGAAAGCGA
>CAXUIS010000065.1:19318-20713 GCA_964250915.1 uncultured Ktedonobacteraceae bacterium | reverse complement strand
TTTACATTAACACGTGGAGTGCATACTTCTACACAAGGTCACACAGGTACAACTACTAGCAATAAGGGGTCAATTTTGTATCATCAAGACGAGATGACGCCTGCTGTGTTCTGGACTAGCAACAGCAAATATGTCTACATTCACGATAAACAAGACACAGTGCTACATTTTATCAATATTGCAACAAAGCACGTCACAACAATTGCAAATCCAGATGCAGTAGCAGAGACGCTTGGGAAAATAGCGTCATTGACGCCTGATGGTTTGTCTGTTTGTACTATCTATAATACTGGTTCAATGCTTCATATACAGGTACAATCGGTTATCACAAAAAAGATAGAGTTCGATACTTTCTATCCTACTAAGCTAGTAGGTCTTTTCAATGGTCCCTTCCTCCGGTGGTCAAATGACGGTACGCATATCGCTCTTAGTACTATTGATGGAAGTAATGATGGAACAATAATTCTAGTAAATGTGAGAACAAAGCAACAACCTGTTGTTCTTAAAGGTGTTAATGCTATAGGAAACGTCGTTGCGTGGTCCCTGGATGATAAGCAAGTTCTTGCGACAACAAGCGATGGTCTAGTAGTGCTTTGGAATGCTACAACAGGACAACGCACTCTTGATATAAGGGTACCGATAAACGCAACAAACACAAATTCGCTCCAACTCTCTCCTGATGGCAAACATATTGTTCTTGTTCCTGACAATCAGACTATACAAATATTAGATGCAACAACAGGAGCAAAGTTGTTTACCTATCATGATGTAATGGACTCACAGAATGTTGACTTTACATGGCTTGATAACACGCATATTATTTCTGTGAGTGAAAACATCTCACCAAGTAAGCAACATGTACAAATATGGAATGCGTTGACAGGTCATGTAACCTTAGATGTTTCGATAGCTGCTGATAGCAAATGGAACACCTCGTATAACAACACATATGTTGTGGTGCAAGCACCTGATGGGACAACATCACAGGTGTGGAATGCTACAGCAGGTCGGAAAGTTACTGCTCACGCCTTGTCGTCTACCTACCTACCCTCTAGTTCACCAAACGAGAAATACTTCATCACAACGGCAGGTGGTAGTGATAATAAGATAGACATGTGGAGTGCCACGACAGGCAAAACTGTTGCTATTTATTATGGAAGTGACAATAGTGTTGTTTCAGCCCAGTGGTCGCCTGACGGAAAACACCTGCTTTCATTAAGCACGAAGGGCAGAACAAATCCAGTAGGAGCAACTTTGGATTTATGGCAGATACCTAGCTAGCAATATCCCTTCAGAAACACAGGGAGACCGCAAGGGTCTCCCCTACACGTAGGTTACGCAATATGTATGGGGGCCCCGTTGGGGGTGCCGACCGGTCGCCGGCGATGTTTATCC
>CAXUIS010000065.1:12348-19308 GCA_964250915.1 uncultured Ktedonobacteraceae bacterium | reverse complement strand
GTCCCCCCGCCCGGCCCCCCACATCCCGTGGGTACCCATACGGGCGGCGGGCCCCGGGTGCGGTCTCCCTACGCTTCGACTGCTAGTTTTCTCCAAGAACATTGACACCTCCAAACCTGTAACCTATACTTGAGTCAGACAAGCATTATTCCGCGTAAACAGCATTTCAAGAGATGCGGTACAGGCAGGAGGTTTGTACAATGGTTCAACGTTCGGATGCAATTGAACAGATGCGTGCTGTCACTATCTCACGCGAGTATGGGAGTGGGGGCGGCGAGGTGGCGCAGCGGTTGGCGCAACAGCTTGGCTGGCGACTGGTTGATCATGAAATTGTTGTACGGGTAGCGCGAACGCTAGGAGTGAGCGAGGAGGAAGCAGCTGCACGCGACGAACATGTCGAGGGATTTGTATCACGCCTTTTACGAAGTATGCAACGTGTCGATCCTAATTTGATGAGCGGTGCACCCGCACTACCAGTTTCAGCAGAAACAGAACAGAACGAGTATCAAGCAGCACTCGCTGATGTGGTAAAAGCAGCAATTACCGACGGTCATACTGTAATTGTTGGGCGCGGCTCACAGGCACTGCTTGCACAACGACGCGACGTGTTGCATGTGCGCGTGATTGCTCCGTTATCCGTTCGCATCGCGTATGTGATGCAACGTGAGGAGTTAAGCCAGGAAGAGGCCAGGGAGCGCATTCAGGTGAAAGATCGTGATCGTATGCGCTATCTTCAATCGGCCCACAATTTGCAGTCAGATGATCCACATCTATACGATCTCGTAGTTAATAGTGCCATTCTTGACCTTGATAGTATCTCCTCGCTCATCATCACTGCACTAGAGGACAAAGCAAAACGGCTTTCGGTACCAACAGAACAACTTGGACCAGGAGCTGGTTTAGCACGTTATCCTGGGCATCCAGGGGATTTGCATCCGCCTGTTTCACGGTAAACAACGCTTACTGTGAACTCCGTCATTGTTTCTCTGTAGAACAAGAGTATAATGGAGGTCACAGTAAGCGAGAAGAGGTACATATTCATGCGTTTTTGCTTTATTATTGAAGAGCGATATCGCAATCAGCCTATGCCGATAGTTATTGCGGACCAACTGCGACAATGGGGACATGATGTCGATCTTTTGGAGCCACAAGCAACCGTAACCTATCTATCCGAGTTGCAACAGCAGAAATACGATGCCTATGTGTTAAAAACATTAACCGATGGGCCGGGCATCAGCATTCTGGAGGCGGCAGAGGCTGTGGGTATACCAACTATTAATAACTCACGCGCAATTCGTTTAGTCCGAGACAAAGCTGTTGCCGCTGCTTTTGCTCATGAACATGGCTTGCCTGTACCGCAGACATTTTTTGTCGCCTCACCAAAACTACTCTCACAGGTGCCTACCAAGGCGTATCCTCTTGTAGTGAAACCAAGCAATGGTAGCTACTGTCGTGATATTTATCGACTCAATAGTCCTGCTGATCTGGCAACTACAGAAATTGTCATGAGCAACGAGTATTTCTTGTTGGCCCAACACTACGAGGAGAACACGGGCTTCGATATCAAGCTTTATGTGACGGGACAAGAGGTACGTGCGGTCATAAAAAAATCACCATTGCACTCAACAGTAAAAGAGGGTCGTATTCCCGTCACACCCGCACTCAAGAAACTTGCGTTGCGCGTCGGCAAAGTCTTTGGGCTAGATATTTTCGGGCTAGATGTCGTCGAAACGCCTCGCGGGCTCATGCTATTGGACATCAACGACTTCCCCAGCTTTGGTGGCATTCCGCGCGCAGTTGCAACGGTCTCCGAATATGTGTTGCACGCAGCTAAACGCGCTGAGAGGGAACGCGACGAAAAGATAGAGCGGCGTCAACGGTATCTCGCGGCGAAAGAAAATGTAAAATAATAAAGAGGCATCATGAATATTTGCCTGATTATGGATAACCCAGAAACGACACATCACCCCGTCATTGCGGTAGCACTACAGCAGTTACGTGAGACACATACTGTTCGGATGCTTGATGTGCGCGCACTCACTACAGATGAAGCTCTCGCACAAGAAAAGAGACAGACGCAAGCGGACCTCTACCTGCTAAAATCGCATGCGCCACAAGCGTTGGATGTCGCTCATGTGCTTGAACAACAGGGAGCAGTTGTGGTCAATAGTTGGGCCTCATCACTGGCATGTCAAGATCGCGTAGCCATGACACAAAACATGCTTCAAGCTCATCTGCCATGGCCTCAGACGCAAAGTTTTGATACGTTAGAGGGTTTATTGAACCAACCAGATGTACTCGTGGGAGTAGTCTATCCGTTTATTCTCAAAAGCCGCTATAGCCACCGAGGAGACCTCGTAGAGAAAGTACAGAGCGAGAAGCAATTACAGGGACTCGCCACTGAGTGGAGTCAAGAGCCAGTCATTCTGCAAGCGTTGGTCGCTAGTGATGGTTGGGATATCAAAGTCTGGGTCATCGATCAGCATGTCTATGCCGCGCGTCGTCGCACACCATTAGAAGCGAATGCATCAAAAAAAGATTTTCCACTTTCCACAAGTGAGATGCCAGAGCAGTTATTGTATGTCATCCAGGAGATTGGACGCGTTTTCCACCTGCATCTCTATGGAGTCGATCTCCTTATGACAGAACGAGGACCAATGGTGGTAGATATTAATTCGTTTCCTGGTTTCCGTGGCGTACCTGATGCTGACCATGCGTTGGTAACGCTGGTAGAACGCTTGCTTTCAATAAAGCGCGTGTAGGGACTGAATATGTAATTCTCCTCGGTAGGGGCAGCAATTCATTGCGCCCAAAGATAGGTTGGGGAGGAGTTCACGTTGCCACAAAAAAAGGCGTTTTGGGGACGATTGCCCCGCCTCCCCCATCTTTGGGCGCAATCAATTGCTGCCCCTACCGATAGTACCGGATTCACAATATCATCTGCGATTGATAGAAGCAGATTTAGCGATGGATAGAAGATATATACTAAGAAGAGAGGGGAACAACACAAAGAAGTGTCATAAGAAGCAGAATATAACCCTCTCATACATACTCTATACTTATTTATTCTATTTTTTGCTTCTATGCGGAGGAAGAAGGGGTGCGTTAGGTCATGAAAATAGCAATTACAGGTGGAGCAGGATTTATTGGAAGCCATATTGTCAAGGCATATCTTGACGCGGGTCATGATGTTATCGTTATAGACAACCTTTCTCATGGAGCGCGAACTGCTGTCGATGCACGTGCTCGCTTTTATAAGTTGGATATTCGAGATGAGAAGTTGCGTACGGTGTTTCAGCAAGAGCGACCCGATATTGTCAGCCATCATGCATCACAATTTTATACTATGAATACTCCTATAAACGAGCAGTCACTGGCAGATGCCGATGTGCATGTACGCGGGTTAATCAATGTACTAGAGAGTTGTCTGGCAGCGCAGGTGTCCAAATTTATATTCGCGTCTGGTGGTAATTCGTTATATGGACGTGTAGATACTGAGCAATTGCCGTTAATAGAGGCAACACCATTGTGCCCACAACGTCCACACGATATCAGTAAGGTTGCGGGCGAATGGTATGTACGCTATTATTCACAAACCTATAACCTACAGCACACTATTCTGCGCTACGCCGATGTCTATGGTGAGACCGACCTTGAATACGCACATCATCCACTCAGCCAGTTTGTACAAATGATCTCCGATGGGCGTCGTCCAGTGTTGCGCGGCGCGTGTCATATACTACGCGACCATATTTTTATTGATGATGTGGTACGAGCAAACCTGAGCGCGCTGACACGTGGTGACAATGAGACGGTACATATTAGTGCCGGTCATGGCTGTACCCTATATCAACTTTATCGTGTCGCCGCCATTCTACTGGAGAGTGGAGTGGAGCCAGCATATCTTCCATCAGGTACCTTAGTAGAACTCACCTCGATTGTGCTAGATAACACACGTGCACAGCAAGTGCTAGGTTGGAGTCCAGAGGTCAACATGGTACAGGGTGTGCAGCGTGCGGTTGCTATGCTACAAAACGTGTTGCGCGAGCCAACATTCATAGAGGAAGAGCGTGAAACCGTTCTGCTTAGCACAAATAGATAGCGATACCAAAGCAAGGGCGCCCGCAAGGGGAACGCCCCTCCCATACACGAACGCACTTGTGTATGGGAGGGGCGTTCCCCTTGCAGGCGCCCTTGCTTAACTACTATTGCTGTAGGCCACTGACGACACGAGCGTATTTCTCGGCGAGTGCTTGCGCTTGCTCGTTCGAGACAGACTCGGCGACAACGTGGAAGAGCGGACTATCGGCATCAGGTAGAACGAGGACCCATTCTTTGCCGAGGTCGATTTTGATACCGTCAATAGGCTTCGTGCGTCGCTCACGATATTGCTCGCTCAGGATGCGCATAACCTTACCCTTGGACTCCCAAGGGCACGTTACACGTGTGGTGCTCATGTAGTACGCGGGAAGGTCATCCACAACGTCAGAGAGCTTCATCTGGAATGTAGCGAGTAGTTCGAGCAGTTTGACAATGGCAAGCATACCATCGAAGGCGGGTTGCAATGCAGGGAACACAAAGCCACCTCTGCCATCACCACCAAGAATGACGCCATCGCGTCCAGCAGCAGTCATTAAAGCATGTGGTAACACTTTGGTAGGTAGAATATAGCCTTCGTATTGCTTGGCGATATGTTGTAGCGCACTAGGTGCTGTAACTGGCGCAGCAACAGTGCCACCATGCTGCTGACGCAGAATGAGGCTCGTCATAGCAGCTAGCAGTTTCATTCCATCCAGGACACGCCCACGATCATCAACGACATTGATGCGTTCCGCACCAGGGTCGATGCGGATACCAATGTCAGTGTTCAAGGCTGAACTGATGGTTGCAAGTCGCTGCATATCCTTGTTTACCTCATCTACAGAACGGGAGGAAGGCGGCTCGTCAGAACTTGTATTCAAGACGATCACCTCACAGCCCAGTTTTGTGAAGATGTCTGGTAACAATTGCATTGCACTACTATGCGCGTAATCAACAACAAGCTGAAATTTGCGCTGACGGATGATTTCCCCATCGACGACCTTGTTGAAGCCTTCCAGGTAGCGTCCACTCACCTCAGAAGTGCTAAGAACTTCAATCGCGCCTATTTCGTCAAGGTATACACGGCGATAATCTTCACGAAAGAAGAGGTTTTCGATTTTGCGTTCAACCGTTTTGTTGATATCAAGGCCATATTGATCAAAAATTTTGATATCAATGACACGCTGATCATATGGTGAGACACGCACATGAACACCGCCGACTGACTCAGTATTACGAATATAGTAGCGAGCCACTGGAATTGGCACCTGATTAATGTCGTGAACGTTGATACCCGCAGACGGTAAGCCTGCGTTGATACCACGCTTAATCATACGCGAGGTGCGATAGGTATCACGATTTAGACTTACAACAGCACCTTTAGGAAGAATAGCACCATAGGTGGCACCAAGTTTAGTAGCAAATTCGGGCGTGATATCGACGTTGACAAGACCACTCACACCATAGCGACTGAACAGACCACGGCGTCCCTGCGAACCCCAGATAATGCTGGTGTTGATGACTGCGCCCGCCTCGATCTCTTTGTCAGGCCAGATTTTGATATTGGGCTGGATGATCGCGCCATCCTGGATGATTGAGTTATCACCAATCACCGAGCCTTCAAACATCACGGCTTTGCTCTTGATGCTGCTGGAAGAACCAACGATGGCACCGCGCAGTTCAGAGCGTTCGCCGATGTAAGAGCTATTCCACACGATACTACGGTCAACTTGAGCGCGTTCATCAACGATGGTATAGTGACCAATCGAACTTGGGCCGTGGATAATTGCGCCTGGACGGACTTTACAATCATGTCCAAGATAAATAGGGCCATAGAGTTGAGCATCTTCGGCAATCTCGACACCCTCTTCGCACCAGATGTTGTTGCCGATGTTTTTAGCTGGGATTTCGACTTCGACATGACCAAGTAAGGCATCAGCATTGGCGCGCATGTACTCGCTTAGATTGCCAACATCACACCAGTAACCACTTTGTGCGACGTAGCCAAAGAGCGGATCACCCTTGCGCAACATCATCGGAAAGAGTTCCTGGCTAAAGTCGAACTGCTTATTCTTTTCAAAGTAAGAGAAGATTTGAGGATCAATAACGTAAATGCCTGTGTTTATGGTATCGCTAAAAACCTCGCCCCAACTTGGTTTTTCCAGAAACTGCGAGATGTGACCATCTTCGTTCGTAATGATGACGCCATATTCCAGAGGGTTGTGAACATGTGCCAGAAGTAGTGTTGCAAGTGACTTTTTTTCGTTGTGATAATTAATGAGGTCCGTGAGGTTGTAATCAGTTAATGCGTCGCCGCTTATGACAATGAACGGCTCCGTGAGCTGCTCCTCTGCGTTCTTGACGCTGCCTGCTGTTCCTAGTGGCACATCTTCGCGTGAGTAGGTAATGTGCATACCAAGTTGAGAACCATTGCCGAAATAATCTTCTATATTGCTTGCGAGATACTGGACGGTGACAACAACTTCCGTGATCCCATGACGTCTCAACAGGTTAAGGATGTGCTCCATCACTGGCTTTCCTGCGATGGGTACCATTGGCTTCGGACGCCGAATCGTCAATGGTCGTAGCCTCGATCCTTCCCCTCCTGCCATAACAACCGCTTTCATGAGGCCCTGCCTTTCTTGTGAGCAACCATCATGGTTGTTCACGACTGTGTGTAAAAACACAGAAACGGCGTAGCAATGCCACGCCGTCCCATCTGCTCCGCTACAATACATTCTACAACACAACAAAAACACATCGCAAGCGGTTGAGATGGTAATTCGTAGGAGGGAAAAAGATGTCCTTATGAGGCAAGGGCGCCCGCAGGCGCCCCCCCGGCGCCCCCCCCGAAAGAGAAAAAAAAAAGAAAAGGAAACA
>CAXUIS010000065.1:0-12338 GCA_964250915.1 uncultured Ktedonobacteraceae bacterium | reverse complement strand
AGGGTGCCCGCAAGGGGACGCCCCTCCCATATATAGACTAAGCCTCTTCTCAGCATATCGCGTCGTATGGGAGGGGCGTCCCCTTGCGGGCGCCCTTGTCACCTTACGTTAATACATATGTGCCTTGTTCTACCTAACCCTACATTACCAGTCGCTCAGCCGCCCATGCTCTACAAGCCAACGAGCAAAACGATGATAGTTCGTCTCCTCTGTCGCTAGCCGCTCTTCGTACTCTTCCTGGAGCTTGATAAGACGCCGAGCCTCTTCTACTGTAAAACCCTCGTCCAGGAGGGCGTCGATGAGCAAATCCACAAAATGCTGCTGCTGTTGCATGTACAAGGTCCTCCTTCAGTGTGTAAAGTTCCTTTTATAACGCATGTAGACAACACAATGGTGCATCCCATGAAATCCGTCGTTGGATATACTTTCATCTTTTCGCAAACATCCTACGCAAATAGAGAGGTACACTGGTGTGAACCTCTACAGTACGTGTGGCTTACAATACGAAACAAGATGATAACAGGGGTCTGTAGCGAACGATCTCTTCCACTTACTAACACGACTTCACTACGATAAAAGATGCTACTAAAGAAAGTATAGCACAAAGTTTAGTACTTTTTCCAGTGTTGTACACTCCTTCTATACGAAATACGAATGAAAGAGAAGAAAGAGATACGCATATCGAATAATTGCGACGTTCGTACAACGAAAATTGGAGGGGTCCATCAGGATGAGTTTGATAGATGCTCTGCATCTATCAAACTCATCCTGATGGACCATAATTATTTATTATGAGCGAATTTTCAGAAAGCCTTGACAAGAACAGAAATCCAATATATAATACGGACATCGAAAGGAGGTGATGTGAATGGATCAAAGTAGTCGCTGCACAAGCAGCGTTGTAGATTCTCACATCTTCCAGTCGAGAGGGGTTACGCTCTAACGAACGTAGTTCATCTCGCTGAAGCTCGGCTTTGTTGTCGGGTGAAGGTTGAAAATCAACACTGGTAGGCAGTGGTAATCCACTCCTGCTTGTGCAGCACGCCCAGGGTGACGGTGAAGAACTTTGTCGCTACCCTGGGATTTTTATACACATTTGTGTTATTTCTCTTTAGTGCATAGATATGTATTTGCTTATCCCCAGTATATACAGAGAATGCACGACCCCGATATTCCGGCTATGCATGCACATCGTAATGCGCATATATTACATTTTCTTCATATTGGCTCAAGCTCGCGCCGAGAGTATAAACGAATGAGTGAAGGTGCATCAGGTGGTAGAGCGAGAAAGCGGACATGGCATCCCGGCTACAGCACTTAATATCGAGATACTACAGCAACAACTGGATACAGTGTTTTTCGGACACGGAAAACGACTACAGTATGTGCCTATTCTTGACTCAACCAATACAGTGGCAATGAAATTAGCACAGGAGGGAAACGCAGGAGAGGGTTTCGTGGTACTGACGGACAGTCAAACCGCAGGACGTGGCAGACTGGGACGGCAATGGGTCGATTTGTTTGGCTACAATGTTCTTTCGTCTACTGTACTTACGCCACGCTTTCCACTTTCTTTGCTTGTTATGATTGCATCGTTAGCAGTGGTGGATACCATTGACGCGGTATGCAATGTCACCGCGACGATTAAATGGCCTAATGACGTTTTGATAAAAGAGCGTAAGGTGGCGGGTATTCTAATCGAAACGACGCACAATCGCACGGGACAAATGATCGCAATAATGGGTATCGGCGTCAATACACATAGCTATCCAGTACAGACCGAGGTTGAACAAAACCTGGTAAAGAAAGCGATAACGCTAGAGGAAGCATGCGGACATCGAGTGAGCCGAGAAACATTTATTGCGCAGTTACTAAAATCTATCGAAGCATCCTATATTTCATTGCAAGAAGACACTACCTCTTCGGTTCTAGCCAGTCCTGACATGGATGTCAGCGCATACTGGGGGCCAACGTCTCGGCTGATACGAGAACGGTGGCGAAGTCGTTTATCGACCTTGGGTCGCACGATAGAGGTGCGACAGGGAGATACCGTTCTAAGCGGTATCGCAGAAGATGTGGATGATACCGGAGAACTGTTCCTCCGTCGTCATTCAGGCGAGCGTGTCTGCATCACGTGGGGTGATATTGGATATCCCACGGAGTAGGCGGCACGACATAGTGTGACGCTGGAAACGTCACATAGAGGGGACATAGCATGGAGACTTCAGACGTATTCTTGACTGACGATGGCAGACAAATTGCACTAAGTCAATTGGAATTTCTACGCACAACCAAGAGAGCCGAGGTTGCCCAATATCTGCATGACGCAAAGGAAGCGGGCGATGTAATTGACAACGCGGCATACGAGGACGCACGAATCGAACACGCACGCCTTGAAGGGCGTATTTATGAACTAGAGCAAATGCTTGGCAAAGCAAAGCTAATTAGTCGCATGAATAGCGATGTCGTTTCACTTGGCTCAGTTTTACGCCTTTCGACACCCGACGACAGAGAGTACAACTACAGTATCGTGGGGGCGTTCGAGGCCGATGCACGCGCAGGGCGCATTTCAAACGAATCTCCGGTAGGGAAAGCACTGTTGGGCCATAAGGTAGGCGATCTTGTGATTGTCTCGACGCCCGGCGGTGTGAAGGAATACACCATTCTTTCTATCGAATAACTGATGTACGCATAGCACGCGAACACGAGGGCTGTCGGATATTCTCACAAAGATGTCCGACAGCCCTCGTGTTTGCTTTTTTTGTTTTTATGTCTACCCAGCGAACTCAAACGATGTTACAATAGGTCCCACGAGAAGAAAGCAAGATGGTAGACTCTATCTTGGTTAACATATTGTGCGGGAGGAAAAACAAGACTACTATGTCAAATGAACGAGAAACACGCATACAGCGTGTGCATGACCTGCGAGAACAGGGCATTAATCCCTATCCCAACGCAGCGGAACGGACACACACGATAGCCGAGGTACTAGAGCATTTCGATACATATCAGCAAAAGGGAACGGATGCTTCTTTTACCCTTGTAGGACGTATTCGCTTGTTACGTAGAGTAGGTAAGATTACCTTTGTTGACATTGAGGATGGAACAGGACGCATTCAGTTGTACTTTGCCATCAATGATGTCGGTGAGGAGGCGTATAAAAGAGTTAAGATGCTAGACTTGGGCGACTTTGTTCAGGCTACGGGCTACCTTTTCACTACAAGTAAAGGTGAACATACGCTACACGTTCTTGACTATCGCATACTTGCGAAGGGTCTACGTTCACTTCCAGAGAAATATCATGGACTTGAGGACAAGGAAATACGGCAGCGCAAACGTTATCTCGACTTGCTTGCGAATGGCGACGAGGTGAAGCAGGTTTTTGTCATCCGTAGTCGTACTGTTAGCGCATTGCGTCGTTATCTTGATACACATGACTATATTGAAGCTGAGACGCCAGTGCTACAACCGCTTTATGGTGGCGCTACGGCACGGCCTTTTGTAACCCATCATAATGCGTTAGACCGCGATCTCTATATGCGTATTGCCGTTGAGTTATATCTAAAACGATTAATCGTAGGTGGCTTTGAGCGAGTCTATGAAATAGGGCGCAATTTCCGTAATGAGGGTATTGATCGTAGCCATAATCCTGAATTTACTATGCTAGAGTTTTATGAAGCGTATGCAGATTATAACAAGATGATGCAGGTTGTCGAAGAGATGGTCGCCTTTGTCGCGCAAGAGGTGCATGGTGCACCACGCATTACCTTTCAGGGTACGGAAATCGACCTGACTCCGCCTTGGCCTCGTATGAGGCAGACCGATGCTATCGCTGAATATACAGGTATCGACGTACTACGCTTTCCTGATAAGGACAGCCTGGCGGCAGAGATGCGCGCAAACGGCTATGAGGCTGATCCGAAGTTGGGCTGGGGTCGTCTCGTTGATGATCTCATGAAGGCGATGTTCCGTAAGGGCATTCCAGCATTGCGACAAGCATTGTTTTTAACGGACTATCCGATAGATATATCGCCTTTGGCAAAGCAGCATCGTGAGGTTCCCGGTCTGGTTGAGCGTTTCCAGCCCTTCGTGGGTGGGTTAGAGCTAGGCAACGCGTTTACCGAGTTGAACGATCCACTCGATCAGCGTGCACGCTTCGAGGATCAGGCACGACAACGTGAGCAAGGCGACGACGAGGCGCAAGTACTCGACGAGGATTTCCTGGAGGCGATGGAGACAGGCATGCCACCTACTGGCGGTGTCGGCATCGGTGTTGACCGCCTTGTGATGCTAATGGCAGACCAGGAGTCTATCCGCGACGTGATTTTGTTTCCCACGATGCGTAAGACTGCGGAGGAACAATAGGTTATTCGACTTGTGAAGAGGTGGGTGCGGTATATCTCTTAAAGACACAGAGGTATGTGCGCGTCCACTTCTCCGACATCGCGCCGTTGATCAGGACATCACCATTCTTGCCCAGCATAACGGGCTGGATTTGCACCACTTCCCACCCCTGCTCACCTAACGCGTTGAGCCGAGGTAGAATCGACTGCAAAGCATATTTGGGGATAGAGTTCGGCGGGTAGAATTGCTGGATAAATTCCGGTTGCGTTTGTGCGTCGGCTTCCATGAGTTCGAGGTAGTGTTCCCACATTGTCTGCGCCTACTTTCTTTGTAGTCTATAACAACTCGTCTTGTTCAGCCTGTGCTTTCGCTTTTTCTCTCCTGGGTGTTGCAAACGTTTCCGCTACTGTTGTAGGTGGCATAGCTATTTTCTTGCCAGTTAGAATATCTTCAATGGTGATGATTTGAACTTTTGGAAAGTCTCCCCATGTATCAGAATGAAACAAGCCTTTTTTCGCAGCCCAGTCAAGCATCGGTTTTGTAGGCTGCTCCAAAGTGATAAATAAACCAATAGAGGCTTTCTGCTCATCTACAACATCACCAAGAGAGCGCACCATCTCCACGTTTACATTCTTACCACCTTTAACAGACACGATGATTTTGCCTAACTTATCTCCTGTATCCCTAAAGAAAATCATCCCATCTTTGCCACCGTCAGCACCCTTTTTGCCTTTTCCAGGTTCTGCACCTTCTCCAGTAGGCTTCGCTTTTACAAGAGACAATGCCCACCACTCGAATTGATGTTTATCGTCGAGGGCAAGCTGACGCGCTCCATCTACGTCTCGCGGCTCACCAATAGTTGTAAATTGAATGTTTGGAAAAGCTGTCGTGAGGCGATATTTAATCAAGCTGATAGCAATGCTTGTAATATCAATGCCTATCCACGAACGCTCCAACTTCTGCGCGGCGTGAACAGCAGTACCACATCCACAGAAAGGGTCGAGCACAATATCACCTTTGTCTGAGGCAGATTGTATGATTCTTTCAAGTAGTGCTAGTGGTTTTTGTGTTGGATAACCTAAACGCTCTTTTGCTTGCGAACCAATAGGCCCTATATCGTCCCAAACATCTTGTAGAGGATTTCCTGGCATTTCATCGAGATAACGTTTGTAACGAGGGACGGCACCTGGTCTTTCTTGCACAACCCGTCCAGAGGTAATCAAAGCATTCATATTTTGTTGAGAGAAACGCCAGTATCTTGTTACTCCCATTACTTCATATGAAGGATTTCCCTTACGCTCTCCACCAGGACCAGTCAAATCTCCTAACGTATATCTTCGACCTGTCTCTGGCTCAACATATTTATAAAAATCTTTGACATAAGTTTCGTCATAAGCAATATATTGAATGTTCAGTTTAAATTCTTCACTTTTGCTATAGAAAAAGATTATGTCCTTTATGCGTCCAAAACCCTTACGCCCTTGCTTTCCATCACTGTGAGCACTGGTACGTTTCCAAGTAATTTCACTTCTATAATTTTCTATTCCAAAGATTGAGTCTAGTATAATTTTTAAATAGTGGCTAGCTGTTGTATCGCAATGAAGAAATAGACTTCCAGTTGGTTTGAGAACACGACGTAATTCTGCAAGTCGGGGGATCATCATTATGAGATATGCTGATAAGTCATTCTTCCCAATCAGATCAACGATTGCATTAGCGGCTTCGATCACTTTTGCAGAGCAATGTTCTACTATATCGCGTTGTAGAGTATATTCACTAGCCGTTCCCCAATGCCATGTATCTTTGAATGCATTGATTTGTGCCTCACTCCCCTGACCTTTTGTGTTCCTAAAAATAACAGAATAGTCCTGCTTTGAGTTGAAAGGAGGATCAAGGTATACAAGGTCAACACTTTCACTTGCAAGATACTTACGTAGCATGTCTAGGTTGTCACCGTAATAAAGCTGATTAACCATCTCACTCCAACAAAATACTATTTTACTTTATTGTTTTCACGCTCATTATGCTTTGTAGTTCGCTCATTGTAGAGGAGGAAGGTAGGAACGTCAAGTATTTTTCTGATGTTTTAGGAAATGACTCAACCATCCACAAATTGTGGACGGTTGAGTCATTTCCTAAAACTTGCACTATTGATGACTTTCCGCTATGCTCTACAAAAACATAGTGGAATACGTATCATGGACATTCATAACATCTTCCAGCACGTTCACTATCGAACACAACAAGCCTTAGACCTGGCTTTTCCTCCACGGTGCGCGAGTTGTAAACGCGTTGGCTCGGTTCTTTGTGGGGCTTGTTTTGCGTGGTTACAACCCATCACACCATTACCATATAGACAGGGCTGGTCGGCTTTACAGGGACTTGTTGCCGTCAATACTTATCAGGGAGCACTCCGAGATTGCATTCATGCGCTAAAATATGATGGGGTGGTACGCTTGGCGGAACCGTTGGGTGCGTTGTTGGCACATACCTATCTCACTTCTGGAATGCAAGCTGATATGCTTATATCCGTCCCCTTGCACAGTGAGCGTCATAAGCAACGTGGCTATAATCATGCACATCTACTAGCGAGTGTATGTGCCTCAGCGATTGGCGTTCCTCTTAGAGAAGATGTGTTGGTACGTTCGCGTGCGACGAACGCACAGGTAGGGCTAAACGCATATGATCGTAGACAAAATGTCGCGGGTGCGTTCTCTATTACGGCTCAAAATGCAACTGCACATATTTATGGACGTAGAATTATTATAGTTGATGATGTCTGCACAACAGGTGCAACACTCGATGCATGTGCGGCAACACTCTTTCAAGCAGGAGCCTTTTCTGTGTGGGGACTAGTACTTGCGGGTTCCGCGATGTGAGGGAATTCTAATTTACGACGTATGTAAAGAGTGCTATGTGTACCTTATGAATGTTTGTTAGACTGGAACCAGGGCACCCGCAAGGGGATGCCCCTCCCATACACGAATTTGCTCCTCATAATATCACTATTATATGGGAGGGGCATCCCCTTGCGGGTGCCCTTGATCCCTCATTTACACAGGTAGAGGAAGGCTTTTCTTATGAGTCGTGAGATGGACCATATTTCTATGCTAGCTGGCGAGATCGGCTTTCGCGTGGCAACGACGGAAGGTGAGCATCGCGCCGCTAACTATATAGAACAAGAGATGCACTCCTACGGCTTACAAGAGATACGGCAAGAGCCATTTCCATGTGCTACAGAGGTCACGAGTGGCCTCTTTCCGTATCTTTATACAGCACTCGGTTCAAGTTTAATTGCTCCGCTTGCTCCTCTACTCGGTTTCACAGGACTTCTTGCAGCACCTACAGCGATGATCAGCGAATTTCGTACAAACAAAGGTCCAGTTACGTGGTTAACGCGAAAAGGTACGAGCCACAACGTAATTGGTATTCTTCCTGCTCGCAGTGAGGTCAAGACACGTATAGTACTACTTACACATTATGACTCGGTACGCGTGCGTAATTTTATGAAACCGAACGCGGGGAAGTCGCCATCACGCTTTCTCATGCCACTGCTTGGACTTTCGTATCTAGCGGCAATTGGGTCGAGTGTCCTTGGCTTTGTGGCACGTCGTAGGGAAAACAAGGCATTGGTGCGAACAACACGGAGTATTTCGGGTGCGGCGGGTGCCGCAATGCTGACATTGGCAACACCCCTTTTCGCAGGACAAATGATTCCGGGTATTGATGGTGAGGGAGCAAATGATAATGCAAGTGGAGTTGCAGTCTTATTGGGCCTTGCGGAACAGATGGTACAGACGCCATTAGAGCATACTGAGGTATGGTTTGTGGCGACAGGCGGCGAGGAAATTGGGCTCGTGGGTGCCCGTGCCTTTGCGGAAAAATATGGGAAAACGTTGAAAGACGCATATTTTTTCGCCGTTGATACAGTGGGAGCGGGACGTATTCATTACACAGTACAAGAGAATTTTCTTGGGCGTGCCGACGTAGCACACGATGTAGTAGATATCCTTGTGACCGCTTCCGAAAAGGGATCGCACGGGGCAGTACCCTACATGTTGCGAGCAGGTGGCACAGACGCCGCGGCAATGCTCGCAAAGCACTTTAAGGCAGCTTCGATTAGCTGCCTGGTAAAAGATGGAAAGTTTCCAGAGATAAACTGGCCTACAGATACTCGCAAATATATTGAACCAGAGATACCAGCAAAAGTTACAGCATTTATGAAAGATGTCCTGTGTGAGATTGATCGGCGAATATGCTATAATAAGATGCGCAAAAGTAGTGTTACAACGTCAAGTAATACAGATTGAGTACCGGAGGCTCTCTACATGTCATCAGTAGGAGGAGTGGCTTGTGTAAAAGAATGGAAATGGCGTGTGCTTCCGGCAGTAGTAGAGGAAACCCTCAATGGCAAGCAATAGGAAATGGCTCAGACCGAGCGTTTTCTGGCTGCTGATCACGATTGTAGCAGTTGTGATCGTAGTCTTCATTTTCCGTTCTCCATCCGACACGACCTCGGTAAACGTGTCTAATATCCTCGTTGACATTAAAGCAGACAATGCCAGGAACCAACAAGATCAACTCACCATTTCTGGTAACACCATCACACTTACAAGAGGAAATGGATCAAATGCGGCTAAAGAGGCTGCGACGGTCAACGATAGTTTCGATATTACCCGCGTCCTGAAGGACAACAACATTGACTACTCCAATACGCGATTGCTCGTGCTCCAGTATGATGCGCCCAATCCACTATTGAATGTGCTTGGGGTACTTGGAGGCATTCTGCCTTTCCTCCTCTTTGCTGGTCTATTCCTTTTTATGATGCGCCAGTCACAGGGGGCTAACAATCAGGCGATGTCGTTTGGGAAGAGTCGCGCACGGATGTTTACGGGCAGCAAAACAACGGTGACATTTGCGGACGTAGCGGGTGTCGAAGAGGCGAAGCAGGAGTTGCAAGAGATTGTCGAGTTCCTCAAATACCCCGAAAAGTTCGCCACACTTGGAGCACGTATTCCCAAGGGATTGCTATTAGTTGGTCCTCCTGGAACAGGCAAGACACTTATCTCGCGTGCTGTGGCGGGTGAGGCGGGTGTGCCGTTCTTTAGTATCAGTGGTTCAGAGTTTGTCGAGATGTTTGTGGGCGTGGGGGCAAGTCGTGTGCGTGACCTGTTCGAGCAGGCGAAACGTAGTAGTCCGTGTATTGTTTTTGTCGATGAGATTGACGCGGTTGGGCGTCAACGTGGTGCTGGACTCGGTGGCTCACACGATGAGCGCGAACAGACACTCAATCAGATACTGGTAGAGATGGATGGCTTCGATACCAACACAAATGTGATTGTGATTGCCGCAACAAATCGTCCCGACATACTTGATCCCGCACTATTGCGCCCTGGTCGCTTTGATCGGCAGGTTGTGCTGGACCGTCCCGATATTCGCGGACGTATCGCTATTCTGAATGTACATGCAAAAGGCAAGCCTCTTGACCCAAGCATCACACTTGATACATTGGCAAAGCAGACGCCTGGTTTCTCTGGTGCCGATCTCTCGAATCTATTGAACGAGGCGGCAATTCTCGCGGCGCGACGTGGCAAACGCAAAATTGGCATGAGCGAACTTGAAGAGGCAATTGATCGGGTTGTAGCAGGTCCAGCACGGAAGAGTCGCATTATCAGTGAGCGCGAAAAGTCGATTACGGCCTATCACGAGGTGGGTCACGCACTGGTGGCACGTGTACTACCAAACACGGACCCGGTGCATAAGGTGTCGATTGTGGCACGTGGTCAGACGGGCGGCTTCACGATGTTATTGCCTACCGAGGACCGCTATCTATGGAGCAAGCCGCAATTTGAGGATATGCTTGCCTATGCATTAGGTGGTCACGTCGCGGAACTACTCACCTTTGGCGAGGTGACAACGGGTGCATCGAACGACATTGAGCGAGTGACAAAGATCGCGCGTTCAATGGTGACTGAATACGGCATGAGTGAACGCATTGGTCCTATTGCGCTAGGCCATAAAGATGAGTTAGTGTTCATGGGACGCGATTTCGGTGAGCAGCGCAATTATAGCGAGCAAACCGCGCGTGAGATCGACGAAGAGGTTCGCAGGATTGTGCAAGAAGCCTTTGATAGAGCGTATAGTATTCTGCAACAGAATAAGACACGTTTGATTATGATTAGCGAACGGCTGATTAAAGAGGAAACGATAGAGGGTTCGTTGTTTGAATCACTCTTCAATCAGCATGTAAGCGATGAACAATATGTGTCGCCTTCTGTACTCGCAGGCATACCAGAGATTAAGGTGTACGGAGGAGATAGCGAGCAGAAGAGCTTACCGAGTCCGGCGGCATCATTGTACCAGATACAACCACCATTGAATGATAATGGTGTATAAGGAATCCAACATATAAACGGTAGGGGCAGCAATTCATTGCGCCCAAAGATGGGTCGGGAGGGGGACACGTTGCCACGAGATACGTTGTGGGACGTTTGCCCCGCCACCCCCATCTTTGGGCGCAATGAATTGCTGCCCCTACCGATACCGATATTGTCTTCCTCATGGGGTTGTGGGTCGAGGCTTAGACGGTGTACAATGAGCGTAACCACAAGTGCCTGGTTCTCTATTTAAAGAGTCTGGGAACTTTTTCTAGTGAGGAGGTATCTTTCTTTGTCTCCAGTATTTCGTGAGGTTGAGGGTTGTGTTACCGCGCCTCAAGGGTTTCGTGCTGGTATTACGGCAAGTGGTATCAAGTCGGATGGCACTATTCCAGACCTGGCTATTCTAGCATCTGATGTCCCTTGTGTCGCGGCTGCCACATTTACGACGAGTAGCACACGTGCGGCTCCCGTACTCGTGTGTCAGGAGCGTCTCAAGAGTGGCAAGGCGCAGGCGCTGATCGTGAACAGCGGCAACGCGAATTGTGCCACGGGCGAGCTTGGTTTGCTCAATGCCTACCGTATGACGGAGTATGCAGCCGCCCTACTTGGCATTGAAAACGAGTTGGTGCTGTGTTCGTCTACCGGTATTATCGGGCGACAATTGCCGATTGAGAAAATCGAGGCTGGCGTCAAGAACGTCGAGTTACGCACCGATGCTGGCGACGCCTTTTCAGAAGCCATTCTGACCACGGATACACGACCGAAGCGCATGGCGTTAGAGTTTCAGATTGAGGGCAAGACGGTGCGCTTGGGTGGTGTCACGAAGGGCGCAGGCATGATCTATCCCAATATGGCGACGATGCTCTGCTATCTGACCACTGATGCTGCGATTGAACACGAATGGATGCAGACAGAGGTACGGGCTGCCGTAGAAGATACCTTCAATATGATTTCGATGGATGGCGACATGTCCACGAATGATACCTGTGTTCTCTTTGCAAATGGGCTGGCTGGCAATACGCCGATTAGCACGCAACATCCAGAGGCGGGAACGTTCCGAGCAGCACTACGACACCTTATGGAATATCTAGCACGAGAGATGGCGCGTGATGGTGAAGGTGCGACCAAGTTGATGATTGTGCGTGTGCAGGGGGCACGGAATAAGCATGATGCCGTGCGAGCAGCGAGATCGGTGACGCTTTCTCCGCTCTGGCAGTGCGCGCTCGCTGGTGGCGATCCAAATTGGGGTCGTATTGTAGCAGCATTGGGTGCAAGTGGATGTGAGCTAGATCAGAACACATTCGATATCGCGCTTGGGAACGTGCAGATAGTCCAGCATGGCTTAGCGGCACAGTACGAGCAGGAAGCAGCACGCGCTGTGATGGCTGAAAACGAGGTGACTATCTCGATTGATCTGCATCTCGGCATTGGTCAGGCAACGGCGTGGGGCTGCGATTTGACACATGGTTATATAGACGAAAACACATTGTATTCACGATAAGGGCAACGAGGAAACAGCTATGGGAATCAATCATCATTTGATAGAGGCCAGGGCGCCCGCAAGGGGACGCCCCTCCCATACACGAATCCGTCTGGGAACCACGTCATATGGGA
>CAXUIS010000064.1:2269-20836 GCA_964250915.1 uncultured Ktedonobacteraceae bacterium | reverse complement strand
ACGGGCAACGTCTAAGGTCATTCGCGACTTTCAGGAAAAATTGAAAGAGAAAGCACCACGTCCACCGGCTCTATAGCCACCAGCTTAAACGAAGGACCACTTTTTGAGAAAAGAGAGTATCAGGAAGCAGGAGAAATCATCGGCAAAAATATGAACTCGATCTCCAGGCTATTGCTGCGCCGCTCACGGATGATCTTACTTTTGAGCTTGCGCCTCCTCCACAAGCTGATATAGTAGAGGCAGGTCAAGATGAGCTTTTCCCACCAGAGATCGAACCATTGGTCGGCTGAGTGCCTGTGAGACAGAACATTGTCGTTTTTCTCAGCTCTTCGGAGAGACACGTATACCAAAGGATCAAATGTGGTAACTATTCAGAAGGGGCTAAAAAGCAGGGAGAACGGGATGACCCTCAAGGGTGTGTGGTAAGGCATCCAAGAGACTCTTCCCTTGCTTGCGTAAGGTGGACAGATAACCGCGAATGCGACAGAACCTCGTGACTCCCTCGTCGGTGCGAAAGCATCCCGACACTTTTTGTTGCACCTTGATCATGCGGAGGTCGCGCTCGGCCTGATTGTTGTCGAATGGCACCGCAAAGTCTTGCAGGAAGCGTAACACGGCCCATTTGCTCTCGGAGAGTCGATTGAGCAGATTGTGAGCAAAACTTTGTTTGGGTCGCCCGGGGGTTCGCTTTGAGTGTTCAGACTTCTTGGGGACAGGAGGAGCATTCAACAGGAGGTTTTTCAAGAGATGTGTGTAGGGGCCATAATTCATTACGCCCTGTGAGCAACACGCACATTGGACCAACATGGGAATGCGAACGTTGACGCCCTCGCATGGCTGGTTCATGGCTCACGGGGCGTAATGAATTATGGCCCCTACATCCGTTCTTTCCTCAAAAACCTCCTGTTGAAAGCCACCGTCCTCCCCCTCCGTCGAGGTCTCTGGGGAGGATCAGGTGCCACAACGACAGCGACATCTGCTTGTGCCTCATCCAGAATCTTCCTGTTTCTTCTCATGATACCATCTACTCTCTAGATGAAATCCTAGGGAATAGCACTCATGAGTCTCAAGAAAGCGGCTGGAAGCGGATCTGTTTCAGGAAGATTTCGGGTGAGGCAATGCACATATGGAAGGAATGCGCAGCCGCCTGAAAAAGCAGAGTAGTAAGTCTTATCAAACGGGCAATTTCGAGGCACTTTCTCAACTCCTGTTTTGGAGGAACCCATCAGGAGGAGACCGCTAACGCCTGCTCCAACTTGGAAACTGTTGAGGAGGAAGCTGCGTACACTTTCACCCGAAGATCGGGTTCTAGAGAGGTTTGAAAAGTCACGTGGTCAAATTCCAAGTCACCAAGCAGCGGGTGGATCATGGACCGTGGCCCATCTGGGAGTCCTCGTACATCATGTTGTTCCCACCAGTGACAAAAGGAGGGACTGGCTTGTTGCAGATCGCGAAGCAAGAGTTGAAACGAGTCATCGTCGGAATAGCGAGCGTAATCCGCTCGAAATTGGGCGACCAGATTCTGCGCCTGTACCTCCCAGTCACGGTCGATCGGATGTTCTTTCTCTTGAAAGAAGCGCCAGACCACATTACGCGAGTGAGGAGGACACGGTTCCTTAAAGTGAAAGAGCCATCCAGCGGCACGATTCCAGGTGAGGATATCCCAGCGTCGCCCGATGACAAAGGCTGGATGAGGAGTCAATGCATCCACGACTCGTTGGAGTGCAGGACGAACTTCTTCTTGCTCTGTCTCTGCTTGAGCATGCGGGGTATAGCCTGCCAACAAGAAGAGATGTCGCTCCTCTACCGGGGTGAGCTTGAGTGCTTGGGCAACGCTTTCCAGCACGGGTCTGGAAGGATACACATCCTGTCCCTGCTCAAGCAAGGTATACCAGGAGACTCCGATATTCGCCAATTCCGCCACCTCCTCGCGTCGTAGTCCTGGTGTCCGACGCCTGCCGTGCGCTGGTAACCCCACCTCTGTGGGAGAGAGTCTTGCTCGACGTGTGCGTAAGAAGGCCGCAAGTTCGTGTCGGCGTTCTCTCTCGTCCATCTTTTCCTCTCCTTATCCTGCTACTCGGGGTCATACGATGCGGACGCGCTGGTACGACGCTCAGAGAGTGTCTATACTCCTAGTATAGCATGAAGACGGGTGAGAAATGAAGGGACTTGCGTTGCCTCCCATTTTCTGAGGTTCTCTAGGACCACGAAGGTGCGAGTGCGCGTCAACTGGAATGATTTGTCCCTCTTATGATGACAGGACAAGAGCACAGAGAAGTACTTTTTTTGTGAGAAGAAAGAAGAAAGAAGGAGGAACTGGAATGATACAGAACCATACTCACTCTCAAGAAATGCCAGATGGCAGCCTCAAGCAACCTCTCGAAGGAAAAGTTGCGGTAGTCACTGGGGCCTACAGAAGCATTGGACGTGCTATTGCTGAGCGACTCAGTCGCGATGGCGCGAGTGTGATTGTCCATTATCGAAACCATGAGCAAGAGGCACAAGAAGTCGTGTCAGCACTGCATACACAGGGAGAAACCGTGCTTGCCATGCAAGCGGATTTGACAGACACAGGAGCCATTCGACACATGTTTGAGGAGGTCCTCGCTCAATTCGGGCACCTTGATATTGTTGTCGCCAATGCAGGTGTTCCATTAAGAAGTCCTATTGTCGAGGTGACTGAGGATCAGTTCGACCGAGTATTCGCCGTCAATACCCGCAGTGTTTTCTTCACACTTCAGGAAGCCGCACGTCACGTCGAGTTGGGAGGACGTCTCATTAACATCTCATCAAGTACGACGATCTATCCAGCACCTGGCATGGCTGTATACACAGGAAGTAAAGCCGCCTCAAAGCTCTTCGTGGAAGTGTTAGCCCAGGAAATTGGACCGCGCATGGTGACGGTCAATAGTGTGATCGTTGGAGCCACTGATGCTGGATTTGGTGAAATGAACTCGTCGGAAGAGAAGCAATATATGGCCCAAGCTTCTCCCATGGGGCGAATGGGAACGCCTCAAGATGCAGCCGATGTCGTTGCATTCCTCGTCAGCCCAGATGCCCGTTGGATTTCAGGCCAACATATTCTCGTCAATGGTGCAGCACGCATCTAAGAAGAAAAAGGAGAAACATAATGTCACAGCTACTTATTACCGGAGCAACCGGTCACGTCGGATCCCATCTCATCAGCCTGCTTCACGCACAGGGCTACTCTGTGCGCGCCCTCGTGCGCGACCGCACGAAGGCGGCTGGCTTGCCCGATGACGTCGAAGTCGTGGTGGGGGATTTGGCGTACCCAGAGACCTTGCCAGCCGCCTTCAGCGGGGTTGAGCATGTCTTTCTGATGGATGCCAGCCACGGCCTGGACGTCACTACGAATGCAGTGGCGGCCGCCAGAGATGCCAAAGTGCGACGGATCGTCAATCTCTCATCTATTGGAGCCAGTCTTGATCCCATGCCGATCATGGGTCGCGCGTTCGTTGCGCGGGAAACCCTGCTTCGCGAGTCGGGGATAGCCTGGACGTTCCTACGTCCGTCAATCTTTATGTCCAATACGTTATGGTGGCTGCCCTCGCTCAAAGCAGAAGGAGTTGTGCGCGATCCCATTGGCCCAGGGCGCTATGCCAGCATCGACCCTGAAGATATCGCTGCCGTGGCGGCGGTCACGCTGACGCAAGAAGGCCATACTGGTCAGATCTATACCTTGACTGGGAGGGAACTTCAGACCGTGGCACAAGAGGTCGAGATTTTGGCAAAGGTGTTGGGCAGAAGGGTCCCCTACGTTGAAACCATGCCCGAAGAGGACGCAAGGGAGGCACTGGCAAGAGGAACAGACCAGGCAAACGTGGAGGTCATCAGGAACCTCAATGAAGTGCTGCGTGCCAATGGAGCGGCGGTCATCACTGACGATGTTGAACGGGTCACTGGCAAGCGGCCTGCTAGCTTTGAGCGTTGGTGTCGGCGCAACGCTGCCGCTTTTGTATGGTAAGCACAGCTGTTGGAATACCTCTAGAAGAAACTCCATCTGTAGCGGTTTGTCTCGCCTGACATGTCTATTGACTCCTTCCTCGTGAGCCTTTTTCACAAGGCTCACGAGGAAGGAGTCAATTTATAACGGAAAACGAACGATTGTGAGACGCTCTGTTGCTCTCATGATGCTTGCCCAAGCACGAGGTTCTCTCGTGCAGCTTCAACCACTTCTCTAGTCACCGTTTGCAATTCGTTGATCTGCAATATTCGCTTAATCTGCATCAGCAGACGGTGAATGACGCGAAAATTGCCACCCATAATGCGAAGAATGGTGCTGATTGCTTCTTGTTGGGTAAAGTCCTCCATATGTAGCGTCATCCCTAGCTGGCTCCAGCGTTGTTCGAGCAGATGCCTCGTCTCTTCTTCCGAGAAGACCCGAAACTGATGCACAAATCCCACCCGTGAGTACAGTTGGGGATAACGAGCCAAACGCTTTTCCAGTCCAGGCATCCCGATCAAAGACAAGGCCAAATCGTCCCCGTTCGTAGAGATCATGCAATTGTTCCAATCCCGCCATTTTGAGGTGGTCGGCTTCATAGACAATGACTAACTCCGTTCGTTCGGGGAGCCGATACACCATGAGAAAATCATCTTTGCCACGATTGGCTTGCTCTGCTGCCTCCACTAAATACGACAACGACGCAGAGAAGGACCATCACCTCTCGCTCGATGCGCCCAGGAGACGCGGCAACAGGAGCCGTATACAAAACCGTCCGGTACGGTAAGACTTCTGTGAACGCAGGAGATGCTACAGATGCAAATGGCTTGTGAGGAAACGTTCCGTCGAGATGACTTCGCCCTGCAAGGGTAAACAGGTGTTCAGGAAGGAGTGGTTCTACGCGATCCCACCTGGCATATTCTCGTGCTGATCGCGTTTTCCCTACCCCTGGAGCACCATGACACACCCCAATATACCGATATTTGCGGCAGGCATCACAGAATTCGCCAAAGTGACGATATTCTTTGGTCGAAGCGAACGTCAGCACCTTAGTTTAAGATGGATCAATGATAGAATTACTCATTGAAATACTTCTTGAGTTGTGGTCGCGCTCCTGAAGTCACAGGCTCAGCAACAGAAACTTGTGGAAGGGGCGTCTCCTCTTGATGAACAGCGAGAAAATGCTCAACAACGGCTGAGCGGACCGTCAATCCTTCCTTGACGTGCTTGCAACGTGTTCTTCGCGCCTGTTCGCTTTCCTTCAAGCTCACAGTGTGTCCAGAGAGTTCTGAACAGATTGCACGACACAGAAAGCGATCCTGAAAAACCCGTATTTCTGCCATATCTGCGGGATCGTAGCGGATAAGGACGTCTTCTTTCACATACGCAGCCAGCGTCGGGTCGAGATATCGATTCCCTTGAAAGCGGATGCCATCTTGCTGTACGCGACGCGTCTTTGCCACCATCAACAGCAACAGGTCGAGCTGCTCCAGGGAATCAGGCATGCGGGGCAAAAATCCTCCCATTTCCCAACGCTCTTGAGGAGGACTGTTGATCTCACTATGAACCCGGTGATGGTAGTCATGAAACAACCAGTTCCGAAACTGCTGCTCAAATTCAGAGAAGGTCAAGGTTGCCGTCGCTGTATACCCCTTTGGAGCGTATCCTGGGAGGTCTTGTAGAAAGAGCTGGTCCACGCTTCGAAAGAAACGCTCAATCTTGCCATGACCGCGAGGAATACTGACCTGCGAGAAGATCAACTCCATATGCAGGTCCGCGGCGACCTGTTCCATATGCGTACTGGTGAAATCACTCCCATGATCGGTGTAAAAGGTACTCGGAATACCTGTAACATGCCAGCCCGGGTTTTCTTTGCGCCAGATGGTCGTTCGCAAGGTCAACGTCGTGGTGAGAGCCGTGGGTTCTTGAAAGCTGAGTCGATAGCCTGCAATGACGCGGCTGTAATCGTCTTCGATCACGGTTAACCAGGGTTGAGCGGGTTTCCCTTCTTCATCCAACAACCAGATATCGAGGAGAGTATGGTCAGCCTGCCACATAGCATTGGCATGAGTCGCTTCTCGTCGATAGAGAAGATCAAATTCTTCATGGTAAGCGACCGCTCCCTGGTGAGCGAATGTTACCAGCGCAGGATCAATATCTTGAATGATTTGTCGGACACGCGCATAACTGGGTGGCTTCCACCCTTGCTCTGTCGCAATAACACTGACTTGACGATGAATGGAAGGCGGCGGGATTTCACTTTGTCAGAACGTCTTGCGTTTGCCAGTCCTGCTAACCCTTTTTCTCGGTATTGTTTGATCCAACGTTGCATCGTACTCAGGGGAATCTGATGCTCACGTGCCTGCTGCGTCTGTGAGACGCGGCCTTCCAGGGCAGGACACTAGCATTGTGAATAAGCCAGGTCCCTTGACGGGGCAGGAATGGGTTATCATGCGCCGACACAGTGAGATCGGATATCGGATGCTCAGTGAGGCGGGAGGAAGCTATGCGTGCATCGCTCCACTTGTTTTGACTCATCATGAACGCTGGGATGGCCTGGGCTCCCTTTGGACTGGTCGGAACCGCTATTCCCTTTGAGGCACGCCTTCTCGCTGTCGTGGATGCCTATGATGCCATGACAGAGAAGAGACCATATAAACAAGCCCGTGGGAGAGCAGAGGCGCAAGCAGAAGTGCGACGGTGTGCAGGCAGGAACTATGACCCGAAGGTGGTTGAAGCCTCTCTCCAAGTCCTCACGGAGAAAAGAGGAGTGTTGGCTGAAGAAAGAGCACTTCTTGCGAAGCGTCAAAGTGTTTCTCTTCTTTCCACGACGTGATATATTTCGGTGTGCTGCCCTCCGCTGATGTTTTGCACCACAACACAAAGTCAGTAGTCTCAAACGCCTTCACGCCATCTCGGTCATACGAAGCTTTTTGAGACAAGGAGTTTTGCTCCACCTTGCTTTGACACTCCCCCGCTTATGATTGATCGGAGAGCAAACCCAGGCGACGAGCACGTGCCACCGCTTGCGTTCGGTTCCCCACCCCTAGTTTTTCAAAGATATGAGTGATATGTCTTTTGACTGTCGTGATCGCAATCACCAGGTTCTCTGCAATCTGCTGATTGGTTGTTCCCTGTGCCATTTTACGCAGGATTTCCAACTCGCGTTCCGTTAACGGATCAAGCAGTCCCCGCTGCTGTACCGCCAAAGGTGTCGTCGGGTGTGCTCGCGCCTGCTCCTGTGAGAACACTCCCAGTAGCGTCTCAAGATAATGCGTTGCTCCATGGTGACGCTCTTGCGTGAGCAGAGTCGTGAGCAAGGCTGCCATCTGAGGGCCTTCGTCTACAAAGAGACGAATATAGCCTTCTGGCTCAGCGAGACGCAGTGCCTCGCGAAGTGAGGCGAGTGCCTCCTGCTCCTGCTGCACTCTCTGAGAGGCCAGAGCATGTAAGAGGTACATCTCGATGGCGTGACCGTACCGCTCTTGCCGTATCGCTCCTTGCAGCAGAGCAGGCAGGATGCCAAGCACCTCCTCTGGCTCCTGCTGTGCCAATAGCACGCGCACTCGAGCAACCTTTATCCGCTCAACGATCAGAGACGTGACCTGTTGTTGGTCTTGTTGGAGGAGTTCTTCAACTAGTTGAGCAGCATGTGCAATCTTGCCTTGCGCGATCAAAAAGCGAACCTGTTTAGGAAGAATTTGGAGCACATAGGCGAAAGGGCTTTTGAGTTGCATCGAGACCTGCTCCGCCTGCTCAAAGGAAGAGATGGCAAGGTCGCTGTCCTCTTTCGTAGAATCTATAGAGGCGCGTATGGCGTAGATGGCTTCTAATGCAATCAAATCTTGTGCCTGCTCACCCATCTGAACTGCGCGGCTCATGAGATCGTCAGCTGCGTCAAACCGATTCCATTCCCGTAAGAGATCGGCTTGAAATCCATACGCGTGACTCACATTCGGAAGTATGAACGAACTTTCCGTTCGGCTCAATGCTATCGACTGCTCAAAAAGGTTCCATGCCTCATGGAGGCGTCCCCGAAAAATAAGTATTTTCCCCACAGTGACAAGAAAGGCAATTGACATATTAGACATTCCCATTCTTTGTGAGTACTTCACTGCTTCAAGAAAATTCTGGATAGCAGCTCCCGCTTCACCAAGAGCTACGTTAATCAAGCCCTGATTCGAGGCAAGGAGCGCACGGATGCTAAAATTCTTTTCCGAGAGATAATTCAGAGCCTGCTGGTTGAGCATGATCGCCAGAGACGCATTTCCTCGATAGGCGGTATTGAACGCTTGGATAACGAAGACGGTTCCCAACATATCGTTCAGTTCGTGTTGCCGTGTTCTTTCCGCTTCCCCACACTCAAAAGTGAGCTGTGAGAGTTGGGCAGTAATCCCTTCCTCTGCAACTTGTAACCAGTCTTCTATTGATTCGGGTGATGCATTACGAAACAGAGACAAGGCATACGTCAGGCTGAGGAGGGGGCGAGCACGTGTCACCTCTTTCGGCAACTGCATTATCCAGCGACGTAACGACACCTCATTCTTCCAACTTCCTATCTCTACTCGTGCCATCGTTTCAATGAGATCAGCTGCACGATGCCAGTCATGCGCTTGCAACACATGCATCACCGCTTCGTTCATCTGACCTTGCCGTTCGTACCATAAACTGGCACGACGGTGCAGAGTTGCTACCATCCCGTCTCCCTCCTGTGCCAGCCGATAGCGCAGGACCTCCGCGAAGAGCGCATGATAGCGATACCACTGACGCTGCATGTCCAGGGAGACGACAAAGAGATTGGCTCGCTCCAAATATTCGAGCATCTGCTGGCTGCCTTCTTGCTCCATCACCGCGTCACACAAGGAGGCGGACAGCCGTTCCAGGATGGAGGTGTGCAACAGAAAGGTTTGCACCGACGCTTCCTGTCGGTGCAGCACCTCATCGGTCAAGAAATCCAGGATGTAGTGCTGACTTCCTGAAAGCACGTCCAACAGGTTCTCTGGCATTGCTCGTCCTTGTAACGAGAGACCAAGCAATTGGATACCAACGATCCATCCCTCCGTCCGCTCCCTCACGTGCTCAACACGCTCAGTCGAGAGGTAAATGTGCATCACGTTCTCCAGGAAGAGACGCGTCTCTTCTTGGGTCCACCGCAACTGCTCGGTTCGGACTTCAAGCAGCTTGCCCTGTGCGCGCAGACGAGAGAGAGGCACGGGTGGATCAGCACGGGTTGCCAGGATGAGATGCACACTGGGGGGCAAATGGTCGAGCAGCGATGTGAGCGCAGTATGAATCCCTGTTTCCGTAATATGGTAGTAGTCATCGAGCACGAGTATGAGCAGTTCTTGGATGTCCGAAAGCTGATTGAGGAGTTCCTTCACCAGGTACGGCAAAAAAGACATTTGGTGCGTTTGCAGAGATGCCAGGAGGTTTGTCAAAGGTCCAGGACGTTGTCGCTCCAGAGATGTGAGCAGATAGCGCCAAAACCGCACGGGGTCGTTGTCTTCCTCATCCAGAGAGAGCCATGCTATCCATTGCTCGCCCTCTGGCAACGACTTCAGCCAGGAAGCCAGCAAAGTGGTTTTGCCGAAGCCAGCAGGTGCTGAGACGAGGGTAAAGGGACGCTCAACGCTCCTGGCGAGCAACACATCGCTCAGACGAGGACGGGGGACCAGCAGATGAGAAGACAAAGGAAGGGAGAATTTGGTGGTCAGCAGGGACTCTGGCCCGGAGGAAGCAGGAGGGGTGGGAGCAGAAGAAGGAGCGTGAGTGCTGTCCTCGTTGTCTGCTCGAAGAGGTGGGGAAGAGGGCGATGCTGTGAGTAGATGCTTCAACCAGAGATCATCGAGCAAGACCTTCTGATGGGCCTGTTTCCACAAGGCGTGAATCTCTTCGTGTTCTCGTCCAGAGGGAAATGCGTGCTGCTGCACCGCAAACTCGATCACGCGTCTGAGGGAGTTAGGGCTGGGGTAACTTGTCCCAGCCTCCCATACCATGATGGTCTGTGGTGAGATGTCCAATATCTTTGCCATGCTTGATTGAGTTAGACCAAGGCGTGTTCGTATGGTGAGTAGAGTACGACCAAAGGTGCTGTCACGCTCTTGGTCTTTCGAGGATGAATTCATTTGCTGCTCCCCCTTCCTGTACACAATAGGAAGGAATACGAAGATATGTACTTATGTATAGTACCATACCGTGAACTTTGGTCGTATGAACGTTCATCGAGGAAAATGAGACTTTGGTGGGATGCCACCACCTCTACTACAAGCTATACTTTCCGTATACCTATACAACAAAGAAACGCGTGTGTTGCACTCGTTCCTACAAAAGTAGAGCTTTACAAGTGCATGATCAGCCTGTACATCTTGGGAATCAGTGAACGAACTTTTGACCTTTCTATGAGCAACAGGAAATACGAAAAAGGAACCAATAGAGCTATTATACGAGACACTCCCCTCCACTCTCCACCTGTTTTTCCGGTTCTCTCTTGTCAGTTTTGCTACTCGCGCGGGAGTGCATTTTCGCTCACTGATTCTCAAGATATACACGAGTGTCGCCATCACCTTGTCTGCCTTGTCATGCATTTTTTTAGTGGTACTTTGGCCTATCGTTCCAACATGTTCAGAAGGATAAAGAGCATATGGACCTGAACCTCAGAGGGAAAGTCGTCGTCGTGAGTGGTGCAAGCAAGGGAATTGGCCTTGCCGTTACCACTGCTTTTCTTGAAGCGGGGGCAAGCGTTCTTGCTAGTAGTCGAGAGTCTGATGCGGTCCTCTCCTTTCTGGTGAATCATTTTCCTACCTTGGTTGCCGTTGCCGTAGACGTGAGCACAACAGATGGACCAGCATCCCTTGTTCAACAAGCAGTCACCCGGTTTGGTCGCCTTGATATTCTCGTGAACAACGTTGGAGGGGCGCAATTTCATGTCGGAGGATTTCTCTCCACAACGGATGAAGACTGGGGTCGGGCATTGGAGGTCAATTTGATGAGCACAGTGCGGGCATCACGAGCGGCATTACCATATATGATTGAGCAAGGCACAGAAGTCATTGTGAATGTCTCCTCCCTCTACGCCCGACAACCAGAAGCATCCGTTTCCGATTACAGTGCATCCAAAGCGGCGGTGACGACTCTCACAAAAGCGTTGGCTGAAGAGTTTGGTCCGAAGGGCATCCAAGTCAATGCCGTCTCTCCTGGTCCTGTTCGTACACCACTACTGACAGAACCAGGAGGAATTGCTGAGACACTGGCTCAGGCGTCAAGAATAGACCGAGAGACGATGGTGGAACAGTTTCCACAGAGGAACAACGCAACACTCGGACGACTGATAGAGCCAGAGGAGATCGCCTCCCTTGTTCTCTTTCTTGCTTCAGAGCGTGCTACGATGATTGTTGGTTCTGACTTTCTTCTCGATGGCGGAATGAAGAAGACCATCTAGAGGTACATCTAAGAGAAGCAGATACGAGGAACGAGCGGACATATGTTCTGATGTTTGCTGTGGAATGGAAGAGGAAAAGAACAAAATGTCTCATTGGAAGTACATTTCCACCCTTAACGACCTATTTATTGCACATGAGTGGAAGCAAAACGACGCGTTTTTCCCACTCATGTGCAGTCGTGAGAAGCACTATGCTCATCAAATGAGCAAGACCGAAAGGACAAGGAGGAAGGGAGCATGGCTACAATGAAAGTGATACGAATACATGCGTTCGGTGACGTTGGCGTTTTGAAATATGAGGATGTCGAGCGACCCAAACCGCAGGCGGGTGAAGTCCTGGTACGCGTGCGAGCTGCTGGTATTAACCGGGTGGATAGTACTGCCCGTCAATCCCCAGAACCCGGCATTACAGCAGGGCACCTCCCGTATATCCTGGGCTGGGACATTTCAGGCGAGGTCGTTGCACTGGGCGAAGGGATGACGCAGTTCGTAGTAGGTGATGAGGTGTACGGGATGCCGCGTTTTCCTGGTGAAGCGAAGGCATACAGTGAATATACTACTGCGCCTGTAGCAGATATTGCGCTCAAACCGCACAGATTGACGTATCAGGAAGCGGCTGGTATGCCACTTGCCGGACTGACAGCTTGGCAAGCCCTGTTTGAGACTGCCCATCTGCAAGCGAGACAGACCGTTTTCATTTCTGGCGGAGCAGGTGGCGTTGGTCATTATGCGATCCAACTCGCCAAATGGAAGGGTGCGAAGGTCATGACGACCACCTCGACCCGCAACGTGGAATTTGTGCGGACTCTGGGGGCGGATGTCATCATCGACTATACACGGCAAGCGGTGACCGAGGTGGTGAAGGATGTCGATGTAGTGTTGGATACCCTTGGCGAGAATGTCCTCAGGGACTCGTTCAAGGTCGTCAAACGCGGCGGCTTGGTTGTCTCGCTGCCCTCCCAACTCGGGGTGAAGGCTCTTGGGGACCAACTTGCTCCCCAGTATGGGGTAGCTTTTGTACTGATCAGGGTGCATCCCTCAGGCGAGCAGCTGGCTGAAATGGCGAAACTGGCTGACGCTGGTCAGCTTAAAACACATCTCGACGCTATTTTCCCACTCAAAGATGTGGCTCAGGCTCACACACTGAGCGAAGGCGGACATGTACGTGGCAAGCTGGTGCTGACTCTTGAGTAAGCCGAGACCAGAGAAGCGGCGAGGGCCTCATGCCGAGGAACTGATACCAGATGCAGACTGACCGGGACACGTGTGAAGGACTGGTTTCAGTTGGGTTGTAAAGTACCACTGAGAAATGAGAGCAGTGCTGAAAACAGCGTTGTCGTATGTAAGCTTCAAACAGTGAAAAGAAAAGGAAGAACAACATGAAAGCGATTGGATTCTATCGTGCTTTGCCCGTGACTGATCCTGAGAGTCTAATTGACCTGGAACTGGAGAAACCTACGCCGCAGGGACGTGATCTGCTGGTTCAGGTCAAAGCCATTTCGGTGAATCCTGTAGATGTGAAAGTCCGTGCTTCAAAATCACAAGCTGAGCAATCCCCACACGTGATCGGCTGGGATGCAGCTGGGATTGTGGAAGCGGTTGGACTAGACTGCACACTCTTTCGTCCGGGCGATCAGGTCTACTATGCGGGCGAGTTGAATCGACCGGGAACCAATAGTGAGTATCATTTGGTTGATGAGCGGATCGTCGGACGTAAGCCAGTTCGCCTCAATTTCGCTGAAGCCGCAGCGTTACCACTCACCACTTTGGCGGCCTGGGAGGGGATATTTGACCGTCTGGGAATCTCTCAGCAGTCAGAGCAGAACCAGGGCAAAAGCATCCTAATCCTGGGAGCATCTGGTGGCGTTGGCTCAATAGCGACCCAACTCGCCAAATGGGCTGGTCTGACGGTTATTGGCACCGCATCTCGTCTTGAAAGCCAGCAATGGGTCAAAGATCACAGAGCTGACCAGGTGATCGATCATCATCAGTCCTTCGTGGACCAATTACAGTCCCTCGGCTTCGAGTCCGTGGATTATTTCCTGTGTCTGAATAGTGCGAGTCTAAGCAAACGCTGGCAAGACATCGTACAGCTCATTGCGCCTGAGGGAAAAATCTGTAATACGGATGATCTTGAGAAAGGAATAGACTTGGAGGATCTCAAGTATAAAAGCGTGACCTACGTTTGGGAGGCTATGTTTACCCGTTCCTTGTACCGGACAGCTGATATGATCGAGCAGCATCGGTTGTTGAATACGATGGCGGATCTGGTCGATGCAGGCAAGATGCAGACGACGCTCACGAAGTGACTTTCGCCGATTTCCGCCACTACTATGCGCCAAGCACATGAACTGGTGGAAAAAGGAACGATGATCGGGAAAGTGGTTTTGGAACAGTTTTAGGTGGTATTTTCCCCCTTAAAGTAGGGCTAGGATCGCTGCAAAAAATCGCTCAGAGCGTCTTTGTGTTCTCCTCGACTGATACAAGTACGTCTTCAGCAGAATGAAAATGTCGTGAAGCACCAGCTTTTTGCTGTTTTCATCTACATATAAGGAAAGTAAGGAAAGGTGGTAGGAATGCTTCCCGATAAGCACTTCTTTCAAAAATCTCTCGGAGTTCGCCGTACTGAACGCTTTGCCTCACCCGCTCTGCCTCTCATGGTGATGCTGATGATTCTGCAATCCGTCTTGCTCGCCTGCACAGCAAACACTCCAACACCCCCGCGCGTTGCCATCCCATCCTCCTACGGATGCACGTCACCCAGCACCTGTATCTCGACAATGACCCTGGCTGAAAAAGAGGGACAGATGACCCTGGTGGAGAACAATGCTTTCACTCTGCCTGTAAACTCGGTCAGGGACATCACGACCTATTTCATCGGATCGGTGTTGAGTGGGAGCGGCAGCGGCCCACGGGGTCGTTCAGGCGGCACAGCGACTCAATGGGCGGATATGATCGACACCTTCCAAAGCTACGCACTCCAGACCCGCTTAAAGATTCCTCTTCTCTACGCGGCAAGTGAGGATCATGGACTCGACGATGTGGCTGGTGGAACGCTCTTCCCGCATAACATTGGGTTGGGCGCGATGCACGATCCGGCACTGATCACGAACATAGAGCAGGCAACCCGTGACGAGACGCTAGGGACCGGGATTCGCTGGACGATTGCTCCTTGCGAATGTACGCCACAGGATATTCGCTGGGGACGCACCTATGAGGGGTTTAGCGAGGTTCCTTCCGATAACGCAACCGATGGTGCTGCTGCAATCGTCGGCTTCCAGGGACCGAATGGCACGCTGGGACCAACCAACATCCTGGCAACAGCAAGACAGCTTATCGGCGACGGTCACACGGCCTGGGGCACCGGCACGCCTTATCTCGACCTGGGGGATGCTCGGATTTCCGAGCAGCAGTTGGATACCATTGACCTGCCACCCTATCGGGCGGCCGTCACGAACAAGGTCAGCTCAGTCATGCTCTCTGCCGGTAGTTGGAATGGACTCAAAGATCATGCCAACTATCATCTCATTACCGAGAAACTGAAAGGGACGGGAACTGACAAGTACGGAACTCCTGGTCTCGGGTTCCAGGGCTTCGTAATCTCGGATTGGCAATCGATCAACCGGATCTCTTCGGACTACAACTATGACGTGCGCACCGCCATCAACGCGGGTATCGATATGGTGATGGTCCCTGATGATTACAAAACCTTCATCCGCACTCTCGATAGCGAAATCAAGGCAGGGCGCATTCCTCTCTCCCGCATTAACGATGCGGTCACACGCATCATGACTAAGAAGTTCGCGGCTGGCTTGTTGAAGCAACCCTATGCCAATCGGAGCTATCTTCCCAATGTGGGTTCTGCGGTACATCGTCAGCTTTCACGGCAGGCCGAGCGGGAGTCGCTGGTGCTGTTGAAGAACAAAGGAGTGCTGCCCCTCTCGAAGACCGGAAGCTATACGCTGGTCGTCGGAGGCGATCACGCGGATAATTTGGGCTATCAGTTGGGTGGGTGGTCCATCACCTGGCAGGGAGGCAGCGGAACCACCACAACGGGAACAACGCTCTGGCAGGCGGTTCAGCGAGCTGGACTCTCCTCCTCGGTGAAACTGAACTTCGTGGGGACGAACACGCAGGGAAACTACCGAGGGGACGTCGGGATCGTCGCGGTTGGGGAAACGCCGTATGCTGAAGGCATGGGTGATACGAGTACACTGGCACTCAGTAGCACCGACGCAACAGAGGTCTCGGACGTGTGCAGTCGGGTCACGAAATGTATCGTGTTGTTGTTCTCCGGGCGTCCACTGATCATCAACACACAGTTGAATCAGTCCTCCGCATTTGTCGCCGCTTGGATCGGCTCAAGTGAAGGCGCAGGCATCACCGACGTGCTGTTTGGTGATGCTCACTTTCAGGGCAAACTGACCTACACGTGGCCGAAGTCGGTGACGCAGGAACCATGCAATCGGAATAACGGCTGCACAGGTGCCCTTTTCCCGTATGGGTATGGTCTCATCCCCTTCTAACCGAGGATGCAGGAGTGAGGTGTCCATGAAACGTACTCCAGAGACTCCATGAAAGTACGTTTCATGGTTGTATCTTTCAGCGACGATCTCGTCGTTGTATGTGCCTCTCCGTCATCGTCAGTCCAGATGGTAAATGGTAAATGCCCTACGAAGTGAGCAGATATGGCTCTCACACGTGAGAAATTGCCCTCAATTTTGAGCAGGTGCAACACGTGATCTGAGGAAACCGCTCATCTGGCTTGTTCCCACGATGTCTTGTCCAGTGCAGGCAGAGAAAGAGAGGTTCACGAATGCCCCCTACTTTTGCGGGAGAGGGATCCGCATTTTTGATACAATCCCATTGACAGTCGGTGAGATCCGTTGGATACCTTTGGTTGTTCATATCTCAGGTGTATCCCCACTGTCACCACTTTTCAAACAGGTCTGAGATAGTCCTTTTGAGTGCAGCATTTTCCCTCGTGCTCCTTTACAGGGTTGGCTACAGGGTTGGCAAAAATAGTGATTCATGAAAACGGGCTGATTCTGTCCTGTTTACAGGATATACTCTGAAGCAGAGAGTGGTGACGTGAGAGGCGTTCTCGATAGTACAGAGAGGAACGTAGGAAAACACACAGCCACTCGCTCATGAGAGAAGATGCATTCAGGGGTATACTATCTTTGTCAAGAACATTCTGCCATCGAAAGGAGTCACTACATCCCTATGAGTATTCAACCATTCACCATCGCCATTTCACAAGCCGCCCTCGATGATGTGCGAGAGCGTCTGGCGCGGACCTATTGGCCTGATGAGGCGGAGAATGTCGGGTGGACCTATGGCACACATCTGGGCTATTTGAAGGATTTGGTGGATTACTGGCAGCACTCCTACGACTGGCGTGCTCAGGAGACAACGCTCAACCAGTTTGCACAATTTCGTGCGGATATCGACGGAAGCCGTCTCCACTTTCTCCATGTGCGGGGCAAAGGACCCAACCCCACGCCTCTCCTGCTGATCCACGGCTGGCCGGATTCCTTCTATCGTTTCCATAAGATCATCCCTCTTTTAACTGATCCTGAGAGCACTGGCGGCAACCCTCTTGACTCCTTTGACGTCATTGTGCCGTCGTTGCCGGGCTTCGGCTTCTCGGACCGTCCTCATTTCCCTGGCGGGATGAAGTCACTGCGCGCGGCCTCACTGCTCTCGACGTTGATGACCCAGGTGCTTGGCTACCAGCACTACGCTGTCAGCGGTGGTGATATTGGCAGCCGTGTCACACGCCTGCTGGCCCTAGCCCACCCTGAGCACGTTCTTGGTATTCATCTCACTGACATTGGCTTTCCTCCTGAGATCGCCTTTCCTCCTGATATCCCGAACCCTTCGCCTGCTGAAGATCGCTTCCTCGGCTCCGTTGGGAAGTGGTTTTTCCAGGAGGGAGCATATGCCGCGCTGCAAACCACCAAACCACAAACCATCTCCTACGCGCTCTCCGATTCACCTGTCGGCTTGGCTGGCTGGTTTGTCGAGAAGTTCCGCACGTGGAGCGATTGTGACGGTGAGATCGAGAGGAGCTACACCAAAGATGAACTGCTCACCAATCTCATGATCTACTGGACGACGGGAACCATCTCTTCGAGCGTGCGTTTATATCATGAGGACGGCCTCCAATCGGCACCGCAGCTCTCGGTAGGACAGTATATCGAAGTTCCAGCAGGGGTTGCTCTCTTCCCCAAAGATCTGACCTACCCGCCGCGCGAACTGGGCGAACGCTTCCTGCGTGTTGCACGCTGGACCGAGATGCCCCGTGGTGGTCATTTCGCAGCCCTTGAAGTCCCAGAACTGCTGGTCGAGGACATGCGGACCTTCTTGCGTCCTTTCCGTCTGAGATGAGTTCGACAAGCTCTTCTCCACAGAAAGGCAGCTCGCGGATGGAATCTCTATGCGCTCAAACAAGGAAGGGCTAGAACTCTTACGATGTGAAAACAGGACCAGAAGCTTGGTCAAACGTGCTGCGCGAGCAGATGGAGCATATCCCTCCTTTTCCTCTTTCGCCTCGCTCACTCGTTCTACTAACTGCTGTATTGGAGAAGCACAGGAGCAATTGCTATGATGAAAACCGACCTTTCCGACGTCTACCGAGGATACATTGCCTGCCTGAATACGCAGGACTGGCCCAAGCTGGACCAGTTTGTTCATGATGAGGTGTCCTACAACGGTCAGCGGATCGGGAGAGGAGGGTTTCGTGAGTTGCTGCAGAGAGACTTTGAGAACATTCCGGACCTTTCTTTCACCATTCAGCTGCTCATTTCCGATCCGCCGTATATAGCGAGCCGACTGGGCTTCGACTGTACGCCAAAGGGAACGTTCCTCGGACTCCATGTCAACGGGAAGAGCGTTTCCTTTACCGAGAATGTCTTCTATGAATTTCGGGGAGAGAAGATTTGGCACATCTGGTCGGTGATAGATAAGGCAGCTATCGAAGCTCAGCTATAGCGCGAAAAAGGATCCCGTCCCTTGTCTCCAAGCGCGATTGCTCTGATGAGCAAGCCATCCTGAACCGTTCGCGCGACCCGGAGACGTGTGGCATTTTCGCCAGAATACTGCTGGAAATCGGCCTTTGAGTAGGAATGGACCGGATTACAACGCTAACGTTGTAATCCGG